>NZ_JBFBIL010000150.1:0-1003 GCF_040685575.1 Kitasatospora sp. NPDC088351 | reverse complement strand
CGGCGACGACGATCTTCGCGGAGGTGGTGGCGCGGGTGGGGGCGGCCGCGTTAGAGCTTGCGAAGTCCACTGAGGACCCTTTCGAGCAGCGTGACGTCGGGCTGGTTTCCGGATTCGCCGCCGGAAGCGGGCTGGTGGATGGCGACGAGGCCGGCCTCGGCCAGGTCGGCCACGAGGATGCGGGCCACCCCCAGAGGAAGGGCGAGCAGGGCCGACACCTCGGCGACGGACTTGACCTCCGTGCACAGGGTGCAGATCCGCTGGTGCTCGGGGAGCAGGGTGGCCAGGCGCTGCGGGTCGACGTTGGCGGAGACGAGTGCCTCCAGCGCCAGTTCGTAGCGCGGCCGGGTGCGTCCGCCGGTCATCGCGAACGGCCGGATCAGCGGGCCCGAGTCGTACTCGTCCTCGAACTCCTCGACGTGCCCCGGCTCTTCGGCCGGCGGTCGGCCGGGTCCGTGGCCGGGGGCGTGCCCCGGTGCCGGGTAGCCGGGCGGCGGGGCGTCGAACGAGGGCTGCGGCTGGGCGTACTGGCCGTACTGGTCGGGCGCGTACGGCTGGCCGTACTCGTGCCGGCCGTACTGCTGGCCGTACTGCCGGCCGTGCTGCGGCCGGCCGTACTCCTGACCGTGGCCGACGACGCCGGGTGCTCCGAAGGCGTCATGGCCTGTGCCAGGGTACGGAACGCCGTACTGGCCGCTACGGTCGTCGGGCGGTGTCACGGTTCCTCTCCTCACAAGGTGCGGCGGTGCGGTGCGAGCTCGGGCGCAGGTCCTGAGCCGGTGGTGCGAAGGCCGTACAACGTCCGAACCCGAGCCCGCCGAAGCGGGCCCGGGACGGGCGTGGAGGTGCTTCGAATACCTGGACGGTATCCGACGGACCGTCAGTGCAGGAGACTGCCCTGGAGTTCCGCGCGGAGTGCGGGGGTGAGGACGGCGCCGGCCCGGTCGACGAGCAGGGCCATTTCGTATCCGACGAGGCCGATGTCGGAGTCGGGGGAGGCGAG
>NZ_JBFBIL010000149.1:0-1202 GCF_040685575.1 Kitasatospora sp. NPDC088351 | reverse complement strand
GACATTAGCTGATCGGCGAGGGATTCGGCAGGAGTTCTCCAGTCGAGGGTCCTGCGTGGTCTGCTGTTGAGGGTGGCAGCCACTGCGTTGATCTCGTCGGCGGTCCATCGGGACAGGTCCGTTCCTTTCGGAAAGTACTGTCGCAGCAGCCCGTTCGTGTTCTCGTTCGTGCCGCGCTGCCAGGGGCTGTGCGGGTCGGCGAAGAACACCTTCATCCCCGTGTCCGCGGTCAGTTGGACGTGCTGGGCCAGTTCCTTGCCGCGGTCCCAGGTCAGCGAGCGGCGCATATGTTCCGGCAGCGTCTCGAAAGCGGCGGCAAGTGCGTTCCGGACGGCTTCGGCGCCGTGTCCCGCAAGCGCCGGACCGTTCTTGACGCGTGCTTCGACGCCGTATCCCTCAAGGCGGGGCAGGTGCAGCAGCACGGTGAGCCGGGTGGTGCGTTCCACGAGGGTGCCGATCGCGGACTGGTTGGTGCCAATGATCAGGTCGCCCTCCCAGTGGCCGGCGACGGCGCGGTCGTCGGCCTCGGCCGGCCTCTGGGCGAGTACGGTCTCGGGGGTGACGTGGCCGAAGGCGCGCTGCCTGGAGCGTGCCCGGGGGGCCCTCAGTGCCCGTCCGGTCCGCAGGCAGGTGACCAGCTCGCGGTCGAGCGCTCCGCGTCCTTGGATGTAGAGCGCCTGGTATATCGCCTCGTGGGAGATCCGCATGGAAGCGTCGTCCCGGAAGTCGACCGGGAGCCGGTTGGAGATCTGCTCGGGGCTCCAGGCCGTCGCCCATCGCCGGTCCTCACGGCGCGGCTTGTTTCGTCCCTTCCACTCCGGGGTCAGCGGGCCGAAAACCTTTGTCCCGTCCGGCAGTTGAACCTCGCCCGACAGTCGGGCCTGAACGTATTCGCGCAGGCGCCCGTCGGCCACGGGCTTCGGGGTCTTGGGGCGCCGGGCCGCCAGCTCGGCCTTCCACTGGGCGATCGAGGCCCGGTAGTCCAGCCGGGCACCGCGGGTGGCCGCGTTGCGCCGCAGCTCCCTCGAAATCGTCGAGGGCGACCTGCCCAGCTGACGCGCGATCTCCCGTACCCCGGCATCCTGAGCCCGCAGCAGCGCGATCTCCTCGCGTTCGGCGAAGGACAGGTACCGGCCCGAGTCCGGTCCCAGCCCGAGCGTGGGCATGCCGCCACCCTCCCGGAACCACCGCGAGCCGACCAC
>NZ_JBFBIL010000148.1:0-1218 GCF_040685575.1 Kitasatospora sp. NPDC088351 | reverse complement strand
TTTCATCCGGGGTCGCGTCCGGATCATGATCGGAAAAGCGAAAGTGCCTTCTGAGCTGCAACGATGAGGCTTGTCTAAGGTCCCAGTCGTTCCAGCAGGAAGGCACTTTCTGCGTGCACACTACCCGGTCACGGCCCAAGCTCGTCGTCAGCGCCGACGGGCAGGGGGTGGTCAATCACGCCGGCTCGCGTCTGCTCGCGGATCTGGCCGACGCCACCTCGCTGACCAGCGCCTTCAGCGATGCCCTGCACCGGTTGCGGCCGCGCGGGACCGGGCATGATCCCGGCCGCGTCGCGGTGGACCTGGCGGTGATGCTCGCCGACGGAGGCGAGGCGATCGCCGATCTGGCCGTGCTGCGCGACCAGCGCGACGTGTTCGGCCCCGTCGCCTCCACCCCGACCGCCTGGCGAGTGCTGGCCGGTATCGACGCCGCCGCCCTGAACGCACTGCGGGCAGCCAGGGCCAGGACCCGCGAGGTCGCCTGGCTGCAAGCGGACGAGACCGGCCACCCCATACCCCCATCACATGCCGGAGGGCGTGAACTACCGGGCCTGGTCCTGGACATCGACGCCACCCTGGTCACCTGCCACTCCGAGAAGGAACAGTCCGCCGCCACCTACAAACGCGGCTTCGGCTACCACCCGATGCTCTGCTTCCTGGACAACACCGGTGAGGCCCTCGCGGGCGTCCTGCGGCCGGGCAACGCCGGAGCGAACACCGCAGCCGACCACATCACCGTCCTCGACCAGGCCCTCGCGCAGATTCCCGACGCCCACCGCCACGGCACCCCGGTCCTCATCCGCGCCGACAGCGCGGGCAGCGCGAAAGCCTTCCTCGCCCACCTACGCGCCCTGCGACAACGCGGGATCCAGACCACCTTCTCCGTCGGGCACGCCGTCACCGAACAGGTCCGCAAGGCCATCCGAGTCCTGCCCGACCAGGTCTGGCATCCCGCACTGGAGCAGGACGGGGCCCTTCGTGCCGGCGCCGAGGTCGCTGAGCTGTCCGGCCTGGTCGACCTCACCGGATACCCGGACGGCACCCGCATCATCGTCCGCCGCGAGCGTCCCCATCCGGGCGCCCAGTTGTCGCTGTTCGACCAGGACGAAGGCATGCGCCACCAGGTCTTCCTCACCGATACGCCCCTCGCCGGCGGCGGTTCGATCCAGTACCTGGAGGTCCGCCACCGGGCTCACGCCCGGGTCGAGGACCACATCC
>NZ_JBFBIL010000147.1:0-1355 GCF_040685575.1 Kitasatospora sp. NPDC088351 | reverse complement strand
CCAATGCCGGTGACTTTGTGGTCGGTGTCTCGTTGGTTGTGGTGTGGCGAGGGTGGGGCAGGTCAAGTCGCCTGCGGATGAGCGGATATCGGACCGGATCGCGATCGGGGTGCTGACCCAGGCGTTTCCGCCGGGGCTGGTCGATGAGGTGATCGCCGAGACCGGGCGGGTCGAGAAGCGCAGTCGCCTGCTGCCGGCGCGGGTGGTCGTGTACTTCGTGCTGGCGATGTGCCTGTTCTTCGGGCAGGGCTATGAGGAGGTCGCCCGGCTGCTGGGTGAGGGGCTTGGGGACGGGCGGCGGTCGTGGCGGGTGCCGACGACCGCCGCGATCGGCCGGGCCCGCCGTCGGCTGGGGGTCGAGCCGCTGAAGGCGTTGTTCGCGCGGGTCTGCCATCCGGTGGCCGTGCCCGAGACGGCGGGCGCCTGGTACCGGCGCTGGCACCTGGTCGCCGTGGACGGCACCACGTTGGACCTGGCGGACACCGAGGCCAACGACGCACACTTCGGCCGCCCGGGCACAGGACGCGGCATCGGCGCGTTCCCGCAGGCCAGGGTGGTCGGACTGGCCGAATGCGGCACGCACGCCGTGTTCGGCGCGGTGGTCGGTCCGCTGTCGGCCGGCGAGCAGGTGCTGTCGCGTCGGCTGTTCACTCACCTGCGGGAGGGCATGCTGCTGCTGGCCGACCGGGGCTTCTACGGCTTCGAGCTGTGGCAGGCCGCCCGGGCGAGCGGCGCGGACCTGTTGTGGCGAGTGCGCAGCAACGCCGCTCTGCCGGTGATGCGGGTCCTGGAAGACGGCTCCTGCCTCAGCACCGTCCACGCCGAACCGGACCGAAGGAGCCGCCGCAACCCGGTGACCGTGCGGGTCGTCGAGTACACCCTGGCCCGCACCGGCGACCAGGTCGTCTACCGGCTGGTCACCACCATCCTCGACCCCGAACAGGCACCTGCCCACGAGCTGGCCGCCCTCTACGCCCAGCGCTGGGAGATCGAGACCACACCGGACGAGATCAAGACCCACCAGCGCGGGCCCAAACTCGTCCTGCGCTCGAAGTACCCGTGGGGTGTGGAGCAGGAGATCTACGGGCTCCTCCTGGTCCACCACGCCATCCGGCAGCTGATGCACCAGGCCGCCCTGCAAGAAGGCCTGGACCCCGACCGTCTGTCTTTCACCCGCAGCCTGCGGGTCGTACGCCGCCAGGTCCCCGCCCAGGCGGCGCTTTCCCCCCGGCAGACTCATCCGTGCACTGACCCGCACCCTCGCTGAGATCAGCGAACGCCTCCTACCCGAACGGCGTCAACGATCCTGCCCCCGCGTCATCAAACGCAAAATGTCCAACTGGCCCCTCAAACGC
>NZ_JBFBIL010000146.1:0-1385 GCF_040685575.1 Kitasatospora sp. NPDC088351 | reverse complement strand
CGCCTGCTGTGATGGGTAGGGGAGCGTCGTGTGCCGGGTGAAGCGGCGGTGGAAACCAGTCGTGGACGGTATACGAGTGAGAATGCAGGCATGAGCCCCTCCGAGGGGCGACCACCACGCGTCTGCCGGATCCGCACGACGGGACGCGGTTCGGCAACTCACCGACCGCCACCCCGCCGGACTCGTACCGGCCTCCCTGATCCCCCGGCTCGGCGAATCCACCGGCGGGTCATAGGCGGATCATTTGCCGGACAGGCCTCAGCCGATGGTCGAGCCGGTGACGGGCTCGGAGAGGGGGACGGTCTCGCCGGCGAAGCCGGCCTTGACGAACTGCCAGGTGAGACCGTTGATGACGCCCTGGCCGAGCGGCGCGAGCTGGGCGAAGGCGGGCTGGCTCAGGTCGATGTGGGTGGAGTCGCAGGACGGACACTGGTCCTTGACCGGCACGGTGACGGTCTTGCCGTTGTAGGTCACCTTGACGGAAATGCCCTTGCAGACCGGGTCGTTGTTGGGGTTGGCGGTGGTCCACCAGGTGTGCGAGACCGCGACCAGCATCTGGGTGGCGGCGTTGATCTGGGTGCCGCAGGCACCGTAGCCGGCGTCGTTGTAGTAGGTCGCCTTGCCGGTCATCGGCTGGTTGATCGGTATCGCGGCGTTGGCCGTCCCCGCCGTCAGGGCGATCAACGCGGCGGCGGCGAGCGGGGCTCCGGCCAGGATCCTGAGGTTCTTGGCGACTCGCATGTGTTCCCTCCGGTTCGGTGCGGATGGCATGGCTGGCTGGCTGGGCAGGGGCGGTCCGCCGTTCTGCCGCTTGCGCGCAGGGTGAACAAGTAGCCTGTCGCGAACGGGAGTTCGGAGTCGTTCCGATCACCCCGAAATGGAACCTAGGCCAGGCCGACATGCAAGGTCCATACCTTTGACGTGTTGTCATGAACACAAGTCAAGAAGCTTTACGAACGCGGCCAAAGGCTGGACCATGGGTGACCGCGCGGCACGGCGGACCGTTGACAGGGCACGTTCCGCTCCCCCTGGAGGCACTATGCGCACCGCGCTCCGCACCGCCCTGACCGTCACACTCCTCGGCGCCGCCGCCCTCACCCCCGCCCTCGGCACCGCCGAGGCTGCCGACGCGGCCCCGCGGGAGGTGAACCAGGGGTACAGCATCCCGGTCGGCGCGATCACCGACCTCGGCGCCCTGCCGGTGCTCGGGCACCTCGGGACGGACTTCGCCCGGCTGCTCGGGCCGACACCTCACGAGGCGGCTCGTGAGGCGGCTCGTGAGGTGTCGGCCTAGCCTCCGTGTTTCGGTTCGCGTCGGCTGATCTGGGGTGATCCCTGTGTCGAAGGTCGCGGGGCTGCCGTCGGATGTTGGGCATGCCGAGGGC
>NZ_JBFBIL010000145.1:0-1407 GCF_040685575.1 Kitasatospora sp. NPDC088351 | reverse complement strand
TAGTACTGCAACGGTGCTTAGCGTGACGAGGCTTCAGCTCTTGGGCTGTGGCCTCGTCTCTTGTAGTGGCTGGTCCGGGCCTGGTGTTGGCGTCGGCGGCGCCATCGGGACCAGTGCAGGACGTGGTCGATGCTGCGGCGGACAGGCCGGGTGAGATGCGTGATCAGCCGGCGGATCTCGGGGACGGTGAGGGGTATCAGGTCTGGCGTTCGAGTAGGTCCGGCCCCCTTTCGAGCTGCTGGGCCCGCATGACAGTGAGGTAGGCGTGGGCGGCCATGGCGAGGGTGATGTGCTGGTACCAGCCCTGGTGGCGGCGGACCTGGTAGTCGTCCAGGCCGCACTGGCCCTTCGCGCTCTGGAAGCACTCCTCGATCGCCCAGCGGGCGCCTGCGACGGCGATCAGGTCATTGAGTGTGGCATCGGCAGGTGCGTAGGCGATGTAGTAGGCGATCTTTGCGGGGTCGGCGATGCTGCGGCGGGCCAGGACCCAGTGCCTGCGGTCGGGGCGGTGCCAGGGCCGGACCTCGATGCGGGCCCAGTCGTAGATCCGCAGGCCGTGGGCGCCGTCGCCGCAGGATCGGCGCTTCCACTTCTGTCGGGGCAGGTCTGCGACCAGGTCGTGCAGCCGATGGTCCATGGCCCGCCAGGTGACCACGGTGTCGTGGCGGGTGGTGGCGACGACGTGGAAGACGTCGGCCTGCTCCAACTCGTAGCGCCAGCCCTTGCTGTAGCCGTAGCCGGCATCCGCGGTCACCCACCGGAACGGGATCCTGTCGTCGATCGCACGGCGGACCATCGCCCTCGCGAGCTCGACCTTGGTGGCGAACTCGACCTCGTCACCGATCCCCGCCGCCCGACAGCGTTCGCGGTCGTCCGTCCAGGACTTCGGCAGGTAGAGCGCCCGGTCGATCAACGTCCGGCCCAGCCCGCTCGAGTAGGCGAGGAAGACCCCGACCTGGCAGTTCTCGGTACGGCCCGCGGTACCCGAGTATTGCCGCTGGACACCGGCCGACCGCACGCCCTTCTTCAGGAAGCCGGTGTCGTCCACGATCAGCACGCCACCGGGATCCGACAGGTGCTCGACGACGTAGGCGCGCACGTCGTCGAGCACCTCGTCCGCGTCCCAGTCGATCCGGTTCAGCAGTCGCTGGATCCGGTCCGGACCGCTGTGACCGGCCTCCTCGGCCACCGTCCACCCGTTCTTGCGCTCCAGCGGCGCCAGCAGGCCCCGCATGTAGGCCAACGCCGACTCCCGCGACTCGCTCCGCGCGAACCGGTGCCCAAACCGCTCGTGCAACCCGACCAGCCCATCCGACCAGCGACGAGCATCGACCTCGGATATGTCCCCACCCATGAACAGCTCAACGAGCGAACCCGACAACCGTCACGGTAAACACCGTTGCAGTA
>NZ_JBFBIL010000144.1:0-1423 GCF_040685575.1 Kitasatospora sp. NPDC088351 | reverse complement strand
AGAGGGCGGTTCGAGAGTTGATGTCCGTTTCGAGTTGAGGTTGGGGAGAGGGCTGCTGGCTGCGGGGGTTCGGTCGGCTACTGCTTCTTGGTGAAGCTGCCGGTGTCGACTTCGATGAGGACGTCGAGTTTGACCAGGCGTTTCAGCTTGGCGCGGGTGCCTTCGATGTTCTTCGGCAGTGGTTCGTGGCCGAGGGCTTCGCAGACGTCACGGGCCCGCAGGGGGCCGGTCGCCTCGTTGAAGAGAGCGAGGATGCGGGGGTAGTCCGGGTGTTCGGGCGGGGTAGCCCGAGCCGGGAGGCGGTCGGCGAGGGCGGTGACGGTCTTGCGGGTGATCGCGAGGTGTTCGAGCTGGGTCTCGGCCTCCTGTAGCTGGCGTTGCAGTTCCTCGATCTGCGTGCGGAGGTCGTCGGCCAGGGCCTGCGCGGCGTCCTCCTGGACATCGAGCGCGTCGAGGAGGGGCTGGATGGTCACGCGCTCACCGCCTGCGGGTCGCGCCAGGTGGGCGTGTTCGCGCCGGTCAAGCGACGGGCCATGACCTGGGTCATAGCCCAGTAGACACGCGAGGCGGAGGAGGACGGTCGGTGCTCGTAGTCGCGGACCAGGCGCCGGTGCAGTAGCAGGATCCCGTAGGTCTGCTCGACCCTCCAGCGTTTCGGCTGCGGAACGAAGCCCTTGTCCTGCGGGTTGCGTTCGACGATCTCCACGTCGATGCCCAGGCCGGCGCCGTGCGCGACTACCTGTTTCTTGAAGCCCTGGTCGACCAGCGCCTTGCGGACGGTGCCGCCGGCGTGTTGGGCGACCTGGTCCAGAAGGGCGATGCCCGCGGCGTTGTCGTGCGTGTTCGCGGCCAGGACGATGACGGCTATGACCAGGCCCAACACGTCGACGGCCAGGGCCCGTTTGCGACCGGGAACCCGTTTCGCCGGGTCCCGGCCGGTCGTGGAGGCGGGGACCCCGGCGGCCACGTGGACGCTCTGCGTGTCCAGGACCACCAGGGTCGGGTCCTCTAATCGGCGGGCCCGCTCGCGGACCTGGCAGCGCAGGAGTTCGTGGATGATCTGGTCGGTCCCGTCGTCGCGCCAGGCGGCGAAGTAGTAGTACGTCGCGCTCTTCGGCGGCAGATCGTGCGGGAGGTAAGCCCACTGGCAACCGGTCCTGCCCTGGTAAAGGATCGAGTTCACGATCTCCCGCATCGCATAGGCGCCCTGATGGCCGCTCACAGACCGATGCCGGTCCTTCCACGCTGTGATGACCGGCTCGATCAACGACCACTGCTCGTCGGATAAGTCGCTTGGGTACGGCTTGCGTTCACTCACGCCGCCAACCCCAGCAGAGCAGCGGCGCCGAGCGAGCGAACTCCAGTCCACACTCACACCATCAGGTGACACCAGAACCAGTCAAACACTCACAAACCGCTCTCT
>NZ_JBFBIL010000143.1:0-1482 GCF_040685575.1 Kitasatospora sp. NPDC088351 | reverse complement strand
CTTGGGTTCAAGGGGTCGTCGCAACACCACTTGGTTTTAGGTGGTGAGTAGATCACGTAGACGCTCGGCTGGGGTATTCCAGCCGAGCGTCTTGCGTGGGCGGCCGTTGAGTTCTTGGGCGACGTGTTCGAGGTCTTCGGGGCTGTGCAGGCTGAGGTCGGTTCCCTTCGGGAAGTACTGCCGCAGGAGCCCGTTCGTGTTCTCGTTCGAGCCGCGTTGCCAGGGTGAGGCGGGGTCGCAGAAGTAGACGGGCATGCCAGTGGCCATGGTGAACTGCTTGTGGCGTGCCATCTCGCTGCCCTGGTCCCAGGTGAGGGAGCCGCGCAGGTGGGCGGGCAGGGTCTGGATGGTGCGGACGAGGCCGTCGCGGACGGTCTCGGCGTCGTGGGCTCCGCCCGGCAGGTGGACCAGCATGGTGTAACGGGTGCTTCGTTCGACCAGGGTGGCGATCGCGGAGCGCCCGCCCGCGCCGATGATCAGGTCCCCTTCCCAGTGGCCGGGCACCGCCCGGTCCTCGACGTCGGCGGGTCGGTCGCTGATCATCACCATCGGGTCGATGAACCGTGGGGTGCGCCGCTCGGGGTCGCGGCGGGGTTTGCGGCGGGTCCGGCCGGAGCGGACGGCTGCCTGCACTTCCCGTTTCAGGCCGCCGCGGGCCTGAAAATACAGTGCCTGATAGATCGTTTCCACGCTCACCCGCATGCTCTCGTCGTCGGGATGCTCCGTCAGCAGAGCGTGGCAGATCTGTTCCGGTGACCACCGCCTGCGCAGTCCGCCCTGGACGAAGCGACGCAGCCGTCCCTCGCGCAGCAGCTTGCGCTCCTTGGGCCGGGGCCTGCGCGCCGCCGCCGCCCGGTGGGCCGCGTAGGGCTGGTAGCCCTTGCTGCCCGCGTTCGCGTCGATCTCCCGCTTGACCGTGCTCGCCGGCCGCCCCAGGGCCCGTCCGATCGCCCGCAACGACTGACCTAGCGCCTGGAGATCCCGTATTTGTTCGCGCTCGGCCAGGGTCAGGAACCGCGGATGCAGTTGCTGTTCCAGGGCTCTCAGGCCCACTGGTGCTGTGGTCACGCCGCCCATCGTGACGGTCCCGGCGGTGTAGTCGACACGGCGGCCGTCGGTGTAGGTGCGCGTGGTGCGGGTCTTCTTGACGCCCCAGTCCCAGTCCTTGGCCGTGCGCTCGTTCACGCCGATCTGCCGGGCCGCCGCCCGGCGTGCGACACCGGCGCCCCGAAGCCGCTCGTACTCATCGCGACCGGGGTGGCGCCGCGGCAGGCGCACCGAGCTCTGTCCGGCCTTCCGGGCCCAGCCGAAGGCAGTGTTCCGGTTCACCCCCAGCTCACGCGCCACCACGGTCACGTTCCCCACGGCATCCAGCCGCGCAAGGAAACGCTCCCTCAAACCCGAAAGATCATCGCGTCCAACAGCCACGGCCCTCGCAACTCCCACAGATCGCGGGTGTTGCGAGGACCGTTAGAACCCAAG
>NZ_JBFBIL010000142.1:0-1503 GCF_040685575.1 Kitasatospora sp. NPDC088351 | reverse complement strand
CTGAGGACAAGCCCTCGGCCTATTAGTACCGGTCAACTCCACCCCTCACAGGGCTTCCATATCCGGCCTATCAACCCAGTCGTCTACTGGGAGCCTTACCCTCTCAAGGAGGTGGGAGTGCTCATCTCGAAGCAGGCTTCCCGCTTAGATGCTTTCAGCGGTTATCCCTCCCGAACGTAGCCAACCAGCCATGCCCTTGGCAGAACAACTGGCACACCAGAGGTTCGTCCGTCCCGGTCCTCTCGTACTAGGGACAGCCCTTCTCAACACTCCTACGCGCACAGCGGATAGGGACCGAACTGTCTCACGACGTTCTAAACCCAGCTCGCGTACCGCTTTAATGGGCGAACAGCCCAACCCTTGGGACCTACTCCAGCCCCAGGATGCGACGAGCCGACATCGAGGTGCCAAACCATCCCGTCGATATGGACTCTTGGGGAAGATCAGCCTGTTATCCCCGGGGTACCTTTTATCCGTTGAGCGACGGCGCTTCCACAAGCCACCGCCGGATCACTAGTCCCTACTTTCGTACCTGCTCGACCCGTCAGTCTCACAGTCAAGCTCCCTTGTGCACTTACACTCAACACCTGATTGCCAACCAGGCTGAGGGAACCTTTGGGCGCCTCCGTTACCCTTTAGGAGGCAACCGCCCCAGTTAAACTACCCACCAGACACTGTCCCTGATCCGGATCACGGACCCAGGTTAGACATCCAGCACGACCAGAGTGGTATTTCAACGACGACTCCACCAAGACTGGCGTCAAGGCTTCAAAGTCTCCCACCTATCCTACACAAGCCGAACCGAACACCAATATCAAGCTATAGTAAAGGTCCCGGGGTCTTTCCGTCCTGCTGCGCGAAACGAGCATCTTTACTCGTAATGCAATTTCACCGGGCCTATGGTTGAGACAGTCGAGAAGTCGTTACGCCATTCGTGCAGGTCGGAACTTACCCGACAAGGAATTTCGCTACCTTAGGATGGTTATAGTTACCACCGCCGTTTACTGGCGCTTAAGTTCTCAGCTTCGCCCCACCGAAATGGAGCTAACCGGTCCCCTTAACGTTCCAGCACCGGGCAGGCGTCAGTCCGTATACATCGCCTTACGGCTTCGCACGGACCTGTGTTTTTAGTAAACAGTCGCTTCTCGCTGGTCTCTGCGGCCACCCCCAGCTCAGACAGCACGTGTCATCACCAGGAATGGCCCCCCTTCTCCCGAAGTTACGGGGGCATTTTGCCGAGTTCCTTAACCATAGTTCACCCGAACGCCTCGGTATTCTCTACCTGACCACCTGAGTCGGTTTGGGGTACGGGCCGCCATGAAACTCGCTAGAGGCTTTTCTCGACAGCATAGGATCATCCACTTCACCACAATCGGCTCGGCATCAGGTCTCAGCCTCAATGAGTGACGGATTTGCCTATCACTCGGCCTACACCCTTACCCCGGGACTACCACCGCCCGGGCTGGACTACCTTCCTGCGTCACCCCATCGCTCACCTACTAC
>NZ_JBFBIL010000140.1:0-1641 GCF_040685575.1 Kitasatospora sp. NPDC088351 | reverse complement strand
GGAGCCGTCGAAGGTGGGACCAGCGATTGGGACGAAGTCGTAACAAGGTAGCCGTACCGGAAGGTGCGGCTGGATCACCTCCTTTCTAAGGAGCAATATGCCGCTTGCAGGCGAATGTTCTGCACGGTTGCTCATGGGTGGAACGTTGACTATTCGGCACAGGAAGAGATCGAGTCGTGAGTACTGCTTCGGCGTGGAAAGCGTTTTTCGGGATTGACTGTGTCGGGCACGTTGTTGGGTCCTGAGGGAACGGCCGTTTGGCTGTTGCTTCAGAGATGCCGGTCTCATGTGAGGTGGTCTTCGGGCTGCTGAGTGTGGGTGACTGGTCGTTGTTTGAGAACTGCACAGTGGACGCGAGCATCTGTGGCCAAGTTTTTAAGGGCGCACGGTGGATGCCTTGGCACCAGGAACCGATGAAGGACGTGGGAGGCCACGATAGGCCCCGGGGAGCTGTCAACCGAGCTTTGATCCGGGGGTGTCCGAATGGGGAAACCCGGCAGTCGTCATGGGCTGTCACCCATACCTGAACACATAGGGTATGTGGAGGGAACGCGGGGAAGTGAAACATCTCAGTACCCGCAGGAAGAGAAAACAACCGTGATTCCGGGAGTAGTGGCGAGCGAAACCGGATGAGGCTAAACCATGGGCGTGTGAGACCCGGCAGGGGTTGCGCTTGTGGGGTTGTGGGAATGAGCTTCAGTCGTCTGCCGGCGGCTGGGCGAGTCAGAAACCGTATGGGTAGTCGAAGGACATGCGAAAGGTCCGGCGTAGAGGGTAAGACCCCCGTAGACGAAATCTGTACGGCTTGCTTGCTCATCTCCCAAGTAGCACGGGGCCCGAGAAATCCCGTGTGAATCTGGCGGGACCACCCGCTAA
Organism: Kitasatospora sp. NPDC088351; assembly: GCF_040685575.1. Classification (NCBI taxonomy): domain Bacteria; kingdom Bacillati; phylum Actinomycetota; class Actinomycetes; order Kitasatosporales; family Streptomycetaceae; genus Kitasatospora; species Kitasatospora sp. NPDC088351. The sequence goes on along the minus strand of NZ_JBFBIL010000140.1, from coordinate 765 downwards.
GCCTAAATATTCCCTGGTGACCGATAGCGGATAGTACCGTGAGGGAATGGTGAAAAGTACCGCGGGAGCGGAGTGAAATAGTACCTGAAACCGTGTGCCTACAAGCCGTGGGAGCGTCGTTCATCAGCTTGCTGGTGGGCCGTGACTGCGTGCCTTTTGAAGAATGAGCCTGCGAGTTTGCGGTGTGTAGCGAGGTTAACCCGTGTGGGGTAGCCGTAGCGAAAGCGAGTCCGAATAGGGCGTTTGAGTTGCATGCCCAAGACCCGAAGCGGAGTGATCTAGCCATGGGCAGGTTGAAGCGGAGGTAAGACTTCGTGGAGGACCGAACCCACCAGGGTTGAAAACCTGGGGGATGACCTGTGGTTAGGGGTGAAAGGCCAATCAAACTCCGTGATAGCTGGTTCTCCCCGAAATGCATTTAGGTGCAGCGTCACGTGTTTCTTGCCGGAGGTAGAGCACTGGATAGGCGATGGGCCTCACCGGGTTACTGACCTTAGCCAAACTCCGAATGCCGGTAAGTGAGAGCGTGGCAGTGAGACTGTGGGGGATAAGCTCCATGGTCGAGAGGGAAACAGCCCAGAACACCGACTAAGGTCCCTAAGCGTGTGCTAAGTGGGAAAGGATGTGGAGTCGCAGAGACAACCAGGAGGTTGGCTTAGAAGCAGCCACCCTTGAAAGAGTGCGTAATAGCTCACTGGTCAAGTGATTCCGCGCCGACAATGTAGCGGGGCTCAAGCACATCACCGAAGTCGTGTCATTGCAGCA
>NZ_JBFBIL010000139.1:0-1740 GCF_040685575.1 Kitasatospora sp. NPDC088351 | reverse complement strand
CGGCAGAACCGGGAAGTGGTGTTTCGTGGATTGGCCGCCCCGGGACCGTCCGCGCCGATGCGTGTCCGGTGCTCCCTGTCGAGCGACTAGAGAACGATAGGCCGACCGGGCGCCTGAGGCAAATCCCGGGCCCGGACCGGGGAGGAGGTGAGGAACGGGGAGCAACGGCGCCCGTCCGGACGGGGTCAGTGCCGTTGCTGACGCCTCCTGCCGATCAGGACGGTGGTCACCCCTGCCGCGGTGAGCACGGCAGCGATCCACCCGGTCCGGCCGGCCCCCGTTCCGGTCGCGGGCAGCTCCTGGCCCACGGCGGCCGGGGAGGAGGCGACCGAGTGCCCCGCGCTCGGCGTCGCGGAAGGTCTCGGGGACGGAGAGCAAGTCGGGGAGGGAGAAGGGGACGGAGAAGGGGACGGGGAGGAAGTCGGACTCGAAGACGGGGAGGAAGAGGGAGAGGGAGACGAGCTGGCGGCCGTGACGTTGAGCCGGGCGGTGGCGGGGGCGGAGGTGACGGTGGCTCCCGTGGCGAACGGCCTGGTCTGGTCGAGCCCGGCCGCCGTGGCGGTGTCGGTCACCGATCCGGCGGCCCCGTCTGCCGCGGTGAGGGTGTAGGTGGCCTGGCACGTCTGGCTCTGCCCCGCCGGCAACGGCGTGCCGGGGCAGGTGACCGGGGACAGGCCCGGGTGCGCATCGTTGACCGAGACCGTCCACGGCACCTGGCCGGTGTTGGTGACGGTGTACTGGTAGGTGACGGTCTGGCCGACGTTCGCCGTGGTGATCACGGCCCCGCCGGAGGTGACCGACTTGGTCAGTGAGAGACCGAACGGGTCGGGAACGGCGACCTGCACCGTGTCAGCGGCCACCGTGGCCGACGGGCTCGTGCCGACCGCGCCGACCTGGTTGGTGCATGACGCGCCGCTGTCGCTCGAAACGATGTTCCAGCCGGTGGCGTACTGCGGCACCACTACCCCGGCGACGGTGCGCGTCTGCAGCGCCTTCGAGCACCCGCCGCTGGTCGCCTTGCCCGCCGGAAGCGTCGGCAGGACCGGGCTGCCCGTCACCGTCGGGTTGGAGCCTCCGGCCACCGAGCCCTGCGTGACGTCGGTGACCTGCTCCTGATAGGTACCGTCGGCGTCGAGGTACGCGACCGCCGGAGTGCCGATCGCGGTGACGTCCACCAACGGGACACCGTTCGAATCGGCGATCTGCATCCGGCACGGATCGCCCGACGTGCCGATCGGCTCGACGATGAAGTACGCGACCCCGGCGGCGTCGGTGTTCTGGAACGACAGGGAGCAGTTGCCGGCGATGTCCAGTTGGGTCACCGTCGATGCCGCGGACGCCGCCGGCGCACCCCCCAACCAGGATCCTCCGCCAAACGCGCCAAGAACCACGATCATGAACCCACGAGGTACCCGAGACATGGGGCTGACGGTAGGTCACATGTCAGGGACGTCCGGTGCGCCGCGCAAACCGGTTCACCCGTCAAGCCCCAGGGCGAGGTCCTCCGGGGAGCCGTCCTCGGGCAGGAACCCGACCGGGTCACGACGTACCGGGGCCCGGACCGGAGTGCCTCAGGGGTGCATGAGCCCGCCTTCCTGTCACCGCAGTTGGCGCGGGGAAGCGACGCGCCGGGGCGGCGGAGGGCAGTGCGTCGAGGGCGACGGGGTTCTGCTCGCCGGTGGTCAGGTCCTTGAGCTGGACGACGCCTTCGGCGAGGTCCCGGTCACCGGCCAGCACCGC
>NZ_JBFBIL010000138.1:0-2094 GCF_040685575.1 Kitasatospora sp. NPDC088351 | reverse complement strand
AAGGTCTCCAACGACAACCCCTCCAGCGAGGCCCAGTTCAAGACCACCAAGTACATGTCCGACTACCCCGAGCGGTTCGACTCCCTGGCCCACGCCCGCGAATGGTTCGACGCCTTCATCTCGTACTGCCGAGTAGCCGAGGGGATTCTCACCCCTCGGCTCTCACAGATCCGTGCGTAACAGTCTCCCGTTACACGGCTCTTGTCGCCCTGGTCACCAGCCCGAGGCTGCTCTCGCGGTGTGACGCCAGTGCGCGAACATCCGCGGGTATCGCTGGGCGATCTCCCGCAGCTTCGCGAGGGCCTTCCGCTTGGCGGCGAACCGTTTGTACTTCTGGCGGATCCATCGCACCAGGTAGGCGTTGATGCGTTGAAGGAGAGGATCGAGCTCCATTGGACGGAAACGCCCGAAGTAGTTGATCCAGCCCGCCACGACGGGATTGATGCGCCGGGCGAGCTCGGGGAAGGACAGGTCCGAGCGTGTGTGCAGGTGCCAGGAGCGGACCTGCGCGCTCATCTTCTTCAGGGCGTCCTTGCTGACCGCCGGGTCGAACGACAGGAACAGTCTGCCGTGTTTGTCCCGGTTCTTGCGGGCACGGAAGGTGTATCCGAGGAAGGTGAACGCCGTGTACTCGTAGGTACCTTGGCGTTTGCCGTCCCGGCAGTACACGATCCGGGTCTTGGCCGGGTGCAGTCGCAGCCCGACCTCCTCCATCCTGTCCGTGAGCGCGGCCAGGACGTGCTGGGCCTGTCGCTCGGAGACGCAGTGGATCACGGCGTCGTCCGCGTAGCGTTCGAACGTGACCGTCGGGAACTCCCGCTCCAGCCACAGATCGAAGGCGTAGTGCATGAACAGGTTCGCCAAGACGGGAGATACCGGGGCACCCTGCGGTGTCCCCTTCTCCCGGGTCAGCAGGCTGCCGTCGGGCAGTTGAAGCGGGGCGGCGAGCCACCGCTTGACATACAAAATCACCCATACGGCATCGGTGTGAGCCTCCAGCGCCTTGACGAGCAGGTCCCAGGGCACGCTGTCGAAGAACTTCTGGACGTCGAGGTCGATCACCCAGTCCTTCTTCCAGCAGCGTTCCCTGCACCGCTCGACCGCGTCCAGCGCAGACCGTCCGGGTCGGTATCCGAAGGAATCAGGGTGGAATACAGGATCCACCCTCCGCATCAGATGCCTGGCCACCACGGTTTGCGCCACACGGTCAGCAACAGACGGAATCCCTAGGATTCTCGCCTCGCCTCCTTGGGGCTTGGGAATCTCCACCATCCGCACCGGAGGCGGAAAGTATGAGCCCGACGACATCCGATTCCAGACCCTATACAGATTGTTCTTCAGGTCCTTTTCGAAGTCGGCGATACTCTGCCCGTCCACCCCTGGTGCACCTTTATTCGCCCTGACGTCCTCCCATGCCTCCTTCACTTCCCATTTCGAAATCTCAAACGGCTTGGACTGTGACTTCAACTGGTCCATCGGACTCCTCCCGGAGAACATCCGGTTGATGCGATCAACTCAGTCACGAGCGACCCGGCCCCTTCGCTCCACCCCCGTTACAGGGGCTTCCTCACTACTACGAGCCGGTCCGCCAGCGGGTCCCGCGTCGGTACTCGATCCCTTGCGGTGACTGCCGCTTGGGACACTCCCTCTCGCCCGCCGCGAGGGACGGGCAGTATCGAGACACGCCTTCTCCTGTTCCATGCGGGAGCCGCAGACCGGACTCACATCGCCTACATGCCGGACACCACCTGGCCAGTAAACGGGTATCCGCCAGGCTCATCCCGGAGTTGGTTGCACACCCCGGTTTCGATGTCATCTAAGTCATTACGACACGTCAGCAGCGATTCGCTTGCGCTTGTCTTTCCGATCCCCACCTGACGCCTCTTACGACGCCTTTTCCTCATCGCTCACCACGACAGTATTCAGCTGCCGCAGCATGAGGCGGTTTGAAGCCTCCCCCCGCAGGGCGGCTCCGAAGGGCCCTACATTCCTTCATCTCCCACACAGCACCGCAGAATTGACTTCACCTACATAAAGCCACTCCTCACGTTCAGGACACAAGCAACCACGAGCACCGGCACTCGGGCATCGGAC
>NZ_JBFBIL010000137.1:0-2143 GCF_040685575.1 Kitasatospora sp. NPDC088351 | reverse complement strand
GTCGGCCACTCCCAGGGCGAGATCGCGGCGGCGCACGTCGCCGGCATCCTCTCCCTGGACGACGCCGCCGCCGTGGTGGCGTTGCGGTCGCAGGCTATCGCCCGCGGCCTGGCCGGACGCGGCGGCATGGTGTCGGTCGGGCTGCCGCTCGCCGAGGTGACCGACCGGCTCCCCGTCGGGGTCGAGGTCGCGGCTGTGAACGGTCCGTCCTCGGTCGTGGTGGCCGGTGACCCGGCCGGGCTCGACACCGTGGTGGCCGCCTTCGAGGAGCGCGGCGCCCGGGTGCGGCGGATCCCCGTCGACTATGCCTCGCACACCGCCCACGTGGAGTCGATCGAGGCCGAACTCGCCGAGCTGCTCGGCGCCGTGAAGCCCCGGCCCGCCGCGATCCCCTTCCTCTCCACCCTGGAGAGCCGCTGGCTGGAGGGTCCGGAGCTGGACGCGGGGTACTGGTACCGCAACCTGCGGCAGACCGTCCGCTTCGCCGAGGCCGTCGAGACCCTGGCGGGCGAGGGTTTCCGGGCGTTCGTCGAGGTCAGTGCGCACCCCGTGCTCGCCCACGCCGTCGTCGAGGCCCTGGAGGAGGCCGTCCAGGCGCCGACCGTCGTCACCGGGACCCTGCGTCGTGAGGACGGCGGCTGGGACCGCGTCCTGCTCGCCGCCGCCGAACTCCACGTGCACGGCCTGCCCGTGGACTGGTCCACGGCCCACGCCGAGGCCGGCACCGTCCGCCCCTCCGAACTGCCCACCTACCCCTTCCAGCACCAGCGCTTCTGGCTGGAGCCCGTGGCCGCCACCGGTGACGTGACCGCGTTCGGGGTCGCCGCCGCCGGGCACCCGCTGCTCGGCACCTTGGTCGAACTGCCCGACGGGGGAGAGGTGTTCACCGGGCGGCTGTCGATCCGATCGCACCCGTGGCTGGCCGGCCACGCCGTCTCCGGGACGGTCCTGCTGCCCGGTGCGGCCTTCCTCGAACTCGCCCTGCGGGCGGGGGAGCGGACCGGTCTCGGCCGACTCGACGAACTGGTCGTCGAGGCGCCCGGGATCCTGCCCGAGCGCGGTGGCCTCCAGGTCCGTGTCACGGTCGATCCGGCCACCGCCGACGATGACCGCCGGGCCGTCCACGTGCACTCGCGGCCCGAGGACGCGGAGGGCGGCGTGTGGACCCGGCACGCCACCGGCTTCCTGGCGGCCGAGACCGCACCGGAGTTCGGCTACGAGGCGTGGCCGCCGGCCGGCGCGGAGCCGGTCGCCCTGGACGGCTTCTACGAGCGGCTGGCCGAGGCGGGCTACGAGTACGGCGACGCGTTCCGGGGCCTGCGGGCCGCCTGGCGGTCGGGCGAGGAGGTGTTCGCCGAGGTCGCGCTGCCGGAGGAACTGACGGACTCCGCCGGGCGGTTCGGACTGCACCCGGCCCTGCTGGACGCCGCCCTGCAGTCCGCCAACCTGGGCGCGGCGCCGGTGGCAGGACCGGGGGAGGTGCTGCTGCCGTTCGCCTGGAACGACGTGGCCCTGTACGCGTCCGGGGCCACCGCGCTGCGGGTGCACTCCCGCCGGGAGGGCCCGGACAGCGTCTCCTTCGCGCTGACCGACCCGGTCGGCCGGCCCGTCGGTGCCGTCGGGGCGCTGGTCCTGCGGCCGGTGGCGCCCGAGCGGCTGTCCGCCGCCCAGGACACCGTCGCCGAGCACCTGTACCGCGTCGACTGGGCGCCCGCCGACCTGCCGCGGGCGGCGGACCGCCCGTCCGAGGACGACGTGCTCGACCTGACCCGCGTCCCCGAGGGGTTGCCGGCGCCGCAGGCGGCCCGCGCACTCGTCGGCGCCGCGCTCGGCGGGATCCAGGAGCACCTGGCCGGTGACTCCGCCGGCCCGCTCGCGGTCCTGACCGCGAACGGCGCCGGGGACCCGGCGGCCGCCGCCGTCCGGGGTCTGGTCCGCACCGCGCAGCTCGAACACCCGGGCCGGATCGTCCTGGTGGACACCGACGGCTCGGCGGTGCCCGCCTCACTGGTGGCCGACGCGCTCGCGTCCGGCGAACCCCACGTCACCTGGCGCGACGGGACTGCGGTGGTGCCGCGCCTGGCGCGTGCTGAGGTGCCCGCCGGTGCCGGGCTGGTTCTGGATCCGGTGGGGACGGTGCTGG
>NZ_JBFBIL010000136.1:0-2355 GCF_040685575.1 Kitasatospora sp. NPDC088351 | reverse complement strand
GGCGTTGGCGCCGTAGGCGGTGTCCGCGACCAGCACGGCGGGCCGCAGCCCCGTGCCCGCGAGCTCGTCGAGCATGTCCAGCGCCAGACGCCATTGGGAGCCACTGATCGGGTGGCCTGGTGGGCGTGGGCGGAGTGTCCGTAGGGACTGGGGTGGGGGCGTCGGTAGCTTGTGATCGCAGGCTCGGGTCGCCTCCCTGACAAGTCGCGGCCAGGGCCTCGCTCCTGGACGCGCCGGAGGGCTGGTGTCCGCGTACTCGTTGAAGTGCTCAGCCGGGTACGGATAAACGGGGTCTGTCGCAATCGGTGTGACAACGACTGGCCAGTCGATCAGCCGTGTGACCGTCGATCTGGCGCTGGCGGGCCCGGCTATGAAACGATCAGCCGTCGCTTCAACAGGTGCCGCCGGGGCACCCGAGGTCCAACGGGCCGAACCAGCGGGAGTAAGAGGCGGTGCAGGCGGCAACGTATGCGTGGCGCGCGATCAGCGCCCTGAGTAGACCCTGCTGGACCCCGGTGCTCGGTCGAGCCTTCCCTCTGCCAACCATGCCGTTGCGCCAGGTCAGGACATCAGAAGTATCCGCTTGCGGAGGAGATCGAGGCCAGCGCGGCCGTAGCCCTGCCGTTTGATCAGCTTCACGCGCGTGACCTGCCCTTCGACCTGGCCGGAGCTCCAGGGCAACGACAAGCCGGCGGTAACGGCCTCCTTGTCGTATTCGAGTCCCTGGGCGAACGCCCTAATGGCGGGCAGGTTGTCGCGCTGGACGTTGTTGATCCAGTCCGGCAGTTCGTGGCCGCGCAGGTTGGTCATCATTTCGGCGAAGCCACGGACGTGGCGGGTGGCGGCTTCGAGTTCTGGGCAAGCGGCGAGGATCTCCTTGAGGTCGAGTGCCTCGTCGGGACGCAGTGCCGCCGGCCGCGTGGTGATCCACTTCAGTATCCGTCGCGGGCGAGGAGCGGAGCGGGGCGCGGGCGGCACGACGGTGGAGCCCTTGAGCAGGCGGGTGTAGCGGCTGACACCGTCCCGGCTGCCCTGGTAGCCGAGGGCCTTCACCTCCCGGTGGAGCTGGCTGGCGTTGCGGCAGCCCTCGTTCCACCGCTGGTGGAGATAGGTCTTGTAGTCGTCCAGCAGGGTGGACCGGTTGACTACCTTGACCAGGACCTCATCGATGCTCGCGGCGCGGGCGTATCGGCGCACGGAGTAGTAGTCGAGTCGCAGGTCGCGGCTGATCCCCTTCAGCGAGCGTCCCCGGGCCAGCAGCTCGTGCACGGCCGCGTACCGTTCCCGCATCGTGGCCACGATCCGCCGTTCGCGCCCGCGAACGTCACGCTCGGCGTCCGGTAAGGGCGTTGGAGGGATCTCGTGGCTGTCCGCGAGCGAGTCGGCCACCGCGTCGTAAGCCCTCCGGACGCAGGCATAGTGTCCGGCCACCGTCTTCTCAACCGCCTCGGCCAGGTTGTGCCACAGGTGCCAGGCGTCCGCGACTTGCACGGCCTGCGGGGCGCCGGCGGTGGAGCCCTCGGCGTAGGAGCGGGCGCGGTCCCGGCAGATGACCTCCACCTCGGGATGGTGCCGCAGCCAGGCCGCCAGCGACTCCGCCTCCCGTCCAGGCAGCACATCGACGGGCTCCCTTCGCTCCAGGTCCACCAGGATCGTGGCGTACTGGTTTCCCTTGAGCAGCGCGAAGTCGTCCACTCCCAGTACCCGCACGCGGCTCGCGGCGGTCTCGGGCAGGGCACGGGTGAGGCGGAGCAGGGTGTCCTTCGCGACGTCGATGCCCAGCGCGGCGGCCAGGCGGGCGCCGGGCCGGGCGGCCAGCGACAACGCGATCGAGGTCAGGGTCCGCCACAGCAGCGGCGTGCGACGGGCGTGGGGTGTCGTCAGTCCGTCGACCTGCTCGACGAACGTCAGGGTGGTGCAGGCCGGGTTCTCGCAACGGAACCGGCGCACCGTCAGCTCGATCACCGCCCGAGATCCGCCGATCGCGGCATCGGCCAGCCGCCGTACGTACCGCCCGTGGACCCGGGACGACGTCCGCCAGCAGCGAGGGCACACCGCCGCTGCGGCCTTCGCCCGTGCGTGGAGCCTCACCCGGTCAGCTGACCGCTCGACCAACTCGACTGACACCTGGCCCAGATGAGGAAGAACTAACGCAAGATCACGAGAGTTGCACGCGAAACATGATCACAGAAGCACCCGGCAACACGGGCCCAATCACACCGATTGCGACAGACCCCGTTCACCAGCACGTGGCTGAGCACTCTCAGAGGGCGTTTGATGTGAACGGATTGCCCTTTATACCCTAGTAAGTCCCTCGCCAGGTTGGTGTGGTCTCGTCCGTTATGCGCTTGGCGA
>NZ_JBFBIL010000135.1:0-2372 GCF_040685575.1 Kitasatospora sp. NPDC088351 | reverse complement strand
CAAGCAGGCGGCGGGCGGCGAGCTGAACCCGCTGCTGCGCGGTCTGGTCCGCACTCCCCGCCGCACCGCCGCCACCGGCGCACCCGCCGACGACGGCCGTGAGGTCCTGTTCCGCAGGCTCTCCGCGGTGGGCGAGGCCGAACAGCTCCGGCTGCTCCTGGACCTGGTCCGGGCCAGCGCGGCCAAGGTGCTCGGCCAGAGCATCGACGAGACGGTGAAGCCCGCTCAGGCGTTCAAGGACGTCGGTTTCGACTCGCTGACCTCGCTGCGGATCCGCGGCAGCCTCACCGAGGCCACCGGTGTCCGGCTCCCGGCGACCCTGGTCTTCGACCACCCGACCCCGGCCGCCGTCGCCGAGCACCTGCGAGACCGGCTGGGCCTGGCGGGCTCGGTGGCCGTGCCGCCCGTCCTGCTCGAACTCGACCGGCTGGAGCAGGCGTTGGCGGCCACGGTCGGGACGGCCGGCGCGTCCGGGGCGCCCGACGGACTGCGCGCCCAGGTGGCCGCCCGTCTGGAGGCCCTCACCGCCCGCTGGGCGGAGTCGGGCGAGGAACCCGAGACCGAGGGCGTCGACCTGGGCGCCGCCTCGGACGACGAGCTCTTCGACCTGATCGACAACGAACTCGGCCTTTCCTGATGACGGATACGAGGAAGAACCCCATGTCGAACGACGACAAGCTGCGCGACTACCTCAAGCGCGTCACGGCCGACCTCCAGCAGACCAAGCGCCGCCTGCGCGACGTCGAGGCCCGGCGCACCGAGCCGATCGCCATCGTCGGGATGGCCTGCCGGCTGCCCGGCGGCGTCGCCTCCCCGGCCGACCTGTGGCGCCTGGTCCACGACGGCACCGACGCCATGGCCCCGTTCCCCCGCGACCGGGGGTGGGACGTGGACGGCCTGTACGACCCCGACCCGGACGCCGCCGGGAAGACCTACGCGGAGGAGGGCGGATTCCTCGCCGACCCGGGCGGCTTCGACGCCGCGCTCTTCGGGATCTCGCCGCGCGAGGCGCTGGCGACGGACCCGCAGCAGCGGCTGCTGCTGGAGACCTCCTGGGAGGCCCTGGAGCGGGCCGGCATCGACCCGGCCTCGCTCAAGGGGCAGCCGGTCGGCGTCTACGCGGGGCTGATGTACCACGACTACGCGCACCACGTGCTCAACCTCCCGGAGGGCCTGGAGGGGTACTTCGGGATCGGCAACTCGGGCTCGGTCGCCTCCGGCCGGGTCTCCTACACCCTCGGTCTCGAAGGCCCTTCGGTGACGGTGGACACCGCCTGCTCCTCCTCCCTGGTCGCCGTCCACCTGGCCGCGCAGGCGCTGCGCGAGGGCGAGTGCACGCTGGCCCTGGCCGGCGGTGTCGCCGTGATGGCCACGCCGGAGGTGTTCGTCGACTTCGCCACCCAGCGCGGCCTGGCGCGCGACAGCCGCTGCAAGGCGTACGCGGACGCCGCCGACGGCACCGGCCTGGCCGAGGGCGTCGCCGTCCTCCTGCTGGAGCGGTTGTCGGACGCCCGGCGCCTGGGGCACGAGGTGCTGGCCGTGGTCCGGGGTTCGGCCGTCAACCAGGACGGTGCGTCCAACGGTCTGACCGCCCCGAACGGTCCCTCGCAGCAGCGGGTGATCCTCGCCGCCCTCGCCAATGCCGGGCTGACGCCCGCGGACGTCGACGCCGTCGAGGGCCACGGGACGGGGACCTCGCTGGGCGACCCGATCGAGGCGCAGGCGGTGCTGGCCACCTACGGGCAGGGCCGTTCGGCCGAACAGCCGCTGTGGCTGGGGTCGTTGAAGTCCAACATCGGCCACGCCCAGGCCGCCGCCGGTGCGGCGGGCGTGATCAAGATGGTGGAGGCGCTGCGGCACGGCGTGCTGCCGAAGAGCCTGCACATCGACACGCCCACCTCGAAGGTCGACTGGGACTCGGGCGCGGTCGCGCTCCTCACCGAACGCCGCGACTGGCCGGAGGTCGACCGGCCGCGCCGGGCCGCCGTCTCCTCGTTCGGCGTCAGCGGCACCAACGCCCACGTGATCCTGGAGCAGGCCCCGGTCGGGGACGCGCCGCAGCCGGACGCCGAACCGACCGGTGCCGCACTGCCGTTGGTGCTGTCGGCCGCCTCCGAGGACGCCTTGCGTGCCCAGGCCGGCGCCTGGGGCCGGCTCCTGGCCGAGCAGCCGGACACCGGCCTGGCCCGTACGGCCCGCACCCTCGTCGCCGCGCGCACCCGGTTCACCGAGCGGGCCGTCGTGGTCGCCGCCGACCGGGCGCGGGCGCTGAGCGGGCTGAGGGCCCTGGCCGAGGGAGGGGCCGTGGCCGGGTTGGTGTCCGGTCGGGCGGAGGTGAGCGGTCGGTCGGTGTTCGTTTTCCCGGGTCAGGG
>NZ_JBFBIL010000134.1:0-2409 GCF_040685575.1 Kitasatospora sp. NPDC088351 | reverse complement strand
CCCTCAAACCCGAAAGATCATCGCGTCCAACAGCCACGGCCCTCGCAACTCCCACAGATCGCGGGTGTTGCGAGGACCGTTAGAACCCAAGGTCGGTCGAGCCCTGACTGGGGCTGGTCTGGCGTGTCCGCTGGGTGCGGTTCAGGCGCTCCGGTGGGGGCGCTGGTCGATGATGATGCGGGTGCGGGGCCGGTCGGCGTCGGTGGTTTCGGTGGTGGCGGTGACCGGCTGGGTCTTGCGGACCTCGTGGGCGATGGCGGTGTAGTAGGCCAGGGCCAGCGCGCGGTCCTCGATGTGGGCCAGGTCGCTGCCGGCGGCCCAGTAGGCGCTGTAGAGGGCCTTGATGACGGCCATGAGGCTGGGACCGGGCAGAAGGACCGTGACCATGTCGGTCTTGTCCTGGGCGACGGCGGCGGGGAACTGGAAGTGCGGGCTGGCGGCCGCGGTGCGGGAGCCGATGAACTGCCAGGCGTTGGGGTGGCAGACCAGTTCGGCGGCGCTGACGCACGCTGCACTGGCCAGGGTGCGAAAGAGGCCGGCTTCCAGTTGGGACTTGCCGGTCGCGGTGCGCGGCGCAGGCGTTTCGGCGGGGGCCAGCTGGACGGGGGAGGCCTCGGCGGCGGGCAGCAGGTGGCTCACGGCTGCGGCGAGTTCGGCGACCATGTCGGCCTCCGCGGCGGTGTCGGTCGGCTCGTTGGTCGGCTCGGTCACAGTGGTCTCCTTCACGAGTGTGGCTGGCTGGGCGGTGCGGTCAGTGGACGCCGTCTGGCCGGCCGGGGCGATGTCCGGGGCGCCGGCGGTAGGCGCGGCCGGCTCCTGGCTGATCGGGGCGTTGTCGTCCTGCGGCAACGGGTCGGGGGCGGCTGCGGCGGTGGGCTCCCAGACCGTGCTGCCTTCCCGGTCGGCGGACAGCGGATCCCGATCCGGATCCCCGTCGAAGGCGGCCTCGGCCGACGGGTCGGTACGGCCGGCGCGGGCCTCGTCCAGCTGACGGCGTAGGTCCCGGATCTCCTTGCGGGCCTCGATCAGCTCCTTCTGCTCCCGGCCCAGGGTTCGACGAAGCTCCTCGCGGTTCTCCCGCAGGCCTTCGGCGACGGCGGCCGCGAGCTCGCTGCGCAAGGCGGCGTTGTCGCCACGCAGAGCCGCGTTGTCGGCGCGCAGCTCCTGGAGTCCGTTCTGCAGGATCTGCCCGACTTCGGTGCGCAGCAGCTCGACCTGCCGGGTGGTGCCCATCATCTGCCTCCCCCTTGGTGTGGGCACGGCGCTGACCGTGCGGGGTCAAGCGTGGGGGCCGGGCTGATGGCCCGGTGGGTACTCGGCGGCAGGTGACCCGATCCGGATCATCACTGTCCGGAATCAGATCGTCACACTGTTCGACTCCCCGGGGCATTTCGCCTACGCCCTGCCCGCCAGACGGTGGCCCTCAGCGGTGCCGCGTGACCGCATGACGAAGCCGGTGGAGGCGCAGCGCGTGCCTCCACCGGCTTCGTCGTCGGGCTGTTGAGTGGTCAGGCCCGGCCGAGGTGGAAGACGGTGACGGTGACCGTCTGGTCGTGGACCTCGTACTGGACGCGGTAGAAGCCGACCTGGATGCGGTAGATCCCGCTGGCCCCGACCGTGAAGGCGCCCGCCGGCCGGGGGTTGTCGGCGAGCAGGTCCACGGCCTGGAAGGCCTGCTGGATTCCGGCTCGGTCGTCGGCGGCGTACTTCTGCGCCACGGCCAGGGCCTCGGGCTCCCAGACGATGCTGTAGGTCACGAAGCCTCTCCGAGGACCTGGCGGCGGGCCTCATCATGCGGAACACCCGGCCCGGTCTCGCCACGGGCCTTGCGGGCCAGGTACTCGGCGGTGGCCCGGTGGTACTCCAGCTCCTCAAGCTCGGCCGGGCTGATCAGGACGGCCATGGTCTGGCCCCGGTCCGAGAGGGCGATGTGCTTCTGTTCGGCGCTGACCTGCCGGGCCAGGGCTCCCAGCTTGTTGCGGGCCTCGGTGATCGGATAGGTGTCCATAAGCCGAACCTAGCACTAGTGCGCACTTCTGCGCGGAACATCTCAGTATCTCCTTGCGCCGCTGACCGACACGAGGACGGCCTGGCTCCCGCGTATCGGTGAGGGCCAGGCCGTCGCCGTGTGGGCAAATCGCATCCGGCGGGCGATTTGGACATTGCCCCGCCCAGGGACCTTGGCCCGGTGGCATTGGTCGCTACGGACCCGCTTGCACGATGCCGAGGCGTCCCTCCATGGCCTCGGCGTGCCGGGCGCGGGCCACATCCCGCAGGGATTCCTGCATGGCCTCCCGGCCTCGACCTCGGGTCTTCAGAGAGCGGTTTGTGAGTGTTTGACTGGTTCTGGTGTCACCTGATGGTGTGAGTGTGGACTGGAGTTCGCTCGCTCGGCGCCGCTGCTCTGCT
>NZ_JBFBIL010000133.1:0-2501 GCF_040685575.1 Kitasatospora sp. NPDC088351 | reverse complement strand
ACCAAGAAGCAGTAGCCGACCGAACCCCCGCAGCCAGCAGCCCTCTCCCCAACCTCAACTCGAAACGGACATCAACTCTCGAACCGCCCTCTGAGTATCCCGAGTCACTTCCTTGTATGCGGTTGCCCACGGAGTGTGGCTGAGGGGTGTGGCGGAAGGGGGACCGGTGGGGCCTTGCCGGGGACCACGCGTTGCTCACCATTGCCTCTGAGTCGCCTTTCGCGGAACGAACAGCGTGGGCTGTCTACCGTCTGACGTGCAGCGATGGCTATGGCCGGGCGACTGGGGGTCAAGGGGTCGCAGGTTCAAATCCTGTCGTCCCGACAGGGGTTCGCCCCATTATCGCACCCATGAGGGCCGGGCCCGTCAAGCGCGCGTAGGTTCCTGGCCTCGGGTTTCGTCCTGCTGTTGCCGGGGCTGCGTGGTCTTCGGGGCTTCCTCGTAGTCGCTGGTGCTGCCGCCGTGTGGGAGGAGTCCAGTTGGAGCGCCCGGAGCCCGACGAGGGACGAGCGGGCGAGGACGAACGAGCTGGACACCGATGCGCGGCGGCAGACAGTGGGCAGCCGATGAAGCGTGAAGTTCTTCTGGGATGTGGATCGTTGGCGTCCCCGGCAGGTGGTCCGCGTGTGGTGTCACATGCACCCATCCGGCATCTGGCCGGTGTGGCCGGCGCCATGACCGTGGTCCGGGGACCGGGCTGCTCAGTCAGGTCATCGAGCGCGGCGGAGCCGTCTCATGCGAAATTTCGAGCGCACCCGGGGTCTGCGGGCGATCCGCACGGTGGCGGTTTCATCGGGCTGGTCGCTTGCGCTGGTCCCGCTCGAAACGAGGGTCGCGCAGGAGGTGGTAGGCGCGGGTGAGGAGCTTGCGGGCGATGGCGGTGGTGGCGATCTTCTTGCCGCGCCTGGCGGCGATGGCCTGGTAGGTGTCAGCGAAGACGGGGCTGCGCTTGGCGGTCTGGGCGGCCTCGCACAGGATCCAGCGCAGCCAGGCGGAGCCCTGTTTGGAGATGTGCCCCTGGTGGACGGTGAGGTCCGAGGCGCGGACGGTGGGGGTGAGGCCGGCCCAGGCGGCGAGCTTGCGGGCGGAGGGGAAGCGGGTGACGTCGCCGACCTCGGCGAGGATCACCAGCGCGGTGAGCGTGCCGACACCGGGCAGCTCCATGAGGGCCTTCACCCGCGGGTCGCCCCTGGCGTGCGCGGCGAGCTGCTTGTCGAGGGCGTCGATCGGCACCTGCAGGGCGTCCATGACCTGCAACAGGTCGTCCACCACGCGACGGGAGGCGTCCGGGAGCTCCAATGACGCGAGCCAGTTGCGGCCGGGACCGGTGAAACAGCTGCCGGGCCGGTCGTGGCCGAGGCCGGCCAGGACCGCGTGGACGCGGTTGCGCATGAGCGTCCGCAACCGCACCAGCTGGAAGCGGTGGCGGAGCAGGGCCCGCTGCTGGCGTACCTCCAGCGGGGCGATCCACGCCTCCGGCAGGAGGTCGGCCCGCAGCAGCCGGCCCAGGATCGCGGCGTCGACCTTGTCGTTCTTCAGCCTGGCCGAGGCGATCGCCTTGCACCGCAGCGGGTGGACCAGGTGCGGCTGGTATCCGTAGTCCTCCAGGAGTTCGACCAGCCAGCCCCAGCCGTAGGCGGCCTCGAACGCGACCGGGGTGCCGATCGGCAGGTCCCCGATGACCCCGAGCACCGTCTCCACGCCGTTGGGGACGTTGCGGTTGACCCGCACCGCACCGTCCTCGTCGATCACGGCGATCTGGGACCTCTTGCGGTGCACGTCGATACCGACGTAGACAGACATTGAGGGCCTCCTTTCCGAGCCCGTGTACATACCCGGACGATAGGCACCGCCCGGATGAGCAGGGAAGGGGGCCCGGCCCTCATATGGTCAGGTCAGAGGCCGTTTTCTCGTTCGCGAGGAAGCGGCCTTTGGTGTATACCAGGGCCTGCCTCTCACGTTCGTCTCACGGTTTCACGGTTCGACATCGGGGGCGGAGGTCGCTTGGCGTCGTGAGCTGGTGACTATCTGCGTCGTTTCTACCTTTATATCTGCTCTGGCGGTCACAACTATGGTTTAGATGGTTGCTAGCCGTGATCGCGGGCTCAGCCTGACGGGTGCGCACTTGACGCTTTCTGGCGCTGATCAAGTGCGCGCCGTCAGGTTCTGCGGCTGCCTTTGTGACGGATGAATCGGGAGATGATGGGCGGCCGCAGCTCAATTCGTCGCGCGGCTCGATGTGAGGCCGCTCCTGGTGCGGAGTCAGGGCGGTTGCAGCCGAACCTCCTTTGGCGGCAACCGCAGCAACTGGTCGTCTCGAAGCTATCGGCTGTACGCCCAGTGATCGTGGGGTCCCGCCTGGCCGGTAGAGCTGGGCGGGACCTCCCTTTACTGATCGGTCAGCTGTTAGGGCGCGTATTCGGTCGTGATCAATCTGTGTGATTCACCTTCGCGGCGGGTCCTGATCCGGTAGACCGTGGTGTGTGACGCGAGCGCAACTG
>NZ_JBFBIL010000132.1:0-2511 GCF_040685575.1 Kitasatospora sp. NPDC088351 | reverse complement strand
CAAGCAGGCGGCGGGCGGCGAGCTGAACCCGCTGCTGCGCGGTCTGGTCCGCACTCCCCGCCGCACCGCCGCCACCGGCGCACCCGCCGACGACGCGGCGGACTTCGCCGCCCGGCTGGCCGCGCTGCCGGAGCGCGATCAGCACCGCGAGGTCCTCGACCTGGTGCGCTCCGCCGCCGCCGCCGTCCTCGGGCACCCGTCCAAGAACGCCGTCGCCGCCGCCCAGGCCTTCAAGGAGACCGGGTTCGACTCGCTCGGCGCGGTGCAGCTGCGCAACCGGCTGGCCCGGGCGACGGGCGTCCGGCTCCCGGCGACCCTGGTCTTCGACCACCCGACCCCGCTCGCGCTCGCCCGCCACCTGCGGTCCGAGCTGCTGCCGGAGCCGGCGGCCGGCCCGGCGGCCGTGACCCCCGGGCCGCGTGCGGCCGGCCCGGACGCGGGACCCGTGCCCGTGGACGGGCCCGCCATCGCGGACCTGGACATCGACGGCCTCGTCGCCCGCGCCCTGCGTGGCCGCGGCTGAACCGCCCACCCGACCGCGCAGACCCACCGAGCCGACGCACCGCGCTCACCGACCCGCGCCCGTTCGTCCGCGCTCGGCGCCCGGCACACCTTCCGAAAGGCTGACATGACCACCACCAACGACGGCGCGGCCGCCTTCGACCAGACGGCGAGGCTGGTCGCGGCACTGCGGGCCGCGCTCCAGGACAACGAACAACTCGCAGCCGAGAAAGCCGCGTTGGAGGCGGCGGCCGGTGAGCCGATCGCCATCGTCGGGATGGCCTGCCGGCTGCCGGGCGACGTCACCTCCCCGGCCGAGCTGTGGCAGCTGGTCGCCGACGGACGCGACGGCGTGGCCGAGTTCCCCGAGGACCGCGGCTGGGACCTCGACGGGCTCTTCGACCCCGACCCGGACCGGGCCGGCCGCTCCTACGTCCGCGAGGGCGGATTCCTGCACGGCGCCGCCGACTTCGACGCCGCCTTCTTCGGGATCTCGCCGCGCGAGGCGCTCGCCATGGACCCGCAGCAGCGGCTGCTGCTGGAGACCTCCTGGGAGGCCCTGGAGCGGGCCGGCCTGGACCCGGCGGGCCTGCGCGGTACGGCCGTCGGCGTGTTCTCCGGCGTCATGTACCACGACTACGCCACCGGTCTGCGAAGTGTGCCCGCCGGGCTCGAAGGCTTCCTCGCCACCGGCACCTCCGGCTCCGTGGCCTCGGGCCGGGTCGCCTACACGCTCGGCCTGGAGGGGCCCGCGATTACCGTCGACACCGCCTGCTCCTCCTCGCTGGTCGCCGTCCACCTGGCCGCCCAGTCGCTGCGCAGCGGCGAGTCGACGCTGGCGCTGGCCGGCGGTGTCGCGGTGATGTCCCAGCCCTCGCCGTTCGTGGAGTTCTCCCGGCAGCGCGGCCTGGCGAGCGACGGGCGCTGCAAGGCCTTCGCGGACGCCGCCGACGGCACCGGCTGGGCGGAGGGCGTGGCGGTCCTCGTCCTGGAGCGGTTGTCGGACGCCCGGCGCCTGGGGCACGAGGTGCTGGCCGTGGTCCGGGGTTCGGCCGTCAACCAGGACGGTGCGTCCAACGGTCTGACCGCCCCGAACGGCCCTTCGCAGCAGCGGGTGATCCGGGCCGCGCTCGCCAACGCTCGGCTGACGGCAGCGGACGTCGACGCCGTCGAGGGCCACGGGACGGGGACCTCGCTGGGCGACCCGATCGAGGCGCAGGCGGTGCTGGCCACCTACGGGCAGGGCCGTTCGGCCGAACAGCCGCTGTGGCTGGGGTCGTTGAAGTCCAACATCGGCCACGCCCAGGCCGCCGCCGGCGTCGCCGGCGTGATCAAGATGGTCGAGGCGCTGCGCCACGGCGTGCTGCCGCGGACCCTCCACGTGGACGCGCCGACCACCCAGGTCGACTGGTCGGTCGGGGAGGTGCGGCTGCTGACGGAGGCCCGGCCGTGGCCGGCGGCCGACCGCCCGCGCCGGGCCGCCGTGTCGGCCTTCGGGGTGAGCGGCACCAACGCCCACGTCATCCTGGAGGAGGCACCCGCCGCGGAGGCGCGGACACCCGCCGCCGAGCCCACCGCCCCCGAGGCCGCCGCCGTCCCCTGGCTGTTGTCCGCCGCTTCCGCCGGCGCCCTGCGCGCCCAGGCGGAGCGGCTGCTCGACTACACCGAGGCGCGCGGCCCGGCACCCGCCGACGCGGCCCGCGCGCTGGCCGAGGCCCGGACACTGCTGGCGCACCGCGCCGTCGTGGTGGCGGACGCGCTCGACGGTCACCGCACCGGCCTGGCCGCGCTCGCGGGCGACGCCGCCTCGCCTGCCCTGGTCACCGGCACGGCGGACGTCGCCGGGCAGACCGTCTTCGTCTTCCCGGGTCAGGGTTCCCAGTGGGTGGGGATGGGGCGTCGGTTGCTCGCTGAGTCCGTGGTCTTCGCGGAGGCTCTCGGTGAGATCGACGAGGTTTTGAAGTCTTATGTCGACTGGTCGTTGCTCGATGTGGTGAATCAGGTGCCGGG
>NZ_JBFBIL010000131.1:0-2534 GCF_040685575.1 Kitasatospora sp. NPDC088351 | reverse complement strand
ACCGCCGTCAGCGGACGCTCCGCCGGAACCCCACCCACCAACTCGTCGACCACCGAACGGTCCGACACGTCGGCAGCCACCACCTCCACCGACGCACCGAGCGCCTCAAGCCCGGCCACCAACTCCGCCGCACCCGGCGCCTCCGCGCCGCGACGACTCACCAGCAACAGCCGCCCCACCCCGTACGACTCCACCAGATGCCGGGCCACCAGCCCGCCCAGCGTCCCCGTACCACCGGTCACCAGCACCGTCCCCACCGGATCCAGAACCAGCCCGGCACCGGCGGGCACCTCAGCACGCGCCAGGCGCGGCACCACCGCAGTCCCGTCGCGCCAGAGCGCCTGGTTCTCGCCCGACGCCAGCAGGCCGCCCACCACCGACGGGTCCACCGCCGCGGCAGGGAAGCCCGTCCCTTCGCCACCGAGGAGCACGACCCGGCCGGGCTGCTCCTGCTGGACCGAACGGACCAGCCCCCACACCGCGTTGACCGCCGGGTCCGCGTCCGGCGGCCCGGTCACGACCGCCAGCGGCTCCCCGCTCCGGGCGGGATCGGTGAGTCCCTGGTGCAGGAACTCCGAGACCCGGCCGACCAGCGCCCGGGCGCCCTCGGGCCCCTCGGCCGTCCCGGCGGTCAGGTCCAGCACCGCCGGGGCGGCGACACCGGCGGCGTCGGCGGGCAGGACGAGAGGCGTCCAGCCCACCTGGTAGAGGTGGTCGGTACCGGCCCCGCCGAGGCCGGCGAGCCGGTCGACCGGCACCTGCCGCAGCGACAGCGAGCCGACCGAGGCCACCGGTCCGCCGGTCGGGTCGGTGAGGACGAGCGAGAACGCGTGCGGGCCGGTCTGCCGGGCGTGCACCCGCAGGGCGGTGGGACGCGTGGCGAACAGTGCCACGTCGTTCCAGGCGAACGGCAGCAGGACGTGGCCCGGCTCCGGCTCGGCGATGCCCAGGAAGTTGGTGGACTGCAGAGCGGCGTCCAGCAGCACCGGGTGGATGCCGAAGTCCTCGGCGGCCCGGCCGGCGGGCAGAGACACCTCGGCGTGCACCTCGCCGTCGAGCCGCCAGACGGCCCGCAGTCCCTGGAACGCCGGTCCGTAGCCGAAGCCGCGGTCCGCCAGCCGCTCGTAGAAGCCGTCCAGGGCGACCGGCTCCGCGCCGGCCGGTGGCCACGCGCCGGGGGCGACGGTGTCCGGCGCCTGCTCGCCGCCCAGGAAACCGGTGGCGTGCCTCGTCCAGGCACCGCCCTCGCCGTCCTCGGGCCGTGAGTACAGGGCGAACGGCCGCCGGCTGTCGGGGGCGCCGTCCTCCGGCGCGTCCACCCGCAGGTGCAGCTGCAGGGCGCCGCGCCCGGGGACGAGCAGCGGGGCCTCGATCACCAGCTCCTCGACGGTGGGCGTGCCCGCCTCGTCGCCGGCCCGCGAGGCCAGCTCCAGCAGCACGACCCCCGGGGCGAGGACGGTGCCGGCGACGGCGTGGTCCGCGAGCCACGGGTGATCCTTCGGGTCGAGCCGTCCGGTGAGGAGCGCCCCGCCCTCGGGCAGTTGCACCGCCGCGCCCAGCAGCGGGTGCCCGACGGGCGCCAGCCCGGCGGCGCCCACGTCGGTGGCGGGGCGGGTCTCCAGCCAGTAGCGCTGGTGCTGGAAAGGGTAGGTGGGCAGCTCGGAGGCGGGGAGGAGGGCGGCGTCCGGGAAGGCCGTGGACCAGTCCACGGGCAGGCCGTGCACGTGGAGTTCGGCGGCGGCGAGCAGGACGCGGTCCCAGCCGCCGTCCTCACGGCGCAGGGTCCCGGTGACGACGGTCGGCGCCTGGACGGCCTCCTCCAGGGCCTCGACGACGGCGTGGGCGAGCACGGGGTGCGCACTGACCTCGACGAACGCCCGGAAACCCACGCCCGCCAGGGTCTCGACGGCCTCGGCGAAGCGGACGGTCTGCCGCAGGTTGCGGTACCAGTACCCCGCGTCCAGCTCCGGCCCCTCCAGCCAGCGACTCTCGACCGTCGACAGGAACGGGACGACAGCCGGCCGCGGCTTCACCGAACCCAGCAGCTCGGCGAGTTCGGCCTCGATCGACTCCACGTGCGAGGTGTGCGAGGCGTAGTCCACCGGGATCCGCCGCACGCGCACACCCTGCTCCTCGTACGAGACGACGAGCGTGTCCAGACCCGCCGGGTCACCGGCGACGACGACCGAGGAGGGGCCGTTGACAGCGGCGACCTCCACGCCGTCCGGCAGCGTGCCGGTCACCTCGGCGAGCGGCAGCCCGATCGACACCATCCCGCCCCGACCCGCCAGACCCCGCGCGATGGCCTGCGACCGCAACGCCACCACCGCCGCCGCGTCGTCCAGGGAGAGGATGCCCGCGACATGCGCCGCCGCGATCTCCCCCTGCGAGTGACCCACCACCGCATCCGGAACAACACCCAGCGACGCCCAGAGGCGGGCCAGGCCGACGTTCACCGCGAACGACACCGGCTGCACCACGTCCACCCGCTCCAGCGAGGCCGCACCCGGCACCTGATTCACCACATCGAGCAA
>NZ_JBFBIL010000130.1:0-2777 GCF_040685575.1 Kitasatospora sp. NPDC088351 | reverse complement strand
CAACCTCGCCAAGCGCATAACGGACGAGACCACACCAACCTGGCGAGGGACTTACTAGGGTATAAAGGGCAATCCGTTCACATCAAACGCCCTCTAAGATGCTCAAGCGCCAGATGTTCGGCCGCGCAGGCTTCGAACTACTCCGCAAGCGCGTCCTGCTCTCCACGTGACACCCGGGCACAACTCTGGCTCGTCAACGCAATAGCCTCAGCCTGTGACCCGCAGCCGCAGACAGACCGAGCAGCCTCACCCCGCCGAGCTCCCTCCTTTTCAGGCACTGCTGGACAGCACAAACTGGGCGTCGCTCGCCACAGCCTGCGGCACGGGTGAATCCCTGCCGGCGGCGCTGACACTCCTGACCAGCTCGGACCCGGTCATCAGGGAGTCCGCTCTCCAGGATGCGCTGGGACCCGTAACTCACCAGAACAGCATCTACGAGGCCACTGTGCCCGTGGCGCTCTTCGTCGCGGCGATCCTCAACCACCCGGCCATCACGGCAGGCGACTACAGTCACGACGCCACGACACCCCCGACCCGCCCGACCCTCGTGCAGTTCCTCGACTGGCTCGGCGACACCGCCTACGACGCCGACGACGAGTGCGTTGCCATTGACGAACGTCTCTACGGTGAGGGATGTCTCGATGAGTACGCGGAGATGCGTGCGTTTAGGGACGCACGGCCGGCGATCTTCTCCGCTGTTCAAGCCCTCCTCGGCCATGACAACGCCGAAGTGTGCCACGCCGCTCTGATCGCTGCCATTCCTCTCATAGAGCACCCCCTCCTCACCCAGCACCAGGCCGATCTGGCTGGCCACGCACGACGTCTACTGGCCACCAGTACTGACCGGCACCATCGCGACCGCGTCCTGGACGCGCTGAAGGCATGGGGTCATGACACCAGCGGGTTGGAGAACGCGTCCGATATCGCAGCCCGCGAGCACTATGCCCGCCTCAGAGCTGCACGCGGTTCTTGGGACGGCAACTGGATAGGCGGCGGCTACAGCGAAGACCCGCCGTTCTGACTCAAGGTCCAAAACGCTCCGAATCATCCACTGCTCACCCCGCGTGGCCGCACCACAAGAAGTGGACCAGAGCCTCATATGACCCGACAAAATCAGGCCTTGTGCCTTCGCCGGCCGCAGCGGCAGCACTCGGCCATGAACCAGCGTTCGTACTGCTCGTCGGTGGCGTATGGGCGGCTCATACGTCGGGCAGAATGCGGGCCGCGCGGGGCCGAAGCTTCGCGACATCCGCAGCCGGGGCGGGCAGGTCACCGGTGGCGGTCTTGCGGACGCCAGCGTTCTCGGCGGCGGTGGCCACCAGGTCGGCCGGGGTGCAGGAGAGGATGTCGCAGAGCGTGGACAGGACCTGCAGCGACAGCCGTTCGGGGGTGCCGGAGACCAGGCGGTGGACCTGGGAAGCGGACAGGTCGATGCCCCGCTCGCGCAGCAGCGGCACCAGTTCGGTGGCGGTGAAGACACGGTGCGAGGCCATCACCTCGCGCAGCCGCCAGGTGTAGCCGACCGTGCGCTTCATGCCTGCCTCCCGTTATGGGCCTGGAGGGCCACGGCGATGGTGGTGTCCAGGTGCCGGCGCAGGGTGCGAGTACGGAAGTCCGAGGAGACGCAGGTGTAGATGGAGGTGGTGCTGGCGTGCTCGTGGCCGACCTGTTCCTGGACGAAGCGGGGATCCCAGCCGTCCTCGATCAGGTGGGTGACGTAGGACGTTCGGAAGGAGTGGCAGTCCAGCCCGTCGTCCAGGCCCAGCGCCTTGCGGTAAGCGATGAAGCGGGAGTTGATGCGCTGGCAGCCGATCCGCAGTCCGCGCTCGGAGGGCCAGGCTGCCGGGTTGCCATCGGTGCCGAACAGCGGGCGGACCTCGGTGAACCACTCGTCCAGAACGTCGGGGCTCCAGTCGAACACGGTCAGCACGCCCCGGCGCTTGGGCGGTGAGCCCTTCTTGGCCTTGCCGAACCGGACCTGGCACCGGCCGAACTCGCCGTACTCGGCGCCGTGCGGGTTGCGCCCGAAGTCGGCCGCGTCCAGCATCCGTGTCTCGTTGCGCCGTAGCCCGTAGGCGTAGGCGGTCTTGAACGAGGTGGCGTCGCGGAACGCGGGCAGCCAGCCCTTGCGACCGAACGCCCGGATCCGGGCGACCTCGTCGTCGCAGTGCGCGAAGAAGGCGTGCAGCTCGGCCTTGGTGAACGCCCGCTTCTTCGGGTCCGACTCGTTCTCCTGGGTGTGAACCGCAGTGTTCCACTCGTGCACGACCTGCACCGGGTGGGCGCCGAACCGCTCCTCGCAGGTCGCCGCCCACTCGTAGAGGGGATCGGTCACGAAGTGGCAGAACGCCCGTACCGCCTCGGAGTAGGAGCGGACCGTGGAACGCTTCAGGTCGCGCAGCGAGCGCAGGTCGCCAAGCCACTCGTCGACCATCGCCGGCGTCCAGTGCCAGGGGAAGGTGTTCACGTAGGCAGCGAACGCCTTGATCGTGTTCTCCCTGCCCTCCACCGTCGTCCGGGCCAGGTTCCGCGCCAGTTGCTGGTCCGCGAAGCCGGTCAACATCGCCGTGAAGACCTGTTCCTCCGGCCGCAGCAGCGCGACCCCATCCACCAGGTGCAGCCTCGCCACCCCAGGAGTCAGCCCGTTGAACCCCACTGGTCCACCACCCTCCGCAACTCGCATTAGCCTCCGTGTTTCGGTTCGCGTCGGCTGATCTGGGGTGATCCCTGTGTCGAAGGTCGCGGGGCTGCCGTCGGATGTTGGGCATGCCGAGGGC
>NZ_JBFBIL010000129.1:0-2934 GCF_040685575.1 Kitasatospora sp. NPDC088351 | reverse complement strand
GACCTTAGACAAGCCTCATCGTTGCAGCTCAGAAGGCACTTTCGCTTTTCCGATCATGATCCGGACGCGACCCCGGATGAAACGCGCAGGTTAACCAAGCTGGTTCGTTGGACCGGGTGTTCCAAGCGCTGGCGGACGCGACTCGCCGGGACATCGTTGAGCGGTTGATCCGCGGGCCTGCCTCGGTCAGTGAGCTGGCCCGGCCGCTGGCCATGTCGCTGCCAGCGGTGATGCAGCACCTACAGGTACTGGAGGCGTGCGGACTGGTCCGGTCTGAGAAAGCCGGAAGGGTGCGCACCTGCCACATCGAGCCGGGTGTGCTGCGAATGGCCGAGGACTGGATCGCTGCGCAGCGCACTGCCTGGGAACACCGCCTCGATCGCCTCGGCGACTACCTGACCGAACACTGCGACAGCCCAGATCAAGGGAGCACACAATGACCGATCACGTGGTCACGCATGCCACGTTCACCCTCGAACGCCTCTACGCGGCCTCACCGGCCACGGTGTTCGCCGCGTGGGCCGTCCCCGAAGCAAAGGCCCGCTGGTTCGCCGGCCTCGACGCCGAGCACGAGCTTGATTTCCGCGTCGGTGGGCGGGAGGTCAACCGCGGCCGCTCTGGCGGTGGGCCGGTGCTGACTTTCGAGTCCTGGTACCGCGACATCGTCCAGGACGAGCGGATCGTCTACACCTCCACTCTGTCCGAGGGGCAAGACCTTGCGACAGTGTCGCTGACGACGGTGGAGTTCCTCCCCGAGGGTGGTGGCACCCGGCTGCTACTCACCGAGCAGAGCACCTTCCTCGACGGCCGCGAAGAACCAAGCTGGCGGGAGCAGGGCACCGGCAAGTGGCTTGACGCGCTCGCCGCCGAACTGCTGCGAAGCATCGAGCAACAGTGATGACCACGAGCGACCTTTCGCAGACTCGCCGTTGGCAGGTGCTGGCGCTGCTGGGCACGGCGTTCTTCATGACGATTCTGGACGGCACCAGCCTGCTCGCCGCTCTGCCCGCGATCGAAGGCCACCTTCGCCTGCACGGTCCTGCCATCCAATGGACCGTGACGGCCTACGCGCTGGCCTTCAGCGGGCTGCTGTTGTTATGCGGCCGCGCTGCGGATCTGCTGGGCCGTCGGCGTGTGTTCATCGCCGGGATGGTGCTGCGGGTCGTGGCCTCGCTGGCGTGCGGGCTCGCTCCGTCCATCCAGGCCCTGGTGGCCGCCCGGGCGGTGCAGGGCGTCTCGGCCGCGATCATCGCTCCGGCCGCGTTGTCGATGGTCATGAACACTTTCCCCGAAGGGATCGAGCGGAACAAGGCGCTCGGTATCTGGGGCGGCCTCGGCGGGTTCGGCGCCACCGCCGGTCTACTACTGGGCGGCATCATCACCGATATCTTCGGCTGGCAGTGGGTGTTCTGGGTCAACGTCCCGGTCGGGACCCTCGTGCTGGTGCTCGCCCCCGCCGTGCTGCGCGAAAGCCGGGACCGAGCACGCTCCCGTTCCTTCGACATCCCTGGTGCGCTGACCATCGCCCCAGCACTCGTTCTGCTCGTATACGTGATCACCCGGGTGCCGACATCCGGGTGGGCGAATGGACAGAGCATCGGGCTACTGGCCGCCGTGGCCGTGCTGGTCTGGATGTTCATCCTGGTAGAGAAGCGATCGGTGGCCCCGCTCGTTTCCTTTCAGTCGCTGCGCTCGCGCATGCTGATCGGCGGCAACCTCCTCCTGCTCATCGCCGGCATGACCGTCGACGGCATGCTCGTCACCCTCACCTCTTTCGTGCAGCAGGTGCTCGGCGGTCCGGCGGCGCAGTTCGGGCTGGCGGCCGCGATGATGACCGTCACCGCGGCCGCAGGCGCACTGCTGAGCCAACGGATCGTGCCCAGGTTCAGCCTGGGGCGGGTGGCTGCCGCCGGGACCGTCCTGCTCGGTTGTGGCTGCCTGCTGCTCACCCGCATACCGGCCGGTGGCCCGATGAGTCTTCTGCCGGCGGCCCTGTTCTTGTTCGGGGCGGGAATGGGCGCCGTCACGGTATGCGCACAGATCGCCGCGCTGACCGGCGTCACCGAAAAGGACTCAGGCCTGGCCGCCGGCCTCGCCGACACCTCCTTCGCCGTCGGCACCGCCGTCGGCGCTGCCGTCTGCACCGCCGTCGGCGCTGCCGTCTGCACCAGCGTCGCCGCCGCCCGCACGTCCGCGATCGGTGGTCCGACACCGCTCGCACTCACCACCGGGCAGCATGCCGCGTTCGGGGCAGCTGGCGTCTTCGCCGCTCTCGCCTTGATCACCGCGTTGACGCTCCTCAGCAAGCGATCCGGCCTGTCCCGCAGTGTGTCGGCAGACGCAAGCGAGAACGTATCTACCAGGGCACCGTCAACCTCACCTTGATCTACGGGACACACCCTGGCTCCCTCCTGGCGTGATTCCTGTTCCGCATTCCATGGAGGCCGGACCCGAATCCGGCGACAAGGCCTCGACGCTGATCTTCGCGTCGGCGCCGGCCTCCTCCAGCCGCTCGGCCATCTGCTTCCACGCTGCGTCCAACACCTCGTCATCCAGGAAGAAGAACCGCTCCAGCTCAGGCTTCGTCGGCTCCTCGGCGAACTTTCCGTACGCCTCAGCCTGCTCATCAGATAAGAATTCGACCGCCATGCCCGGACCGTAGCCAGGCCCCACCCATGACCGAGGATCTTTCCCTGAACCCCAGCACCGGACCGGATCGCTGTGCTAGGCGACCAAGATCAACTGCTTGGCGCCAACGGCTGTACCGATGGTCCAACCGCCGCCAATTGCATCTGATGCGAACTCGCGACGGTATGCGCATCGCTGTGGTCGATGGCGGTACTTACTGATCGTTTCAGAATGAGGTTCGGAGCTTTCGCAGGCAGATGATGCTGCAGGC
Organism: Kitasatospora sp. NPDC088351; assembly: GCF_040685575.1. Classification (NCBI taxonomy): domain Bacteria; kingdom Bacillati; phylum Actinomycetota; class Actinomycetes; order Kitasatosporales; family Streptomycetaceae; genus Kitasatospora; species Kitasatospora sp. NPDC088351. The sequence goes on along the minus strand of NZ_JBFBIL010000129.1, from coordinate 35 downwards.
GAGTTGGAGCAGGCCGAGGTGGAGGTCGGCGCGTA
>NZ_JBFBIL010000128.1:0-2935 GCF_040685575.1 Kitasatospora sp. NPDC088351 | reverse complement strand
TTTTGGCACGCTGTTGAGTTCTCAAGGAACGGACACTTCCTTCAGGCCGCCTTCCAGCGGGCCCTCCGGGCGCTTCGTTCTTTCGTGTTCCCAGCTTAGCAGACCCGTTTCCCGGCGCTTAACCGGTACTTTTCACATCTGAAATCTGGTGTTAACCGCCGACTTGCGGCGACTCGGCCAACCATAGCGGGTAGCCGACCGGAGCGCGAATCGAGCCACACCGAGCGTCACCCGCCCGGAGCATGATTTGTTGCTCTCGCGAGCATATACAGCAATGGTCCCGGTTCGCCAAGATGCCTGTAGAGTGCGGCACATCGACCCAGAGGACTAGACCACTACCGGTCGATGGGACGTCGGCCTGACGCCCCGGCAGTCGTCGCTCTCTGTGGCGGACGGGCCGGTAGGGGCGGATTGGGCCTGGCCCTTCGCCCGGGAATGTCAGCAGATGTCCGAAGTTGACATGATCTAGGCTTCAGCCGATGTCCTGCCGCTGCCTGCGGCCGCTCGCTGTTCTGCGCACTTGGGAGGCTCAACCATGACCACTGTGACGTCGCCGCTGACCGGCCGGGTCGTCGGGCTCGCCGGCGTGCCCGACCCCGTCTTCTCCGGCGCGATGGTCGGTCCCGGTACCGCGATCGACCCGGTGCGCCGGCCGACCGAGGCCGTTGCTCCGGTGGACGGCGTCGTGGTCTCCATGCACCCGCACGCGTTCGTCGTCGTGGACGCGGACGGGCACGGTGTGCTGACCCACCTCGGCATCGACACCGTGCAGCTGAACGGCGAGGGCTTCGAGCTGCTCGTCAACAAGGGCGACACGGTGACCCGCGGCCAGGCCGTCATCAAGTGGGACCCGGCCGCCGTCGAGGCCGCGGGCAAGTCGCCGATCTCGCCGATCGTCGCGCTGGAGGCCGCCACCGACTCGCTCGGCGATGTCCGTGAGGACGGAGACGTCGCCGTCGGCGACGCTCTCTTCAGCTGGAGCTGACCTCCCCTCTTTCCTTCTTCCCTCCCGGGCCGCTCGGCGCCCGGGCCGGGTGCGCGCCGGCGAAGACCACGCACGACAGAAGCCGAGCCCACACACCCGCCCCGCCGCACTCGGCGGGGCGGACCGGCACACGGCGGTTCCGGCGGGGCCGCTTCCCTCAGCGGAGACAGGTGACATGGAGAAGACGCTGCGCGGCGTGGGTGTGAGCCACGGGGTCGCGATCGGCCAGGTGCGGCACATGGGAACGGCGGTGCTCGAGCCGCCGGCCACCCAGATTCCGACTGAGGACGCCCCGCGCGAGCAGGCTCGCGCCCAGGCGGCCGTCGACGCGGTCGCCGCCGACCTGATCGCCCGCGGCAACCTCGCCGGTGGCGAGGCGCAGGCCGTGCTGGAGGCCCAGGCGCTGATGGCGCAGGACCCGGAGCTGATGGCCGATGTGGCCCGCCGGATCGCCGTCGGCAGCAGCGCCGAGCGCGGCGTGTACGACGCCTTCGCCGCCTACCGCGCGCTGCTCGCCTCCGCGGGTGACTACCTGGCCGGCCGGGTCGCGGACCTGGACGACGTACGGAACCGCATCGTGGCGCGGCTGCTGGGCGTGCCGATGCCGGGTGTGCCGGACAGCGACGAGCCGTATGTCCTGTTCGCCCGGGACCTGGCGCCGGCCGACACCGCGCTGCTGGACCCGACCCTGGTGCTCGGCTTCGTGACCGAGGAGGGCGGGCCGACCAGCCACAGCGCCATCCTGGCCCGGGCCCTGGGCGTGCCCGCCGTGGTCGCCCTGCCGAACGCGACCGACGTCGCCGAGGGCACCGTGGTCGCGGTGGACGGCGGCTCCGGCGATGTGCTGGTGGAGCCGTCGCAGGAGAAGCAGGACGAGCTGCGCGCGATCGCCGCGGAGCGCAAGGCCGCGCTGGCCGCCTCCTCCGGTCCGGGGCAGACCTCGGACGGTCACCGGGTGCCGCTGCTCGCCAACGTGGGCGGCCCGGCGGACCTGCCGGCCGCGCTGGAGGCCGGGGCGGAGGGCGTGGGCCTGTTCCGCACCGAGTTCCTCTTCCTGGACGACTCGGCGAAGGCTCCCAGCGAGGAGAAGCAGGTCGAGGCGTACCGCAAGGTGCTGGAGGCGTTCCCGGAGGGCCGCGTCGTCGTCCGGGCGCTGGACGCGGGCGCGGACAAGCCGCTGGACTTCCTGACCCCGGCCGACGAGCCCAACCCGGCGCTGGGGGTGCGTGGTCTGCGCACGCTGCTGGAGCACCCCGAGGTGATGCAGGCCCAGCTGCGGGCGCTGGCGAAGGCCGCCGAGGGGCTGCCCGTGCACCTTGAGGTGATGGCGCCGATGGTGGCCGACCGCAAGGACGCCAAGGACTTCGCGGACGCGTGTCGCCAGGCCGGGCTGGCCGCCAAGTTCGGCGCGATGGTGGAGATCCCGTCGGCCGCGCTGCGGGCGCGGGCGATCCTGCGGGAGGTGGAGTTCCTCTCGCTGGGGACCAACGACCTCGCGCAGTACACCTTCGCCGCCGACCGCCAGGTCGGTGCGCTGGCCCGGCTGCAGGACCCGTGGCAGCCGGCGCTGCTGGACCTGGTGGCCTTCTCGGCCGAGGCCGCGCAGGCCACCGGCAAGAGCTGCGGCGTCTGCGGTGAGGCGGCCTCCGACCCGCTGCTGGCCGTGGTCCTCACCGGTCTGGGCGTCACCAGCCTGTCGATGGGCTCGGCGTCGATCCCCTATGTGCGGGCCACGCTGGCCAAGTACACGCTGGCGCAGTGCCGTCGGGCGGCCGAGGCGGCCCGGGCGGCGGACAGCGCCGAGGAGGCGCGGGCCGCGGCGCAGCAGGTGCTGTCGGGCGAGTAGGCCTGGCAGGCCGGGCAGCGCGTACGGCGAAGGGGCGTCTCCACCACCGCGGTGGTGGAGAATCGCCGACGTCGCCGCCTTCGTCCGCCCCGGCGGGGCGATCG
>NZ_JBFBIL010000127.1:0-3159 GCF_040685575.1 Kitasatospora sp. NPDC088351 | reverse complement strand
TCTCGCGGTGCCCCGCCCGCCGGCGGGGGGGCGGGGGGGGGGGGGGGGCCCGGCGCCCCCACACACCCGGGCCGGGCGCCCCCCGCCCCCCCGGGGGGGGCCCCCCCCCCCGGCTCACCGGTCGCGCAGGGTGTGCGGCCGGACACAGCTCGTCGCCGGGTGCCGATGAAGTGCTGGGAATCAGCGCTCTTCTTCGGTGGCCGTGTTGGTGGTGGTGCTGGTGAGACGGCCGCTCTCGTCCTGTATCTCCACGGCGATCTTCTTGAGCTCGGGCTCGAACTTCCGGCCGTGGTGGGCGCAGAAGAGCAGCTCTCCGCCGCTGGCGAGTACGACGCGCAGATATGCCTGGGCGCCGCAGCGGTCGCAGCGGTCAGCCGCGGTCAGCGGGCTCGCAGGTGTCAGAACAGTAGTCACGTCGCCTCTTCTCTAGCTCGACGAGCTGTCGTACCAGGGTCAACATCCAACCAGGCCGAAAACGTTCCCGCTCGTGGCTTTTCTTCTTTGAGGATTCTGCTGTGTTGATGAGGACGTGCCCCGGGGGCCGGTGGTTCATGCGTACCGAATCCCAGGATCCGCCCGTCGCTCGAACGCCCGATCGGGACCGGGGTCGAGGTCCGCGTAGCATAATCCTCTGCTGGGTTGGAGCATAAGCCCCGTCCTGGGCCCCGGTAGCCTGCATAACGGCAGTTCCGGAGCCTGCGCCCGGCCCCACGGTCCGCCAGGACCGCTGGTACCGGGAGGAGATGGCGCCCCGGCGCCCCGAATCCTGCACAGTTCTTGTTCGCGCAGCGCGTACAAGCTGCGCGGGACCGGCCCGCCGTGCTGCGTACCGAGCGGAGGGGTGCGCACACGCAGGGGAACGGCTGTCGGTGCGCTGTGCTGCACTGGCGGGCGATTCGGATGGACCCGGATGTGACCGATGAGACAGAACTTCACCGAGGAGAGTGCCGCGTGAGTGCCGAAACGACCGTGCCGTCCGCACTGCTGGCCGGCGACGACGGTTCCAACTACACCGCTCGGCACCTGCTCGTCCTGGAGGGCCTGGAGGCGGTCCGCAAGCGCCCCGGCATGTACATCGGCTCGACCGACAGCCGCGGCCTGATGCACTGCCTCTGGGAGATCATCGACAACTCCGTGGACGAGGCGCTCGGTGGCCACTGCGACCGTATCGAGGTCGTCCTGCACGAGGACTCCTCGGTCGAGGTGCGCGACAACGGCCGTGGCATCCCGGTGGACGTCGAGCCCAAGACCGGGCTCTCCGGCGTCGAGGTGGTGCTGACCAAGCTGCACGCCGGCGGCAAGTTCGGTGGCGGTTCCTACGCGGCCTCCGGTGGTCTGCACGGCGTCGGCGCCTCCGTCGTCAACGCCCTCTCCGCCCGGCTGGACGTCGAGGTGGACCGCAGCGGCCACACCCATGCGATCAGCTTCCGCCGCGGTACCCCCGGCATCTTCACCGAGGGCGGCCCGGACGCCCCGTTCGAGCCCGCCAACGGCCTCACCAGGGCCCGCAAGGTGCCCAAGGCCCGCACCGGCACCAGGATCCGCTACTGGGCCGACCGGCAGATCTTCCTCAAGGACGCCCGGCTCTCGCTGGAGAACCTGCACAACCGGGCCCGGCAGACGGCCTTCCTGGTCCCCGGCCTGACCATCCTGGTCCGTGACGAGCGGCTGACCGAGAGCGACAAGGTCGAGGAGTCGACCTTCCACTACGACGGCGGCATCGCCGAGTTCTGCGAGTTCCTCGCCCCCGACAAGGCGATCTCCGACGTCGTGCGGCTGCACGGCGAGGGCACCTTCAAGGAGACCGTCCCCGTCCTGGACGACCTCGGCCACATGACGCCCACCGAGGTCACCCGTCACCTCGGCGTCGACATCGCGCTGCGCTGGGGCGCCGGCTACGACACCACCCTGCGCTCCTTCGTCAACATCATCGCCACTCCCAAGGGCGGCACCCATGTGACCGGGTTCGAGCGCTCGCTCGCCAAGACCGTCAACGAGGTGCTGCGCTCCAGCAAGCTGCTGCGCGTCGCCGAGGACGACATCACCAAGGACGACGCCACCGAGGGTCTCACCGCGGTGGTCACCGTCCGGCTCGCCGAGCCGCAGTTCGAGGGGCAGACCAAGGAGGTGCTGGGCACCTCGGCGGCCAACCGGATCGTCGCCGCGGTGGTCGCCAAGGAGCTCAAGTCCTTCCTGACCTCCGCCAAGAAGGACGAGAAGCTCCAGGCCCGGGCCGTGCTGGAGAAGATCGTGGCCGCCGCCCGCACCCGGGTCGCCGCCCGCCAGCACAAGGAGGCGCAGCGCCGGAAGACCGCGCTGGAGACCAGCTCGCTGCCGGCCAAGCTGGCCGACTGCCGCAGCGACGACGTCGAGCGCAGCGAACTCTTCATCGTCGAGGGGGACTCCGCGCTCGGCACCGCCAAACTGGCCCGCAACTCCGAGTTCCAGGCGCTGCTGCCGATCCGCGGCAAGATCCTCAATGTGCAGAAGGCGTCCGTGAGCGACATGCTCAAGAACACCGAGTGTGCCGCGATCATCCAGGTGATAGGGGCCGGTTCGGGCCGCACCTTCGACATCGACCAGGCCCGTTACGGCCGGGTCATCTTCATGGCCGACGCCGACGTCGACGGTTCGCACATCCGCTGCCTGCTGCTGACGCTCTTTCAGCGCTACATGCGGCCCATGGTCGAGCAGGGCCGGGTCTTCGCCGCGGTGCCGCCGCTGCACCGGATCGAGCTCACCAACCCCAAGCGCGGCCAGGAGAAGTACCACTACACCTACTCCGACGCCGAGCTGCGCTCCACCCTGCTGGAGTTCCAGCGCAAGAGCATGCGCTGGAAGGAGCCGGTGCAGCGGTACAAGGGCCTCGGCGAGATGGACGCCGACCAGTTGGCCGAGACCACCATGGACCCGCGCCACCGCACCCTGCGCCGGATCAACCTCGGGGACCTGGAGCAGGCCGAGAAGATCTTCGACCTGCTGATGGGCAACGACGTCGCCCCGCGCAAGGAGTTCATCGTGGACTCGGCGGCCACCCTGGACCGTTCCCGCATCGACGCCTGAGCGGCGGCTTCGCGCGCGGGCCCTCCACCCCTGGGTCGGACGAACGCCTCGACGTCGGCCGCCCGGCCCTCGCGGGCGGCCAGGGCCAGCGCGGTC
>NZ_JBFBIL010000126.1:0-3753 GCF_040685575.1 Kitasatospora sp. NPDC088351 | reverse complement strand
GCCGCGACCACCGTCGCGGCACCCCGGCGGCACGTGTACGCGGCACGCGTGCCCGACCCCGGTCGGCGCACGGGCCCTCCGTCAGACCGCCCGCGCCGCCTCCGGGCCCGGGGCCGCAGGGCGCCAGGGGCGGCAGAGCGCCAGGTAGGAGGCGGTGGCGAGGAGGGCGCAGACCAGGACGACGACGGCGAGCAGAACCGCGGAGGGGCTGCCGCCGAGGCTGCTGAGCGGGGCGACAAGGGCGCCGCAGAGGAAGGTACCGGTACCGATCAGCGCGGAGGCGGAGCCGGCGGTCTGCGGGGGGACCAGGCTGAGCGCCTGGGCGGCGGAGTTCGGCAGGACCACGCCGAGACTGCCCATCATGACGAACAGGGACGGGCAGACGCCGAGCAGTCCGGCGTCCCAGACAGCCGTCACCAGGACCAGCGCCACCCCGGCCGCCACGGCCGTGCCGAGGCCGGCCAGCATCAGCGCGCCCGCGGTGAAGCGGCGGGCCAGGACCCGCCCGTTCAGCTGGGTGACGGCCACGATCGCCAGCGAGTTGAGGCCGAAGAGCAGACTGTAGGTCTGCGGCGAGACGTGGTAGACGTGCTGGAGCACCACCGAGGAGCCGCTGATGTAGCCGAACAGCGTGCCGAAGGCGAAGGTACTGGTCAGGACCAGCCCGAGGAACGGCAGGTCGCGCAGGAGCCCGCCCATGGTGCGCAGCGTGGTGGTGAGCCCGCCGCGGTGCCGGTTCCCGGGCGGCAGGGTCTCCCGCAGGGCCGCGAAGGCGACCAGGCTGAGCAGCAGGCCGAGGGCGGTGAGGGCGCCGAAGGTGCCGCGCCAGGAGGTGACGCGGAGCAACTGGGCGCCGACGACCGGGGCGAGGATCGGGGCGAGGCCCGATATCAGGCTGATCGAGGCGAGGAAGCGGAGCATCGCGACGCCCTCGAAGCGGTCGCGGGCGACGGCGCGGCCGATGACCAGGCCTGCGGCGCCGGCGGCGCCCTGGACGAAGCGGGCCGCGATCAGGACGGGCAGGGTGGGGGCGAGGACGCAGACCACGCTGGCGAGGGTGTAGACGACGAGGCCGGCGAGCAGGGGCGGGCGGCGGCCGAGGCGGTCGCTGAGCGGTCCGAAGAGCAGCTGTCCGGCGGCGACGCCGAACATCGAGAAGGTGAGGGTGAGCTGGACGGCGGCCGGTTCGGCGGCGAGGTCGTCGGCGATCGCGGGCAGGCCGGGCAGGTAGAGGTCGGTGGTGAGGGGTCCGAGGGCGACCAGGCCGCCGAGGACGGCGATGGTGGTGCGGCCGGGGGCGGCGGCGGATCCGGTGGTGGTGGTCGTGGGGGCGGTCGACGTGTCGCCGGTGGCGCCGGCGGTCGGACCAGGCATGGGGCTCCTCACAGGACGGGGCAGGGTTGGTACTCGCTCCGTCCTATCGCAGCGGCCCGGGGTCCGGATACCCGGGGTCCGCCGCGTGGATCATCATCCGCCCCGGCGCTCGGCGATCCGCCCGGCGCTCAGCGCGCGCCCGTTCAGTGCTTGGCCGGCCGCTCGGCGCGCAGGGCGGCCTGGACGGCGGCGCCGTCCTGCCAGGCGTAGAGCTGGTCGCCCGTCAGGGTGACGTTGTAGTGGCCGCAGGTACCGCTGACCTTCGAGGTGACGCTCTCGGGGAACCAGCCGGCCCTGAGCGAGACCGGCGCCGGGTGGACGCCCTTGCCCGGCAGCGTCGTGGCGCAGCCGGCGGGCAGCCGTCCGTCGGGGAGGGTGGCGCGCAGCAGCCGGTCGTCGCCGGTGGTGGACATCAGGTAGCGGACGGAGGAGGCGTTGTCGGGCAGCCAGTCCGGCATCGAACGGCGGTCGGCCTTGGCCTCGGAGCCGGTGGAGTACGAGGCCTGCTCCTGGTGGCGGTCGTCGTACCAGTCGGCCACGCGCGGGCCGACCGCGACGACGGCGACGGCGACGGCCATGCCGGTGCCCGCGACTCCGAGTGCGACCTTGCTCACGATGCCGTTCATGCCCGCCCTGCCCTCTTCCTGTGTCGGATCCCGCCGCGCCGGTCCCGTCCGCCCCGGGCTTCCGTGGCCCGGTGTTCCGGTGTACATCCATCGTGACCGGTGTGTGCTGCCGGAACGTCACCACGAGGTCGTGACCATGTCTCCATCCCACGGGGTACGGTCTCCACCTTCAGGGGTATACCCGGCCACCTGATGTCAGGGTCGCGCGCCCTGTAGAGCCTGGCTCAAGTCCGGCCGGGGCGCAGCCCGGCCGGTCCACCCGGGCGTCCCTGCCGGATCGTCAGAAAGCGGCTGGGACGGGCCGGGCGAGCGGGAAGGGGCGGCCGTCCAGGGTCCAGTGCGGGTCGATGGGGCGGCCGAGCGAGGCGTACACCTGGGCGGCGACGTCCGGGTGACGGATCTCCCCGGTGGGCGGCGCGGCGGGGATGCCGGGGCCGGCGCAGGCCACCCAGGCGGTGCGCTCCTCGGTGGTGCGGCCGCCGTGGCCGCCCGCGTCGACGTGGCCGTGGTCGGTGACGACGATGACCGTCCACTCCTCGTCGGGGTAGCCGGCCCGGCCGCGGACGGCGTCCAGGAGCCGGCCGAGGCGCTGGTCGGCGGCGCGCATGGAGGCGCGGTACTCCTCGCCACAGCCGAGGAAGTGGGCGGTCTCGTCGACCGCGCCGAGGTAGACGAAGGACGCCTCCGGGTCGGCGGTGCCGAGGACGTGCACGGCCTCCCGGGTGACCTCCTCGTCGACGGTCTCCCAGGCCTCGGGGGTGTCCTCGGCCGGGGCGACGTAGGAGAGGCGGCCGGGGGCCCGGAACAGCGGGCCGCCGGACTCGCCGATGACCAGCGGGTCCCAGCCGGCCGCGACGAAGGTGCGGCGGCGGTCCTGGCGGGCGAGGCGGGTGGCGAAGTCGGGGAAGACGTCGAGCCGGTGGCCGGCCAGGTGATTGCCCCAGACGCCGTGCTTGGCGGGCTCGACGCCGGTGACGATGGTGGCCCAGCAGGGGCCGGACATGGTGGGGGTGGACTCCGCCACGGTGACCGGCGCCAGGAACCCGGCCTCGGCGACCTCCGTGAGCCTCGGCATCGGGACCTGCTCCAGCAGGTCGTACCGGACACCGTCGATTCCGACGACGAGCACCCTGGGCCGGGACGGCGCGGCTGTGGACATGGTGGGGGGTTCCTTTCGGTGGTGCGCATCCGGCCGCACCCCGCGGGCGCCGCCGACCGCGTCATGGTCCACGGCGTCGCGTACCGGCGGGTGGAGCGGAGGGGAACGAGGGGTGTCCGGGCGGCGTCGGACGTCCCGAGGGGCCGGCACCGGCCGGGGCGGCCCGGCCGGTGCGGCGGGCCGGCGCGGTGGCCGGGCCCGGACGGGCCGTCACGGCTGCGGCCGGAACTCGTGGACGACCTCGATCCGGCCGACGATGTGCCGGTTGAACTCGGCCAGTTCCTCGGCGGGCACCCAGAGCTCGAGGATCGTCCGGCCGCCGGCCTGCTGGACGGGGTAGCGGGCGAGGAAGGCGGTGTCGACCTCGAAGCGGGTGACGTAGCCGACGCCGGAGGCCTTGACGTTCCAGTCGCGGGCGATCCGGATCGCGTAGTCCTCGTTGAGCACCGGGTAGAAGATCGGCTGGTCGGGCAGCCGGGGCGGCCAGGCCCGCCGGTCGACTGGAGAACGACGGGTTCCGTCGCGAACTGCTGTGCGAGACCGCCGAGTTGGCCGGCCGGGCGTTCGCTCCCGCGCCGGACACCTCGTTCGCCG
>NZ_JBFBIL010000125.1:0-3907 GCF_040685575.1 Kitasatospora sp. NPDC088351 | reverse complement strand
GGTCCGATATCCGCTCATCCGCAGGCGACTTGACCTGCCCCACCCTCGCCACACCACAACCAACGAGACACCGACCACAAAGTCACCGGCATTGGGGCTAGGCTCTCAAGGACCGGCAGTTGGAGGGGGCGTGGGCGGCGGAGTCAGGTACTTCACGCTGGTCTGTGACGACGTGCCGTACAGCGTCGTGCTGGCCGATCCTGGCACCCGCACCATGGACGTGCTGAAGGAGATCCGCCGGCTCACCGGGCTCAGCCTGTGGCACGGCAAACTCCTCATCGGCCAGCTTCCAGCGACGGTTCTCGAAGACCAACCCGAAGACACAGCGCGGGCAGCTGCCAGTGCTCTTCGCGCCGTTGGCGCTGTCGCCCATGCGGTCGAGCAGACCGATTGAGGACTCGTCCGTTACCCACCGCGTTGCAGTCGTCCCACACGTTGCAGACCTGGTCAGAGCGGTACGGGTGGCGCTCGCAGGACGACAGGACCCGTTGCGGAGAACGAACCCGTCCCCGCCCTGAGCTGGGCGGGGACGGGTGGTACGACTGGCAGCGAGTCAGCTGCCTGTAGTGACCTGCGGCTCGGCGGGCTCGGGGCAGTAGCGACTCCAGGCGTCGAGGAAACCGTTGCGGGTGAAGCCCTTGAGCTGCACGCCATCCGGGAAGCGGATGTTCATCGAGCCGATGCCGTAGTCCTTGAGCAGAAGCTGCAGGCCACGGGCGCTCAGCCCCGTCGGTCCGTGCTCGGCCCACGGCGCCTCGTGGTCGGCCTTCAGGGCGGTCAGGAGGTGCTCGGTGGACAGGGCGTCCGGGTTGCCACCGGCGGCGAAGACGCGGCGGATGTCGACCAGGATCCTCGTCTTCAGGCCGCCGTCCTCGTCCTGCCCGGACTCGAAGGCGGTCATGGCACGGCAGGCCGCGCGGGCACGTACCGGCCACTCACCTCCGGCAAGGTCCGCGACCGTCACCAAAGGCTCCCAGGTGTCGGCAGCACGGTCGTCAACCGGCATAGGCGGCTCCATGTTGGTCGCCGCGTCGATCAGCGGCACCAGCCAGGCGTGGAGGCCGTCGCGCAGCTCGCGCAGGCCCGGGTTGTCCCGGTCGGAGCGGTACGAGGAGACGCGCTCGCCCGGCGCCCGGCGGCGCATCCGGATGACCACGGACCGGTCCATGATCGTGTCCGGAAGGTCCCCGATCCCGGCCAGAGCCGCCATGGCGAAGGTGGGGAACTTGACCACCTTGTGGTCCGGTCCGACGACCCGCAGGGTGGGGCGATTGCGCTGGTGACCGGCGTTCAGCAGGCCCCGAAGGTCCTCGTTCTTCTCGGCCGCCTTGACGCTGCCGAACATGGTGTCGGCCTCGTCCACGAGCAGGGTCGGCGGCTGGTCGGTGATCGACCGGAAGATGGCCGCCGAGGACGCGTTGACCGTGATGAGCGGGTCGTGCACGGTCTCGGTGACGATGTCGAGCAGCCGAGACTTCCCACAGCGCTTGGCCGGGCCGACCACGGCAAGACGCGGGGCATGCTGCCAAGCGGGCTGTAGATGGGTGGCGGCAACCCACAGCGTCACGGCATCCAGAGCTTGCTCGGACGGGAGGATCACGAAGCGAGCTATGGCGGATCGGAGTTCGCAGAGCAGCTCGGCTCCCGGCGATGACGGAGTGACCGGCAGGTCGCCGCTTCCGGTCATCCCGCCGAAGACGTCCGGGTCACTGACCTGTCCCGCCGGGGCACTGACCGGGTCAGCGGTGACCTGACCGGTCAAGGCACCGGGCTCCCGGTCAGTCCGGTCGGTCAGTACACCGTTCTGACCGACCGCGGGTCGGTAGTGACCGGGTTGACCGGGGACGGCAACGGCGGGCCAGCCCTTCGCCGGGTCTCCCGACGCAGGCTGGCGGGAAGTAAAGTTCACAGTGAAGCTCCTCGCTGGTGCGCACGACCTCGACCGTCGCGCTGCCACCGGTTGAACTGATTCGCTGATCTGGGGACTTCGTCCGGCCCTCGGTGTTGGTAGCACCGAGGGCCGTCGCGTTCCCGGCCTACCGAGCCGATGAGCCGATTGGGCCAACTCGCAGGCGGGTGGAGTGCGTTGCGCCGGTTTGCGACCGGCGGGCGACGCGACGATACGACCGCCCTGGCGGAAGATCCACTGCTCGGCCGGCAGTCCTCTCACGGCAGACAAGCTCGTGACCCGACCTGCGGCCTTGTCGTCATGCAGCCGCACCGTCTGGTGCGATGTCGATGCCCAGCAGCCGCAGGAGGTCTGCGGTGATCACCCGGTACTTCTTGCCCAACCGCAGCACGCGGCACGGGTAGACGTCCCGCCGCGCCAGTTCGTAGCCCTTGCTGCGGCCAAGGCCGATCGCGCGGTTGGCGGTGTCCAGGTCGATGGCGGCCGGCAACGCAAGCAGCTCCGCCCGGCTCATGCCCGCGAGCTCCTGATTGCCCGTCTCAGTTCGCACAGCTGTCTCCATTCACGGGGGCGAGCCCCGATCGGCGGCCCCGGGAAGTCCGGGATCGAGGAGCAGATTGCACCGCAATAAAGTGTCGATATGACACACGACGAAGTGGAATCTTGGTCGGCGCAGGTCACGAGAACCGTGATCGCCGAGGTTCGTAGGTGCCGGAAGGAGCTGGGCATGACCGCGCAGGACCTGGCCGACGCCTGTGACGAGCTGGGCCACCCCATCCCGCGCACCGTCATCGCGAACTGGGAGTCCGGGCGCCGGCTGACCCTCACCGTCCCGGAACTGCTCGTGCTCGCCAAGGCAGTCGACGCGCCGCCCGCCGCCCTGGTCTTCCCGCTCGGCGGGAGCACCAACGTGGACTGTCTCCCGCACGAGAGCCGAGACCCGTGGACGGCGTTCAGCTGGTTCACCGGTGAAAACCTCGACTTCGGCGACGCGGCCGTGTTTCGCGAGTACGCGGGCGTCGAGCACCACATCCGGACCGGGCACCACGACGCCTGGCAGCTCCAGTTCTCCGGTGCGAGGAAGGACTGGCCGCACGGCGCCGAAGCCAAGTTCGGCCGCCTCGTGAAGGCCGTTCGCTCGGAGCTCGTGCCGATCCGGCACCGCATGCGCGAGCTGAGGCTGACTCCCCCACCGCTCCCCAGCCACCTCGCATTCCTCGACACCGACCACAAGGACGACCAGATGAGGGAGGGAACCCCGTGAAGGGCTCTACCTACCACCGCTGCTACTGCCGGGACGCCGACACCGGCAAGCCGCTCGGCAAGGCCTGTCCGAAGCTCAGCAGCCGCAAGCACGGCTCCTACGCGGTCCGCCAGGAGCTGCCCAACCGCGAGGACGGCTCACGCCGGTCCTTCAACCGCTCCGGCTACGAGTCCCGGAAGACCGCCCAGGCCAATCTCGACCAGGTCCGCGAGTTGCTGCACATCTCAGACGCGGACGATCCTGAGGGCCTCGCGCAGATAGCCGACCTGCTGGAGAAGGTCGCCCACGAGAAGGCGCCGCTGCCGGACGTCGAGGAGACTCGTCGCCGACTCGTCTCCGGCCAGGACCTCCAGAATCGGCTGACGGTCGGCGAGTGGCTGGACCAATGGCTGGCGGGCAAGCGCGGCCGCCAGACCGCGATCAGCCGGGACGAGAGCAGTATCCGGCTCTACCTCAAGCCGCGGATCGGCCACATACGGCTCGACCGCCTTCGGGTCCGGCACCTGGAGGAGATGTTCGCGGCGATCGAGGAGGAGAACGTCGAGATTGCCGAGGCGAACGCCCAGCGGCGGGCCGCCATCGACGAACTCGCCCAGATCCCTTGGAAGGGGCAGGAGTTCCGTGCGCAGCGCAAGGCTCTCAGAGGGCGGTTCGAGAGTTGATGTCCGTTTCGAGTTGAGGTTGGGGAGAGGGCTGCTGGCTGCGGGGGTTCGGTCGGCTACTGCTTCTTGGTG
>NZ_JBFBIL010000124.1:0-3966 GCF_040685575.1 Kitasatospora sp. NPDC088351 | reverse complement strand
GGTTGTGTTTTTGGTTGGGGGGTTTTTTCGCGGCGGCGCGGCCGGGGGGGGGGGCGGCGGCGCCAGGGTGTGGTGCGTTCAGGCGGGTCCGAAGTCGCCGGCGCGGACGGCGGTGACGAAGGACTGCCAGGCGTCGGCCGGGAAGACGAGGGCGGGGCCGTGCGGGTCCTTCGAGTCGCGGACCGGGACGATGGCGGGGTAGTCGTCGGCGACCTCGATGCACTCGCCGCCTTGACCGCTGTAGGTGCTCTTGCGCCAGTTTGCTTGGTCGAGCGTCATGTCGGCAGATCCTTCCGGGTTTGACGGATCATGTCCAAGAGCGCGGGTCACATCGTGTCTTCGACCTGGAATCGATCGTAGCGTCTGAGCGATGTCGCCACAGTGGTGCGATTGCGGCTGTGCGGGCGTGGTCGAACTTGGCAGCGGCGCCAGCAAGATTGCCGAGTGGTTCAGGCCGTTGCCTGTTCAGGCGTAATGTCTGGCATATGGCGAACGACCACCTTGGGGAGCGGCTACGTCGGTTGCGCCGCTTGGCCGACCTCACGCAGGAAGCCCTGGCGGAGAAGTCGGGCGTGTCCGTGGATGTGGTTCGGAAACTCGAACAGCAGCGCAAGCACTCGGCACGGCTGCCCACACTTCATGCGCTGGCCAAGGGACTTGGCGTCGAGCTGACTGCGTTGCTGGGTGATCCGCCGGCCGTTCCGTCGACGGGCGATGTGGAGCCGGCGGAACTGGTCTCTCTACGCCGCGCCATTATGCCGTCGTTGTTCACCCCGCTTCCCAGCCCGGACGGGGCAGAGTGGCTGTCACTTGCTCTGTTGAAGGCTGAGATCGCCGATGGGTGGACCCTCTACCACGCTGCAGACTTTGGCAGGCTCATGGAGATTCTGCCTGGCGTCATCGTGGACGCCAGGCGCGCCGCTGCTTCAAGCAAGGGGCGTGAGCGATTGGCAGGTCATCATGCCTTGGGGAAGGCTCTCCAGCTGGGTGGCCACCTTGCTATTCGGTTCGGCAAGACAGATCTCGGCGTCTCCAGTCTCGAACGAGCAATTTCGGCTGCCGATTCCGCCGAGGATCCCTTGCTGGCAGCGATGCTCTGCAACTCTGTGTCGTGGGCGTACCAGCGTCAGAACCGATTGGATGATTCTCGTACGCTGGCGGTTCACGCTGCCGATGGAGTCGAGCGCGAGCACGCTTCCAGCGCGGAAGGGCTCCGCGTCTGGGGTGGGCTGATCATGGCAGGAGCGATCAGTACCAGTCTTGGTGGCGACTATGACGGTGCGTCCGAAATGATGGGGACTGCGGAGCGGGCGACTGTGCGGTTGGCGGAGATGCCGCCGCCTGAGGACAGTCGAATGGTCAGCGTCTTCAGCGAGTCGTCTGTTCGGATCAAGCGCGTGCGTCTTGCTGTTCAACATGGACGTTCTGACGAGGCGTTGGCCCTCGCGCGAGGTGTTCGCTTTGGTGTGGAGATTCCGCCCTCGTGGCGGGCATGGCTCTTTCTCGACGTGGCGCGAGCGTACGCGGACCTTGGGAACGCCAGAGGGGCAGTGGCGGCACTGGAACGGCTCCAACGGACCGCCCCCGGCTGGATGCGTCACCATACGCTGGCGGTGGCGATCGTCTCTGACCTTTGGGCGGGATCCGCTAGGCCTCCGGGTCTTCGGAAGCTCGCAAGATTCCTTGGCCTGGCTGATTAGGAGTCAGAACTAGGACGTTTCATCCCTGGTAGCCGCAAGCCGGTGGCGAGAACCTCTTCATACCAATACGGAGAGGAGTCACATCATGACAGGGGATGTCCGACTGGATGTCGCGCGGCCTCCGGCCCTCGGCGAGCCGACCACTAAATTGCACGGCTACGGGATCCGCTGGGATCCCGCCGTCCGGCTCTACCGGGTGCGCAACGAGATCACGGGGGAGTGGCTGCGCGACTCCTCCGGATCGCTGAGCGGCTTCTCCTCCTTCTCCGTCGCGGAGAAGGCCTGGCGGGGGTTCGAGTCGCACCGGGAGATGGTCTGATGGGGCCGATCCTCAACCGGGCGGCCGGCGAGCAGTGGCGGGAGGCCGCTTTGGAGTGATTGCGGCTGTGTGTGGGGTGGTTGGGCTTTGAGAGAAGTGTCGTCGCCCCGGTCAGGGTGGCGGCGCCTGGGTGTGGCGTGTTCAGGCGGGTCCGAAGTCGTCGGCGCGGACGGCGGTGACGAAGGACTGCCAGGCGTCAGCCGGGAAGACGAGGGTGGGACCGTTCGGGTCCTTGCTGTCCCGAACAGGAATCACTCCGCTGAGGCCGTCGGCGACCTCAATGCACTGGCCTCCGTCGGTGCTGTAGGTGCTCTTGCGCCAGTTTGCTTGGTCGAGCGTCATGTCGGTAGATCCTTCCGGGTCTGACTGATCATGTCCAAGAGCGTGGGTCGCATCGGGCTTTTGACCTGGAGTCGATCGTAGCGTCTGCGCCAAGCCGCCAGGGTGTGGCGATTGCGGCTGGGTTGGGGGTGGTTGGGCTTGTTGGTGGGGTTGAGGAAGGCGCCGCCGCCCCGGTTGGGGTAGTGGCGCCTGGGTGTGGTGTGTTCAGGCGGGTCCGAAGTCGTCGGCGCGGACGGCGGTGACGAAGGACTGCCAGGCGTCGGCCGGGAAGACGAGGACGGGACCGTGGGGGTTCTTGGAGTCGCGAACGGGCACAGCGTTCGGGTAGTTGGGTGCCACCTCAACGCACTGGCCTCCATCGGAGCTGTGGGAGGACTTCACCCAGTGGGCGGATGACAGGTCGAGGCTGGAGCTCATGGTGCCAGTTCCTTCCGGATTCTTCTGATCATGGCCAGGGACTCTGCCTGGGGAGGCGCGTCCACCTGGAGACGATCGTAGCGCCTGCGCCAGGTCATGACGGCTGCTCGATCTCGCTCCAGGAAACCGCGGTGCAGCGTTTCTGTGTAAGCCAGTTGGCCATTGTCACCAATGGTCAGCAAGGTGACAGCCGACCGGAAGGGCCTGAGCACTCCCATGGTGAACGGCACGACCTGCAACAGGATGTGGGGTTCCTCCGCTAGTTCTTCGAGATGCTCAAGCTGTTCGGCCATGACGTCCGGGCCGCCGAGCTGCCATCGCAAGGCGCTCTCATCCAGTGCGGCGTAGATGAGGGGTGGAGGGGTGTGAGTCAGAAGCTTCTGTCTGGCCAACCGGAAGTCGAGTCGCTCCTCGGCCTGGTCGGTAGTGATCTCGCCAAGGTCCACCGTGCCTCCCAGTTCGGCCTCGGCATAGGCCCGAGTCTGGAACAGGCCGGGGATGATGCCGATCTCGAACAGCCTTATCTCAGTGGCCTGCGCCTCATGGCGCGTGAACTCTGTGAATCCCTCGGCGAGACCGGCCGAGTTGTTCGCCTGCTGCCACATGAGGGCCAAGGTGCCCTGTGTCCCCAGGGCCTGGTCAGCCGCACGAGCGAAGCGGAGCGAGGGTTGCTTCGTGCCAAGTTCGGCGAAGGAGACCGTTGAGTAGTGGAACCCGACACACGCGGCCAACTGCGCCTGCGTGAGCCCGGCTGTCTCGCGTGACCTGCGAAGTTGCACCCCAAAGGGCGCCCACCGGCCTGAGGATGGATCAAGCTCCTTGCGGTTAACCATGATTGCCCCAACTTGGACAGCCGGAAAGTCAAAACCAATTTCGCTTCCGATGGTAGCTGTCGACAGGCCACCATGGGCACAGAACGTGAAAGCTCGTAAGCGGAGGGTTCCCATGAACCATGCCCAGACTCAGCCCAGACCGGACGACCCGTCCACCAACCTCCACGGCTACGGGATCCGCTGGGATCCCGCCGCCCGGCTCTACCGGGTGCGAAACGAGATCACGGGGGAGGGGCTGAGAGACGGCGACGGATCGCTGAGCGGCTTCTCCTCCTTCTCCGTCGCGGAGAAGGCCTGGCGGGGGTTCGAGTCGCACCGGGAGATGGTCTGATGGGGCCGATCCTCAACCGGGCGA
>NZ_JBFBIL010000123.1:0-3997 GCF_040685575.1 Kitasatospora sp. NPDC088351 | reverse complement strand
AACCCGGAAGCTAAGCCTCACAGCGCCGATGGTACTGCAGGGGGGACCCTGTGGGAGAGTAGGACGCCGCCGAACAATCATTCCAGAGAACCCCCCACCCGATTCCGGGTGGGGGGTTCTCTGCGTTTACGGCCCTGCGTTTGTGTCACCGATGCCGCCGATGTCACCGATGCCCCCCACCGGAATTCACGGGGCGGCAGCGATCGCCGTCCCCCAGCTCGGGCGGCTCCGCCAGCGGTCCGCGGTACTGGTGATCCGGGTGACGTTCGTACCGTCCGTCCGCATGCTGAAGAGGTCGGCGCTGCCGCCGGCGGGGGCCTGGGCGAAGACGATGGACTGTCCGTCGGG
The DNA here is from genome assembly GCF_040685575.1 of Kitasatospora sp. NPDC088351. Classification (NCBI taxonomy): domain Bacteria; kingdom Bacillati; phylum Actinomycetota; class Actinomycetes; order Kitasatosporales; family Streptomycetaceae; genus Kitasatospora; species Kitasatospora sp. NPDC088351. The sequence continues at coordinate 3,649 of NZ_JBFBIL010000123.1, read as the reverse complement.
GGCGTAGGAGGCGGCGTCGTAGAAGACGTCGGACGGGCCGGGGGTGAGCGCGCCGATGGCGGTGCCGTCGGTGTTGACGGTGTAGATGCCTCCGCCCGGGGCGTAGTCGGTGCCGGCGGGGTAGGTGGTGAACATGATCTGGCTGCCGTCCGGGGACCAGCTCGCCCGTTCGCCGGCCCGCAGCTCCCAGGGGGTGAGCCGACGCATGCCGGTGCCGTCGGTGTTGACGACGTAGATGGCGCGGCCGCTCGCGGGCTGGCCGGTGGCGCTGGTCCGGTACTCGAAGGCGAGCTGCTTGCCGTCGGGGGACCAGCTCGGATTGCTGACCTCGCCGGAGTAGGGCTTGTCGTTGGTCAGGAACGTCAGCCGCTGGGCGCTGGTGCCGTCCGGGCTCATGAGGTAGAGGTCGGAGTACTGGATCTGGTCGCCGCCGGCCGGGTTGGTCGCGCCCCAGGCGCGGCTGAACGCCAGCTGCTTGCCGTCGGGGGAGAAGGCGGGCGCGCGCTCCTGCTCGTTGACGCAGTCGGCCGCCTCGGCGTCGCAGAGCTCGCCGACCTGGTGGGCACCCTCGCCGTCCGCCGAGACCGTCCAGATCCGGGCGAGGCCGTCCGGTGAGTCGCTTCGGTCGAAGGCGATGGTGGTGCCGTCCGGTGACCAGTCGGGGTGATCGTCACGGCCCCTGGCCGACGGCTGGGTGACCTGGCGTTCTCCGGTGCCGTCGGCCGCGACGGTGAAGATGGCGCTGGTGCTCCGGTCGGCGTCGAGGAAGGTCCGGCTGACGATGAGGCCGTTGCGCGCGGTGGAGGCCGTCGCCGCTGTGGCCGCCCCGGCCACTCCGGTAGTGGCGTCGGCTACGGCGGCCTCGGGGGTGGGGGTGGCGGACGGGGACTCCGCGAGGATCTCGCTGAGCGGGATCTCTCCCGGCTCGGCGCCGCACCCGGTGAGCATGACGCCCGCCAGCAGGAGGCCCGCACAGGCGCTGGTGCGTGTGCGGGCCGTGGTCGTGAGTGACAGCCGTGTGCCGGTCATCCGCGTCTCATCTCCGTCTCCGATTCAGGACGAGGGCCCCCGGGGGAGCTGTCACTGTGTCAGATCGGGAGAGCGGACTATCGGCCGACACGCGACGGCCCGCGCCCGCTCGGTCACACGGAGTACCGGCGGGAACGCCTCAGGAAGTCTGGCCCCGGGCCGCCCGGCGCTCGGCCTTCGCGGTGAGCTCCGCCTCGTCCTCGGCCTCGGCGGCCTCCAGGGTGGGCGCGGTGCCGCCGAGCTGGGCGGGCAGCCACCAGGTGTCGTCCGGGCCGCTGGGCTTGCCGGGGTACTCGCGCTGGGCGCGGTCCAGCATCTCGCTCATCGCGGCGCGCAGGCGGCGGGTGACCATCACGGGCTTGTCGCCGGGGGCCAGCACGATCGGCTCGCCGATCATGATGGTGACGGGCACATGGCGCTTGGTGAGGGTCTTGGGACGGCCCTTGGTCCAGAGCTGCTGGGTGCCCCAGAGGACAACGGGCAGCAGCGGGGCGCCGGAGTCGGCGGCCATCCGCGCGGCGCCGGTCTTGAACTTCTTCAGCATGAACGAGCGGCTGATGGTCGCCTCGGGGAACACCCCGACCACCTCGCCGGCCCGCAGGGCGCGCACCGCGGCCTCGTACGCGGGCTGGCCGTCGGTGCGGTCGACGGGGATGTGCTTCATGCCGCGCATCAGCGGGCCGGAGACACCGTGCTTGAACACGTCGTCCTTGGCCATGAAACGGGTCTTGCGCTTGCCGCCGCGGTAGGCGCCGAGGCCGGCGAAGAGGAAGTCCAGGTAGCTGATGTGATTGCTCACCAGTACCGCTCCGCCCTTGGCCGGGATGTGCTCGGCGCCCACGATCTTGATGCGCACGTCGAGCGTGCGGAAGACGGCCAGTGCGGCGCCGATCACGGGCGGGTACACGAACTCTGCCACGGTCAGTCCTGACTTCCCACGGGCCTGCTGGCCCGGTCCGGCGGTACCCGTGTCGTACGTGGGGGCCGACCGGAGGCGCGGCACGCCGCGGCGGCCACGGGTGATACACGGAGATGATCCCCCGAACGAGTGCCTGCTGTCACCTGAGGCGTCCGGTCACGCGGGATGCAGGGGTGTGATTTCCGTGATGACCGGAACCGGGAACTTCTGCGGCCGCGGGCCGCGTGCTGCTACGCGGAGGCGTCGAGACGGCCCTGGGTGCGGCGGATCAGCAGGTACATCTCGCAGCCGAGGCAGTAGCCGAACAGGGCGTTGAGGAAGGCCGCGGCGAGGGCGAAGGCGGTGGCCAGCAGGCCGAGCCAGGTCACGCCGGTGAAGTAGCCGAGAGTGCCGACGACGGCGAAGACCAGGCCGACGGCCTGGGCGAAGCGCGGGGGCCGTTCGTCCTCGGTCTCGGTCGGCGGGGCCAGGCGGGGGCGGACCAGGGTGCGGTACAGCCAGCCGTACGGCGAGAGGTGCGGGCCGCCGAGGGCGCCGAAGGCGAAAACGACCGCCTGGAGGGCGAGCAGAACCCCGCTGCCGCTGATCAGGACGGTGATGAGGACCAGCGTGGTGAGCGCGGCGGCGAAACGAGGGCCGCGGGGGTCTATCTGCAAGGGAGCTCCGGGGGAGAGGGCGCGAGGGGGGGGTGACGGCGGGGCGCGTCAGCGACAGCGCGAGACCGCGGCCCGGCACAGGTCGACCACGCGGCGCGAGGTCAGCAGCGGCTGTGCGGGGCGGTCGGAGTCCACGCGGTGATCGTACGCGGGTGCGGCCCCGGCGGTCGACCTCCCTGCGGGAGCTCGCGGGGCCTGCCGCAGACTGGGGGGATGACCGGGTTGGTGGTGTGCGGTGTCGTGCTCGCGGTGGCGAGCGCGTTCGGGTTGCTGCGGGCCAGGCGCGACGGGAGGCTGCGGGTGCGGACGAAGGACGGGGCGGTACGGCTGTCGGCGGCGGAGCTGGGGGAGTCCCTGGGCGAGCGGGCCACGCTGGTGCAGTTCTCGACGGCCTTCTGCCAGCCCTGCCGGGCCACCCGACGGGTGCTCGCCGAGGTGGCGGGCATGGTCGGGGGTGTGGCGCACGTCGAGTTGGACGCCGAGGCGCGGCTGGAGCTGGTCCGCCGGCTGGACGTCCTGCGGACGCCGACGGTCCTGGTGCTCGACCGGGACGGCAGGGTGGTGCGCAGGGCGGCCGGGCTGCCGCGCAAGGCGGATGTGATCGCGGCGCTGGGCGAGGCGGTCTGACCGTGCGGGCCGGATGGGCCGCCCCGTCGGGTGGAGTCGGGTGCGGGCTGGGGCAGGATGTGCGCTGAGGCAGTGCGGACCCGTCCTGTGGTTCGCGCGGACCGGGGTTCGTCCCGGGCCGTCGCGGGCGGTGTGCGGGCCCTCCGGCCCGGTCCGGCGGCGTAAGCTACTGGCCAGTAGTGACCGTCGGACTACTGCCGAGTATGCTGCCAGGAAGTTCCGGACCGGCACGGGAACACGCTGCCCGAAGCGGGTGCGAGCCGTGTGCGCGCCCGCTTGCACAGCCGCAGCCGCCGGACGAGACCAGTACAGGAGACAGGCCGTGAGCTTGAGGATCGTTGTCTGTGTGAAGTACGTGCCGGATGCGACGGGGGACCGTCGTTTCGCGGAGGATCACACCACCGACCGGGAGGGCGTG
>NZ_JBFBIL010000122.1:0-4030 GCF_040685575.1 Kitasatospora sp. NPDC088351 | reverse complement strand
CCGCGGAGACCACCACCGTGTGCGACACCCCGGGGGTGTTGTCCACGAAATTGGTGATCAGCCAGTTCAGGTTCTGTGCGGCCTGGCTCATCTGACTCAACTCAACGCTCCTGGTGGTTCGAGCCGCCGAAGAGATCGGTGCTGCGGTTCGGCTGTCCGTTGCCGGACGGGTCTACCTGATCGGGGTCGATCCGGAAGCTTCCGGTGCTGCCGGCGCTGCGGCCCTGCTCCACACCGCGGCGCAGGTTGGTGAGGCGTCCCCGAACCTCCTCGGGGCTGCGGGAGACCTGCGGCCCGTCCTGCGGGGTGGGCTTGGCGTTGCCGGCCACCAGGTTCTGCTTGGGCACCCGCCGGGGCAGGCCGGACGGGGTGGTGCCGCCGGAGGCGGGCTCGCGCAGCTGCTCGGCGCGCTGCCAGTCGCCGTCGTTGGGCGACTGCCAGGCGGCGGTGGCCGGGCCGGTCGGGCCGGTGGGCCCGTAGCCGCCCAGCGCGGACACCTCGTGTCCGCGCGGTTCGGTGGGCGCCGAGGTGTCCTTGGCGCCGGCGAACCAGTTCGGGCTCTCGCCGGTGCCCCGGCCGTCGCTCTGCTGGGCCGGGTTCAGGCCGCCGTTGCTCAGCTGCTGGCCGGGACGGCGCTGCGGCAGCCCGGACGGCAGGGTGGCGGTGGGCTCGGCCGTGGGCCCGGCGGCGGGCAGTGCGGGCGGCTCCGGGGTGTACGGGTGGCCCGCGGGGGCCTCCTCGACCGGGTGGCCGTACTGCTCGTCGGCGTAGCCGTCGTAGCCCTGGTAGTCCTGCTGGTCCTGGTAGCCCTGCGGGGCGTACTGGTCGTCGGCGTAGCCGGACTGGTCGTAACCCTGCTGCGGGTACTGGCCGTAGGCGTCCTGGCCGTACTCGTCGGCGCGGCCGTACGACCCGTCGGCGTACTGGCCGTCGCCGTAGCCGGACTGGTCGTAGCCCTGCGGGGCGTACTGGTCGTCCTGGCCGTACGGCTGGTAGTCGCCCTCGGACCGGTACCCGTCCTCCTCGACCTCGGCGTCGAGCACCGGCGGCTCGGTGGCGTGCGGGCCGGCCTCCAGGGCCGCGCGGCGGACCTGGTCGAGCCGCTGCGAGCGCTGGACGGCCTCCAGGGCCGGGCTGAAGCCGGTGCTGCCGGCGTTGCCCTGACCGGTGAGGTGGTCGTCGAAGCCCAGCTCGGCGGCGCTGCGCGGACCGTCCTGGGGGGCGCCGGCCCAGTCGGGCTGGGCCGGCTCCTGGTCGGGGAAGATCCGGGAGACGGTGAACTGCTCCTCCGGCTCCGGCGCCGCGCCCGTCCGGGTCAGGAACGGCGGGATCATCACCAGCGAGGTGGTGCCGGCCGACTCCCCGGACGGGCGGAGCTGGACGCGGATGTCGTGCCGCTGGGAGAGCCGGCCGACCACGAACAGGCCCATGCGGCGGGAGATGGTGGCGTCGACGGTGGGCGGCTCGGCGAGCTTCTCGTTGATCTCGGCGAAGTCCTCGGCGGTGAGGCCGATGCCCTTGTCGTGGATCTCGACCAGCACCCGGCCGTCCGGCAGGCGGGTGGCGTTGACCAGCACCCGGGTCTGCGGGCTGGAGAACGAGGTGGCGTTCTCCAGCAGCTCGGCGAGCAGGTGGACGAGGTCGGTCACGGCGGCGCCGACGACCTCGGTCTCGGGGATGCCGGCCAGCTCGACGCGCTCGTACTGCTCCACCTCGGAGGCGGCGGCGCGGAGCACGTCGACCAGCGGGACCGGGGTGTTCCAGCGGCGGCCGGCCTCCTCGCCCGCGAGGACGAGCAGGTTCTCACCGTTGCGGCGCATACGGGTGGCCAGGTGGTCCAGCTTGAAGAGGTTCTCCAGCTGGTCCGGGTCGGCCTCGTTGTTCTCCAGGTCGGTGATCAGCGCCAGCTGGCGCTGGATCAGGCTCTGGCTGCGGCGCGACAGGTTGGTGAAGATCGCGTTGACGTTCCCTCGCAGCAGCGCCTGTTCGGCGGCGAGCGCCACGGCCTGCCGGTGGACCTGGTCGAAGGCCCGGGCGACCTCGCCGATCTCGTCCTTGCCGTGCAGCGGGATCGGGGTGACGGAGGTGTCCACCCGGTCGGGGTCGGTCTTGGAGAGCTTCTCGACCAGGTCCGGCAGACGGTGGTCGGCGATCTCCAGGGCGGCGTTGCGCAGGGTGCGCATGCCGAGAATCATCGAGCGGGCCACGTAGCCGGTGAGCACACCGGCGAGGACCAGCGCGGCGAGCACGATCGCCGAGTTGAGGATGGCGTCGTAGAGCGCGTTGTCCTTGAGGTCCGACGCGTCGTCGAGGACGTCCTTCAGCAGCGCGACCTCGGTGGAACGCAGCGCGGCGATGTGGGTGTTGGCGGCCTGGTTCCAGTTCTCCGGGGTCAGACCGGCGTCCTTGGCCTCCTTGTACGCCGCGTCGGCGGCCGGCTTGCCCCGGCTGTAGCCGTCGGCGGCGGCCTGGCTGTACGCGTTGCCGATGGCCAGCAGGCCCTGCATGGTGGGCGCGCTGCCGTTGGGCATCCGGTAGGCGGCGCGCTGATCGGCGTTGGCCTGGGCGACCTGGGCCTCGGCGTACTTGAGGGCGTCCTCGGGGGCGCTGCCGGTGTTGAACTCGGACAGCGACACCTGCTCCAGCTTCTGGGAGACCAGGAGCTGCTGGATCAGGTCGGTGTTCTCGTACCGGGTGGTGGCGTTGGACGTGATGCCGACCAGCAGGTGGAGCATGAGCGCGCGCTGGGTCGAGGCGGAGGCCTTGGCCAGCGACATGGCGTAGATCGCGCGGCCCTTGCTGGTCATGTTGGTGCTGCCGAGGCCGACCGAGTTGTCGTAGGCGAGCAGCGGCGCGGCCATCACCGAGTACGCGGACTGCGTGGCGGTGGCGAACAGCTCCTTGCCGTAGGCGACCTGGCGCAGGTGCGGCAGGTCGGCGACGAGGCTCTGGAAGGTGGCGTGGCGCCGGGGCAGCTCGCCGGACCGGTCGGTGGCCTCGTAGGCGGCGTTGTAGGCCTTCAGCGCGGTGTCCGTGGTGGCGCGGCTCCTGGTGACCTCACCGGTCGGGTCCTGGCCGGTCAGCAGGGGTATGAGCGTTCGGTCGCGCTCGTTCTCGAGCGCCTCGGCGAGCTCGGTGGCCGCCTGGGCGAGTTCGGCCGTCTTCTCGGCGCGCGAGGCCTTGATGAAGCCGTCGACCGAGGTGTTGACGCGCAGGCCGCCGAAGACCAGGGCGATGACGACCGGGATCAGCAGAATCGCGATCAGACGGGCGGGCACGCGCCAGTTGCGGGGCCGGACGAAGTCGTAGCGGCCGCCGCCCTTGCCGCCGCCGTCGGCCTCCGCGGAACCGCCGCCGGTGCGGCGCTCCTTGGACGCGGCCGGGGGCTGCGGGGCCGGGGTGACCGGGGGGCGTTCATCGGCAGGGGTGAACGCCGAGAATCCGGCCGGGTCCGTTGCGGTACCGTTCGGCTCGCTCTGGCGGGGCTCGGAGCGCCGCTGCGGGGCGACTTGCTGCTTACGCCTCACTCGACAACAACCTCTCGGCCGGCATGGCGGCCATGGATCAATCCAGCGCTACCCCTAGCAGCTGCCCGCTGCCGGGTGGGACTGTCGTACGGGTTTTAGGGGTAGCTGGAATTTCAGCACGTGCAGGGATGAGGGACAAACAGCTCTCGGTTGCCGCCCGCTGCGGCACATTTGGGACATTCATCAACATGATGGCGCAAAACCGTGGTCTTCTGGCGCTGAGTGGCGTGGACGAGCTACGCGGAGTCACTGTTGATCACAAAATGCCTACCGAACTGTTATCGGCTGCTTATGCGTGGGTCTTGCGCGGTGCCCCGTGACGACACCCGTCGTACCCGGAGGTGCCCCGGCGGCCCGTCGTGGACAACGGGCCGCCAGGGCCGCCGACCTGCGGTTCCGGCTCAGCGGAGGCGGGCGAGGAGGGCGTGTTCGACGAGGGTGATGAGGGCGCTTTTGGCGCTGTCGCGTCGTCGGGCGTCGAGGGTGATGACGGGGGTGTCGGG
>NZ_JBFBIL010000121.1:0-4062 GCF_040685575.1 Kitasatospora sp. NPDC088351 | reverse complement strand
ACCCGGTGGAGACCGCGTTCTGGGAAGCCGTCGAACGCGAGGACCTGAACTCACTCGTGACAGCCCTCGAACTCGACGGACCCGACCCACTGACGTCACTGCTACCGTCCCTGGCCTCCTGGCGACGCCGCAGCCGCGAACAGGCACTCACCGACTCCTGGCGCTACCGGATCACCTGGAAACCACTGGCCGATCCGAAGACAACCGTGCCGCCGGGCACCTGGGCGGCCGTGGTTCCCGCGGGCGTCCCCGAGGCGCGGCGAGTGGTCGAGGCGCTGCGTGAGCAGGGCATGAACGTGCTGCCCCTGGAGGTGAAGGCAGCAGACGCCGACCGCGGCGCTTTTGCCTCATACCTGCGGGAGACGCTGGACGGCACGGCCCCCGCCGGAGTGCTCTCCCTCCTCGCGCTGGCCGAAGGCCCGCACCCGGGCTGCCCCGAACTGCCGGCCGGGCTCGGCCTCACCCTGACGCTGATCCAGGCCCTCGGCGACGCGGGCACCGCCGCGCCCCTCTGGCTCGCCACCCGGAGCGCAGTCACCACCGCCCCCGCCGGCACCGCCGGTGCCGACCGGCCGGTGGACCCCGCTCAGGCCGCCGTGTGGGGCCTGGGACGAGTCGCCGCCCTCGAACACCCGCAGCGCTGGGGCGGCATGGTCGACCTCCCCGAGAGCCTGGACCGCCGCGCCGCCACACTGCTGTGCGCCGCCCTGGCCGGCCCCGACAACGAGGACCAGCTCGCCGTGCGCGGCACCCGGCTCCTCGTCCGCAGACTGGTCCGGTCGTCCCTGGCCGCGGCGGACCCCGTCCCGGCCTGGACGCCCCGTGGCACCGTACTGATCACCGGCGGCACCGGCGGCATCGGCAGCCAGACGGCCCGCTGGCTGGCCCGCCGCGGCGCGGAACACCTGGTGCTCACCAGCCGCAGCGGACCGGCCGCCCCCGGCGCGCAGCAGCTGAAGGCCGAACTCACCGAACTCGGCGCCCGGGTCACCATCGCCGCCTGCGACGTGACCGACCGCGACGCCCTGACCGCACTGGTCCGGCAGGTGGAGGCCGACGGTTCGCAGATCCGCACCGTGCTGCACATCGCCGGCGCGGGCGTGCTCGTGCCGCTCGCCGACACCGACCTCCTGGAGTTCTCCGACACCGCCCACGCGAAGATCGTCGGCGCGGCCAACCTGGACGCGGTCTTCGACCACTCCGCACTGGACGCCTTCGTGCTCTTCTCCTCCATCTCGGCGGTCTGGGGAAGCGGGGAGCACGGCGCCTACGCGGCGGCCAACGCGTACCTCGACGGCCTCGCCGAGCGGCGCCGGGCCCGCGGCCTCGCCGCCACCTCGGTGGTCTGGGGCATCTGGAGCCCCGAGGACGGCGGCGGCATGGCCGCCAACCTCGCCGAGGAGCAGTTGCGCGGCCGCGGCATCCCCTTCATGTCGCCGCAGTCGGCCATCAACGCCTTCCAGCAGGTCCTGGACCGCGACGAGAGCGTGGTGGTCGTCGCGGACATCGACTGGGAGCGGTTCGTGCCGGTCTTCACCTCCGCACGGCCCAGCCCGCTGCTCGGTGAGGTGCCGGAGGTCGCCAGGATCCTGGCCACCGAAGCCGCCCCGGCCGGGGCCGGGGACGACGACTCCTCCGTACGCCTGCGGCTGACCGGGCTGTCCGCCGAGGAGCGCCGGCGCGCCATCTCCGAGCTGGTGTGCACCCAGATCGCCTCGGTGCTCGGGTACCCCGGCCCGTCGGCCGTCGACGAGTCACGGGCCTTCCGGGAACTCGGATTCGACTCGCTGAGCGCCGTCGACCTCCGCAACCGGCTGAGCGCGGCGACCGGGCTGCGGCTGCCCGTCACGGTGGTGTTCGACTATCCGCGGGCCCGCGCGCTGGCCGAGCACATCGGTGCCGCGCTCTTCCCCGAGCAGGCCCCCGCGGCCCCGGCCGACCCCGCGGAAGCGGAAGCCCGGGAGCTGCTGAATTCCATTCCGCTGCTGCGGCTTCAGGAATCCGGACTGCTCGACGAACTGCGCAGGCTGGCACAGTCGCCCGACACCGAATCCGCCGCGGTGCACGGCGACGGCGACTCCACGGATGCCATCGACGACATGGACGTCGACGGGCTGATCCGTATGGCGTACGACAACTAATGACCTCTGAAGAGAAGCAAAGAGCGGAGCACCCGATGACAAGCGCCGATGACAAACTCGTGGGAGCGCTGCGCGAGTCCCTGAAGGAGACCGAGCGACTGCGGCGGGCCCATCAGCAGCTCACCTCGGCGTCCCGGGAGCCGATCGGTATTGTCGCCATGAGTTGCCGTTACCCCGGGGTCAATTCCCCCGAGGAACTGTGGAATCTGGTCGCGGAGGAAAAGGACGCCATCTCCGGATTCCCGGTCAACCGCGGCTGGGACCTGGACGGCCTCTACGACCCGGACCCCGACCAGCAGGGAAAGATCTACACGACCGAGGGCGGTTTCCTGCACGACGCCGACCGTTTCGACCCGGCGTTCTTCGGCATATCGCCGCGTGAGGCCAGCGCCATGGACCCCCAGCAGCGGCTGCTGCTGGAGACCTCCTGGGAGGCCTTCGAGCGGGCCGGCATCGACCCCTCGGCCCTGAACGGCAGCAAGGTCGGCCTCTTCGTCGGAGCGGCGTACCAGGGCTGGGGCATCGACTACCAGAACGTCCCCGACGGCATGCAGGGCCATCTGGTCACCGGCATGTCGACCAGCGTCATCTCCGGCCGCGTCTCGTACACCCTCGGCCTGGAGGGCCCCGCCGTCACGGTCGACACCGCCTGCTCGTCGTCGCTGGTGGCCCTGCACCTCGCCGTCCAGTCGCTGCGCCAGGGCGACTGCTCCATGGCCATGGTCGGCGGCACCGCGGTGATGGCCGACCCGCTCGGCCTGGTCGGCTTCAGCCGCCAGCGCGGCCTGGCCCAGGACGGCCGCTGCAAGGCGTTCAGTGACGACGCCGACGGCATGGGTCTCGGCGAGGGCGTCGGTGTGCTGCTGCTGGAGCGGCTGTCGGACGCGCGGCGCAACGGGCACCCGGTGCTGGCCGTCGTCCGGGGCAGCGCGATCAACCAGGACGGCGCGAGCAACGGGCTGAGCGCGCCGAACGGCCCCGCGCAGCAGCGGGTGATCCGGGCCGCGCTGGCCAGCGCCCGGCTGAAGCCCGAACAGGTCGACATCGTCGAGGCACACGGTACGGGGACGACGCTGGGCGACCCGATCGAGGCGGGCGCCCTGCTGGCGACGTACGGTCAGGGGCGGCCCGCGGACCGGCCGCTGTGGCTGGGCTCGGTCAAGTCCAACCTCGGTCACGCCCAGGCCGCGTCCGGTGTGGCCGGGATCATCAAGATGGTGATGGCCGTGCGGCACGGCGTGCTGCCGCGCACCCTGCACGCGGACGAACCGTCGCAGAAGGTGGACTGGGAGTCCGGCGCGGTGCGGCTGCTGACCGAGGCCCGGCCGTGGCCGCAGGGCGAGGAGCCCCGGCGGGCCGGCGTCTCCTCCTTCGGTGTCAGCGGCACCAACGCCCACGTCGTCCTGGAGCAGGCCTCGCCGGAGGAGCCGGCCGCCGTCGCGGACCACACCCCCGTGCTGGGTTCGGGTGTGGTGCCGTTGGTGGTGTCGGCGCGCAGTGCCGGGTCGTTGCGGGGGCAGGCCGAACGGCTCGGTGCGCTGGTGGACGGCCGTGCCGGTACGGAGCTGGGCGGGGTGGGCTTCTCGCTGGTGTCCTCACGCGCCCTGTTCGAGCACCGCGCGGTCGTGCTCGCGGAAAACACCACCGACGCCGCCACCGGCCTCAAAGCCCTGGCCGGGGACGTCCCCGGAGACGGCGTGACCTCCGGCGTGGCAGGCCCGCTCGGCGGCCGGGTGTTCGTGTTCCCCGGCCAGGGCTCCCAATGGGCCGGCATGGCAGTGGAACTGCTGGACTCCTCACCGGTGTTCGCCAACCGACTGGCCGACTGCGAACGGGCCCTGTCCCCGTTCGTGGACTGGTCACTCGAAGACGTCCTGCGGGAAGCCCCGGGAGCACCCTCACTGGAACGCGTCGACGTCGT
>NZ_JBFBIL010000120.1:0-4412 GCF_040685575.1 Kitasatospora sp. NPDC088351 | reverse complement strand
CCAAGAAGCAGTAGCCGACCGAACCCCCGCAGCCAGCAGCCCTCTCCCCAACCTCAACTCGAAACGGACATCAACTCTCGAACCGCCCTCTCAGACGCTCCCGGGCTGGCTCAGGAGCCGGAGGAGGGACAGTTGACTCTGTTCTCCTGACCACGGACGCGCGGGCGGGACAAGCACGACGTTGCGGGAGGCTGAGGCGCACGGCCAGGCCGTCGGCGCGGCTTCGTAGGCAGCTGGCGTGAGTTCGAGGGTATCGGCTCGGCCGGGTGATCTTTCGGCTGTCCGCGAATGAGGGCAGGGCCTCTGGTGCAGCTCGTGGTTGTCGAGACCGTTGAGCGGCCGGAGGCCCTGTTGCCGCGGTTCTAATCCCTTGCTCGAGCTGGCTTTAACTTGGCTTCCCTGTAGTGTGATTGCCTCGCCCACATGTACGGGAATGCGAGCGATCGTCCGACCCGGGAGCATCGTTGTCCGTCGGACATGACAGGCGCCGAGTGGGCCGAGGTTCGCGCCGTACTGCCGGTTCCGGGCCGGCTGGGGGACCGGGGCGGACAGCTCGAGGGCTACTGCCACCGGCACATGGTCGACGCGGTTCGCCACCTGGTCGCGGGCGGCATCATGTGGCGGGCGATGCCATCGGACTTCCCCGCGTGGGACCGCGCCTACGCCTTCTTCCGACGCTGCTGAAATTGAACGAGTGGTGTCGGGGGCCGGCCGGGGTCAGCCGTCCCTGATCAGTCCTGTTTGGTTGAGGCATCTGTCGATTAGGTGCGGTCGGTACTGGATCTTCTTCAGGCTCCGCTTGACGGTTTTGGTCAGGTGGTCGAGGTTGACCACGGCAAGGTTCCCGATGGTTCGCTTGACGAGCGACCAGATTCCTTTCTGCGGGTTGAGGTCCGTTGCGTACGAGGGCAGTTGGAAGACCGTCAGCCAGTCCTCGTTCGCGGCGATGAAGTCCTTCATCTGCGGCACAAGGTGGACCGACAGGTTGTCCCGGACGAGCACGATCGGGCCGCCGAGCTGGTAGCGGGCCCGGACGATGAGGTCTCGGTAGTCCTGCCAAGTGAAGCTCTTGCGCTCGCCCTTGCGCGCTCGGTGCAGGCGGACCCTGAAGATCAGCCGGGAGTGCTCGCCGTTCTTGTAGCAGTTCCTCCCGACCATGGGTATCCGTCCGGAGCCCCTGCCCTTCACCTGCACGACTGGAGTGCACCCCACTCGGCCCCAGGTCCTGGCGTGCGGCAGTCTCAGTGTCTGCCCGGCTTCGTCCTCGAAGGCCACCCAGGCTCCCCGAGCCGCCGCAGTGCTTTTACCTGGAGCCACACCTCCTTCCTCCACAATTCGACAGCCGCGTCGTCGCGTTCGATCGCCCGCCGGGCCGGCTGTTGCCGCGCCCAGCCATGGCGTTTGAGTAGGCGCCATGTCCCTTCCAGGTGTAGCTGACGTGGAACATCCGCCCGATCAGCGTCCTCACCTGGGCCAGGGTCCAGCGCTGATCCTCCCAACCATGGGCCAGTGGGCCGCGCTTCAACTCCCGCTCAAGACGGTCGATTTGCGCGTCACTGAGCCTCGGCCGCCCTGGCGATCCCTTCGACTGGACCCCGTCCTGCCCCCGCTCACGCCACTGTCGACACCAGCGTTCAACGGACCGCTCGCTCACCCGCAACGGCCCGGCGATCTCTCTATTCTTCTCCCCACCCTCGAAGCGGACGACGGCCTGCAATCGGATCCGCTCGCGCGCGGCCCTCTCGGCGTCGGCCAAGCCGCAGCCCTGCGTGTATCTCACAACCAACAGCTACCGCAGCCGTCCAGCGCCCGTCAGCCGAACGACCCCGACATCACCCGATCAAGCTCAGTAGTGTGGGTCGATGCACTTGCCGCGCACCGCCTGGCGGGCACGCTGCTATCGGAGTTGCCGCAGCGGTGGGCGCACTCCCAGAGGGTGTTGTCCCAGGCACGGGCGCTGGGGGACGTTGTAGGTGATGACCGCGACTCTCTGGCCGTGGGCGCGATCTTGCGCGATGTGGGTTACGCGGCTGCGGCGGTCGACACGGGCCAGCACATGATCGACGGCGCCCGCCACCTCGCCCTCCTGGGGTGCGCTCCTCTGGTCTGCTCACTCGTGGCCTACCACTCCTCGTCGCAGTGGGAGGCTGCCGAACTGGCTCTGTCGCTGGCCTTGGCGCAGTTCGAGCGCCCTCCGGCCGATCTGTTGGACGCCATCACGTTCTGTGACCTGACGGGCGGACCCGACGGGGAACTGGTGGACGCCACCTCCCGGCTCGACGAGGTGCTTCGCCGCTACGCTCCGGACCACGTCGTCCACCGGGCCGTGTCGGCGGCCCGTCCCGCCCTGCTGGCGATGGTGGCCCGTGCCGAGGTGCGGCTGGCCGCCGGCAGCGGCGGCTAGCCCGCTGGTCGGCATGTGCGTGAACAGGACGGTCCCCGCACACGAGCATGTGCGGGGACCGTCCTCGTGCCGCGGTCAGAGGAGTCTGTAGCGAGCGCAGGTCGGCCCGTATCCGGCCTGCTGGGATAGCCCATCGGTGAGGGGGCGCCCGCACTCCCGGCATGTCGAGGACGGCCCCCCGCTGGTGGGCCGGCACGGCGGGGACGGCGACAAACCTCGGCCGTTCGGCCCGCCGCGGTCGAGGGCGGAGGAGACCAGAGTGGAGATGGCGACGGTCGCGACGGTCGTGGCGATCGGTCCGAGGTGCGGGCGGGCCGCCGCAGCGGCTTTCACGGCCCGTACGCGGACGCGGGCGGCGGTGGTCCGGAAGCGGGATTCCTGCTCCTGCTGGCCGCCGTCGGACGCGGCGACGGGGGCGGTGCGGGGCGTCCACCACCGGTGCGGGGAGTCGTCATTCATACTGCGGCCTTTCGTAGCCTGGGGGTTAGTCAAAGACATTGTGAGGGCTCCCCTTGCGGAACGTGCTGGGCTCCTGGAATTCAGGGGCTCGGACCTCGGCAAGATCTATAAGAGACGGCCTGGCCGATGTAGGGAGCCGGGTCGTTCTCGAATCCGCGGTCCAGGCGGAGCCGCGTCGTCGGGGCGATGTCCAGGTGGTCAAGTTCGGAACGGGGAATCCAGCGGACCTCGAACGACTCCGAGCCGGCCCGCAGCGTGCCGCCGAGGGGCTCTGCGCGCAGTGTGATCGAGATCGAGAACTCCTGACGCACCTCGCCGTCGGAGAACGCGATCACGTGGATGGGGTCGCTGTAGATGCCCACCATGCCGGTCACGCGTCCCGGATGCCGGTCTCCTCCTCGGCTTCGCAGACGGCCGCCTGGGCGATGCTCTCGCCGATCTCCTGGACACCTCCGGGCATCGCCCAGCGTCCGTTGTCGGAGCGGCGCTCCAGCAGCACCTCGCCGTGGTCGTTGAGCACGAAGACGGTGACGGCAGGGACGATCCGCTGGGCCTTCGGGGCGCCGGGGCCGTCGAAGTAGTCGGTGCGGCTCACGGGGTGCTCCTACCCACAGGCGTCTGCGCCGGCTGACGGCATCGACGCAGGGGCGGTCGGGCAGGTGCGACGCCGTTTGCTGAAGGGTCGACAGGTCTTGATCACAGGCAGTAGCTGTGGCGGGGCGGTCGGCCTGGGGACCACTTTGGGGCCACACCTGATGAGCGCCCATGGGCGCCGATGGTTCGAAACGGACACTTGTGCACGAAGCAAACACTGAGCAGCTGTCAGCTCGCTCTGCCATCGCTTCCGTTGAGAAGTCCCAACTCAATTGTGCATCAGAATGATTGAGCAATACGAAGGCCGAAGCTTTGAGGCCTCGACTGTCGACAATAGTTGTACCCCTTGACTTGGGGGTCAAGGGGTCGCAGGTTCAAATCCTGTCGTCTCGACCAGCGTTTTCGCAGGTCGTAGGCCGCTTTCACCGAAAGGTGGAGGCGGCCTTTTTGATGTTTCGTCGGCTGGTGGTCGCAGTGTGGTCCCGGTGGGTTGGCCGGGGTGCTGGTTGGCGATGCTGTGTCGTTTTCCGTGTCTGGTGGGTGGTCAGGCGGGGGTTGTGGGGGATTCGGGTGGCGTGGTGGTCGTGCAGGGCGTTGTGGTCGGCTTGGTCGAGGGCGTGGTTGATGGCGTCGACGGCTTCGCGGACGGCCTGGATGGTCAGGTAGTGGTAGACGTCCACGGTGGTGGAGAAGGTGGAGTGCCGCAGCGTCTTGGAGACGATGGGCAGTGGCACGTGTTCGTCCATGGCGAGGGCGCAGGCGAGGTGGCGCAGGTCGTGGACGCCGGTGACGGGGACGCCGGCTTCGTGGCGGCGGCGGCTCTGGTGATGCAGAAGGCCGGGAGCGAGACGGTCGACGGTGTCCGGCTCACGCGCTACCGCGCCGTCGAGGAGATCGCCACCGTGGCCGCCGGGATCCCGGGTCTCTCCCCGGAGCGCCGCACCGCTCTGGAGCG
>NZ_JBFBIL010000119.1:0-4962 GCF_040685575.1 Kitasatospora sp. NPDC088351 | reverse complement strand
CAAGACGCTCGGCTGGAATACCCCAGCCGAGCGTCTACGTGATCTACTCACCACCTAAAACCAAGTGGTGTTGCGACGACCCCTTGAACCCAAGGTGAGTGCGGGCCCTCTCGCGTGGCCTGGTCGGACACGCCCTACGGCCGGTCGGCCTCTTCGGCCGGCTCGTCGTCCAGCTGCGCCTTGATCGGCGGCGGCGCCTTCAGCAGGATCTGCCAGGTGACGTACATCGCCAGCAGCATCGGCGGGATGCCCAGGGCGACCTTCAGCCAGCCGAGCAGGTTGACGTTGTGGGAGAAGTACAGCGGGAAGAGGATCAGCGGCTTGATGCCCATGATCACCACCCAGGCCCAGGTGGCCTTGGTGTAGGCGGCCAGCCGGCCCGGATTCTCCTTGCGCCAGGTGAACATCTCCCCGGTGATCGGGCCCAGCATCACGCCGATCAGCGGCCAGCGGACCAGGGCCGAGACGGCGAAGCCGAGGCAGTAGCCGACGTTCCAGAGCAGGCCCGGCAGATAGAAGTCCTCGGCCTTGCCGGTCTTCATCGAGATCCAGACGCCGAGGCCGACCCCGAACACCCCGCTGAAGGCGTGCTGGACGGTTTCCCGCCTGGCGAGCCTGGTCACCACGAACAGCGCGCAGAGGCCGAGCGCCGCCCAGCCGGCCGGCGCCACCTCGTGGGTGATGTTGTAGGTGACGATGAAGACCAGGCCGGGCAGGGTCATGTCGATCATGCCGCGCACGCCGCCGAAGGCCTGCATCACGGTGTCGGCGGCCTCCTTGGAGGCGGCGGCCCGCCGGGCCGCCTCGTTCTCGGCGGCGTCGTTGATCCCGGCCAGGTCGAGCTGGGCGGCGGACTCGCCGCCGGGCTGGTTGCTCACGCTCATTCGCTCCCGTGTCCGACCGGACGCAGCTCATAGCGGGGGTTGAACAGCACGCGGCGCCCGCGTGCCAGGCTGATCCGGCCGCTGGCAACCAGCCGGCGGCCGGGCTCTATGCCCGCGATGGAGCGGCGGCCGAGCCAGACCACGTCCAACGCCTCGGTGCCGTCGAAGAGTTCGGCCTCCAGCGCGGGCACGCCGGCCCGCGGGCGGAGGGTCACGGTCCGCAGGGTGCCTGCCACGGTGACCACTTCACGGTCTCCGCAGCGGGCGATCGGGGTGCAGCCCGACTCCGCCGCGCTCTCCTGGCGCAACTCCTCGGCCTGCAGCTCCTCGGTGGAGGAGGTCAGCCGGCTGAGCATGCGGCGGAAGCGGCCCTGCGGCTGGTCGCTGCTGATGTCACCACTCATGCCGGAAGGGTACCGGTTTCGGGGGCCCCGAGGGCAGGCCGCGATATCGGGGCAGTGCCCGGGGCTCACCCCTCGAAGCGGTAGCCCATGCCCGGCTCGGTGATGAAGTGCCGCGGGTGCGAGGGGTCACGTTCCAGCTTGCGCCGCAGCTGGGCGAGGTAGACCCGCAGGTAGTTGGTCTCGGTGCGGTAGGCCGGGCCCCAGACCTCCTGGAGCAGCTGGGTCTGGCTGACCAGTCGGCCTGCGTTGCGGACCAGTACCTCCAACAGATGCCATTCGGTCGGGGTGAGGCGGACGTCGGTGCCGTCCCGGTTGACCTTCTTCGCCGCGAGGTCGACGGTGAAGCTGTCGGTGACCACCAGCGAGTCGTCCTCCCCGGCCACCGGCTCGGCCCGGCGGACGGCGGCGCGCATCCGGGCGAGCAGCTCGTCCATGCCGAACGGCTTGGTCACGTAGTCGTCCGCGCCGGCGTCCAGCGCCTCGACCTTCTCGTCGGAGGCGTGCCGGGCCGAGAGCACGATGATCGGCACCCTGGTCCAGCCGCGCAGGCCCTTGATCACCTCGACGCCGTCCATGTCGGGCAGACCGAGGTCGAGGACGACGACGTCGGGGTGCCGGGCGGCGGCCAGCTCCAGCGCGCTCGCGCCGTCGTGGGCCGCGTCGACCTCGTACTTGCGGGCCTTGAGGTTGATCACCAGCGCGCGGACGATCTGCGGTTCGTCGTCCACGACGAGGACCCGGGTCATACGGGCTCCGCCTTTCACAGCTGTCGGAAGGGAAGGTCTGACGTGGTCATACACGGGACGGGCTGGTCGCCGCCTCGGGCGGGGCCGCGTCGGGCGGCCCGCTCTCGTCCGGCTCCGGCGGGCGGTCGGCGGCGGGCAGGGTGACCACCATCGTCAGGCCCCCGCCGGGGGTGTCCTCCGCGGTGACGGTACCGTCCATGGCCTCGACGAAGCCGCGCGCCACCGCGAGCCCCAGGCCCACTCCGGCGCCGCGCGGGGCGTCCCCGTACCGCTGGAACGGCGCGAAGATCCGTTCCTTGGCGTCCTCGGGCACCCCCGGGCCGCGGTCGACGATCCGCAGCTCGACCCGGCCGGGGCCGCCCACCGGGTGCAGGGCGTCGGCCTTGACCAGCACCTTGACGCCGTCCGGGCTGTACTTGACGGCGTTCTCGACCAGGTTGGCGAGCGAGCGTTCCAGCAGCCCGCCGTCGGCCCGGATCATCGGCAGGGTCTCCGGGACGTCCAGCCGCACGGAGTCCGGCGGCACGCCGCCGAGCGCGAACGGCACCACCTCGTCCAGGTCGGTCTCCTGGATCAGCGGGGTGACGGTGCCGGTCTGCAGCCGGCTCATGTCGAGCAGGTTGTTGATCAGATGGTCGAGCCGGTCGGCGCCGGCCTCTATGCCGGCCAGCAGCTCCGCCTCGTCCTGCTCGTCCCATTCGACGTCCGCCGAGCGGAGCGAGCTGACCGAGGCCTTGATGCTCGCCAGCGGGGTTCGCAGGTCGTGCGAGACGGCGGCGAGCAGCGCGGTGCGGATCCGGTTCCCCTCCGCCTCCCGGCGGGCGGCGACGGCCTCCCCGGCCAGTCGGCGGCGCTCCAGCAGCACCGCGGCCTGGGCGGCGAAGGCGCCGAGCAGTCGGCGGTCCTCGGCGGGCAGCACCCGGCCGCGCAGGACCAGGGCCAGGGTGTCACCGACCGGCACGTCCACGTCGGCGGCCTCGGGACGCCCCGGCGGGTGCGGGCCGGCCGTCGCGACCGCCTGCCACGGGCCGAGCGGGTCCGGCCGTTCCAGCAGCGCGGCGGAGTCCTGCTGAAAGGTCTCCCTGACCTGCTCCAGCAGCGCCGTCAGCACACCCTCCCCGCTCGGCGCGCCACGCAGCACGGTGCCCGCCAGCGCGCTGAGCGTCTGCGCCTCGGTCTGGCTGCGGGCCGCCTGATGGGTGCGCCGGGCGGCCAGGTCCACCACGGAGGCGACCGCGATGCCGACGGTGGTGAATATCGCCACCGCGATGATGTTCTGCGGCTCGGAGATGGTGAAGGTGTGAATCGGCGGCGCGAAGTAGTAGTTCAGCGCCGAGGAGCCGACCAGGGCGGAGGCGATCGCCGGGAACAGCCCGCCGACCAGCGCCGCGCAGACCGTCAGCGACAGGAACAGCAGCATGTCGGTGGAGAGGCCGAGTCCGTTGGTGTGGGTGAGCAGCAGCGCCAGCAGCGGCGGCCCGCCCACCCCGATCAGCCAGCCGGTGACGGTCCGCGGACGGCCCAGGTCGGTGACCCGGCGGGTCGGGAGCCGGCCGCGCCCCTTGGCGGCGTGCTCGTGGGTGACGATGTGCACGTCGATGTCGCCGGAGTCCCGGGTCACGGTGGTGCCCACGCCCGGACCGTAGATGTACTGCCAGGCCGGCCGGCGGCTGGTGCCCAGCACGATCTGGGTGGCGTTGACGCCCCGGGCGAAGTCCAGCAGCCCGGCCGCCGGATCGTCGCCCAGCACCGCGTGGAAGCTGCCGCCCAGGCTCTCCACCAGCGCCCGCTGTTCGATCAGTGCCTGCGGCGAGCCGGAACCGGAGCCGACCAGGCCGTCCGAGCGGGAGATGTGGACGGCCAGCAGCTCGCCGCCGGAGCCGCGCGCGGCGATCCGGGCCGCCCTGCGGATCAGCGTCGCGCCCTCCGGCCCGCCGGTGAGGCCGACCACGATGCGCTCACGGGCCTGCCAGGTACCTTCGATGCCCTGCTCGGCCCGGTACTTCTGCAGGTACTCGTCGACCCGGTCCGCGGTCCACAGCAGCGCCAGCTCGCGCAGCGCGGTCAGGTTCCCCGGGCGGAAGTAGTTGGCCAGGGCGGCGTCGATCTTCTCCGGCGCGTACACGTTGCCGTGTGCGAGGCGGCGGCGGAGCGCCTGCGGTGACATGTCGACCAGTTCGATCTGGTCGGCCCGCCGGACCACCTCGTCCGGGACGGTCTCCCGCTGCCGTACCCCGGTGATGCCCTCGACCACGTCGCCGAGCGACTCCAGGTGCTGGATGTTCACGGTCGAGATCACGTCGATCCCGGCCGCCAGCAGTTCCTCGACGTCCTGCCAGCGCTTGTCGTTGCGGCAGCCGGGGACGTTGGTGTGCGCCAGCTCGTCCACCAGCGCCACCTGTGGGCGGCGGGCCAGCACGGCGTCCAGGTCCATATCGGTGAACGCGGCGCCCCGATGGACCAGCTCGCGGCGCGGCACCACCTCCAGGCCGGCCACCAGCGCCGCCGTGTACCGCCGCCCGTGGTCCTCGACGAACCCCACCACGACGTCCGTGCCACGCTCCAGTCGCCGGTGCGCTTCGGCGAGCATGGCGTACGTCTTGCCGACCCCGGGGGCCGCCCCGAGGTAGATGCGCAGCCTGCCTCGTCCCATGAGCACCATTCTTGATCCGGCCCGGCCCGGGGGCCACCCCCGGACACCTGTTCCCCTCCCCTTCGAGACTACGGCGTGGGAGGCGATTTTCCGCTGATCAGGGCGCTGATCAGGCGGTTTTAGCGGCATATTGACGGCGGAGCGGCGCGCCGGGGTGCCCTGTCCGAGCAGCCGTCGCGACCGTGCCCTGCGCGTGATGCCGTAAATACACAGCAATACACGGCCGTAAACGCAGAGAACCCCCACCCGGAATCGGGTGGGGGTTCTCTGGAATA
>NZ_JBFBIL010000118.1:0-5241 GCF_040685575.1 Kitasatospora sp. NPDC088351 | reverse complement strand
AGCGAGCAACCGACGCCCCATCCCCACCCACTGGGAACCCTGACCCGGGAAAACGAACACCGACCGACCGCTCACCTCCGCCCGACCGGACACCAACCCGGCCACGGCCCCTCCCTCGGCCAGGGCCCTCAGGGCAGCGACGAGCGCGGCCCGGTCGGCGCCGACGGCCACGGCCCGCTCGGTGAACCGGGTGCGCGCGGCGACGAGCGCCCGGGCGGTGGCGGCGAGGTCCGGCACCGGCGGCCCTTCCGCGAAGGCCGCCAGCCGCGCGGCCTGCTGACGCAGCGCCGCCTCCGAGGCGGCCGAGACCACCCAGGGAACCACGTTCTCCCCGGCACCGGCACCGGCGGTACCGGTCGGGGTGGCGCCGACACCGGCGGGCGTTGCGGCTCCATCGATGGGCTCGGTGGTGCCGGTCGCGGTGGCCGTCGCAGCGGTGGCGGCCGCGGTGTCCTCGACGGACACGGCGGCATCGGCGGCGCCGGCCGTCCCGGCGGTCGTATCGGTACCGGTCGTGACACCGACGGGAGTGCCATCGACGGACACGGCGCCGCCGGCCGGCTCCGCCTGCTCCAGGATCACGTGCGCGTTCGTCCCGCTCACACCGAACGCCGAGACGCCGGCCCGGCGCGGGCGGCCGGCCTCCGGCCAGGCCCGCTGCTCGGTGAGCAGGGCGATGCCGCCCGAGGACCAGTCGATGTGCGAGGAGGGCGCGTCGATGTGGAGGGTCTGTGGCAACACGCCGTGCCGCAGCGCCTCGACCATCTTGATCACGCCCGCCGCACCGGCGGCGGCCTGGGTGTGGCCGATGTTGGACTTCACCGACCCGAGCCAGAGCGGCTGTTCGGCCGGGCGGTCCTTGCCGTAGGTGGCGAGCAGGGCGTGTGCCTCGATCGGGTCGCCGAGCGGGGTGCCGGTGCCGTGCGCCTCGACGGCGTCGACGTCGGCGGCCGTCAGGCGGGCGTTGGCGAGCGCGGCCCGGATCACCCGCTCCTGCGAGGGACCGTTCGGGGCGGTCAGACCGTTGGACGCACCGTCCTGGTTGACGGCCGAACCGCGGACGACCGCCAGCACCTCGTGCCCGAGCCGCCGGGCGTCGGACAGCCGTTCCAGCAGCAGCAGGCCCACGCCCTCGGACATCCCGAACCCGTCGGCGGCGTCGGCGAAGGCCTTGCTCCGGCCGTCGGCGGCGAGGCCGCGCTGCCGGGAGAAGCCGACCAGGCCTTCGAGCGTGGACATCACCGAGGCGCCGCCGGCCAGGGCCAGCGTGCACTCCCCGGCGCGGAGCGCCTGGGCTGCGAGGTGCAGGGCGACCAGGGAGGAGGAGCAGGCGGTGTCGACGGTGATCGCGGGTCCCTCCAGGCCGAGGGCGTAGGAGAGGCGGCCGGAGAGCACGCTGCCCGCGTTGCCGGTGACCAGGTAGCCCTCGTCGGCGGCGCCGCCGGTGCCCTGGGTGCCGTAGTCCTGGCCGTGGGTACCGATGAAGACGCCGGTCGGGGTGGCGCGCAGGCCGGTGGGGTCGAGTCCGGCGCGCTCCAGGGTCTCCCAGGCGACTTCGAGCAGCAGGCGCTGCTGCGGGTCCATCGCCAGGGCCTCGCGCGGGTTGATGCCGAAGAAGGCGGCGTCGAAGTCGGCGATGCCGGGCAGGAATCCGCCGCCGCGCACGTAGGTGCGGCCGGGGGCGTCGGGGTCGGGGTCGTAGCTGCCGTCGAGGTCCCAGCCCCGGTCGGTGGGCAGGCCGGTGACGGCGTCGCTGCCGGCGGCGACGAAGCGCCAGAGGTCCTCGCCGGAGTCGAGGCCGCCGGGGAAGCGGCAGCCGACGGCGACGATCGCGATCGGCTCGTCCTCGGTCCCGGCGGCCTGTGCCGCGGGGGTGGCGGGGGCGGCGGGGGCCGGTTCCGCGCCGACGAGTTCGGTCGCGAGGTGGGCGGCGAGGGCCTTGGGCGTCGGGTAGTTGAACACCAGGGTGGCGGGCAGACGCAGACCGGTGGCGGTGCCGAGGGCGTTGCGGAGTTCGACGGCGGTGAGCGAGTCGATGCCGAGTTCCTTGAACGCCTTGTCGACGTCCAGCGCCGCGGCCGAGCCGTGGCCGAGGACGGCGGCGGCGGTGTCGCGGACGAGGGCGGTCAGCAGCTCGTCGCGGTCGGCGGCGGAGAGTCCGGCGAGCCGCCGGGCGAGGGTGCCGGCGCCGTCCGCGGCGGTGCGGGCGGCGGCCCGTCGCAGGGCGCGGGGTGCGCGGGCGGCGGGTGCCAGGTCGCGCAGCAGCGGCGGGAGGTCCTCGGTCCGGACGCCGGTGACGTCGAGCCTGATCGGCACCACGGCCGCGGGCTCGCCGGTGAGCGCGGCGTCCAGGAGGGCGAGGCCCTGGTCGGCGGAGAGGGGGCGGGTACCGACCCGGGCCATCCGGGCGAGGTCGGTGTCGCTGAGCCGGCCGCCCATGCCGGCGGCCTCGGCCCACAGGCCCCAGGCGAGCGACACGGCGGGCAGTCCGAGCGAGCGCCGGTGGGCGGCCAGGCCGTCGAGGAAGGCGTTGCCGGCCGCGTAGTTGCCCTGGCCGGAGCCGCCGAGGACGCCGGAGGCGGAGGAGTAGAGCGCGAACGCGGCCAGGTCGAGGCCGGCGGTGAGCTCGTGCAGGTGCCAGGCGGCGTCGACCTTCGGGCGCAGCACGCTGTGCCACTTGGCGGCGTCCAGGGCTTCGACGACGCCGTCGTCGACGATCCCGGCGACGTGGACGACGCCGGTCAGGCGGTCGGCGAGGGTGTCGACGACGGCGGCCAGCGCGGTGCGGTCGGCGGTGTCGACGGCCTCGGCGCGGACCAGGGTGCCGTGCGCGGCGAGTTCTTCGAGCAGGTCGGCGGGCACGGCGGAGCGGGAGAGGAGCACGAGTTCCGCGACGCGGTGGACCGCCGCGAGGTGACGGGCCACCAGGCGGCCCAGGCCACCGTTGGCGCCGGTGACCAGGACGGTGCCACCGGCCAGCGGGGACGGCGCGCCCTCTGCGGGGGCGGGCCGGGCGGCCGGGCGGCGCAGGCGGGCGACCAGCCGTCGCCCGTCTCGCAGCGCCAGCTGCGGTTCGCCGCCCGGTGCGGCGGCCACCGCCCGGGCGGCGTCGGCCGGGTCGTCGGCCTCGACGAGGACGAAGCGGCCGGGGTTCTCCGACTGGGCGGTGCGCACCAGGCCCCGGACGGGTTCCTGGACGAGTTCGCCGCGCCGGGTGACGACGACGAGCCGGGAGTCGGCCGTCCGGTCGTCGGCCAGCCAGGCCTGGAGCGCCCGCAGGACGTCGTGGCCGACGGCGTGGGCGCGCTCGGGCACGGTGTCGGAGGGCGCGCCGCCGCCGGCGGGCAGGACCACGAGGGGCGGCAGGGCTCCGTCCTCGGGCAGGTCGCTGTGGAGGGTCCAGTCGGCGGGCGCGTCGGCGGCCTCGGGTGCGGGGACCCAGTCGACCTCGAACAGGGCCGCGTCGTCCGCCGGACCGGCGGTGAGGCCGCGCGGGTCCACCGGCCGCACGGTGAGGGCCTCGACGTCCACGACGGGGGCGCCGGTGTCGTCGGCGGCCCGGATGGTGAGGGTGTCGGGGCCGGCGGAGGTGACGACCACGCGCAGCGCCTCGGCGCCGGTGGCGTGCAGGCGCACGCCGGCCCAGGAGAAGGCGAGCCTGGGCACGTCGGCGCCGGGGAAGAAGCCGGCCTCGCCGAGCGGGTGGAGGGCGGCGTCCAGCAGGGCGGGGTGCAGGCCGTAGGCGGCGGCGTCCGAGGTGGTGTCGGGGAGGCGGAGCTGAGCGTAGAGGCGGCCGTCGGCGAGCCAGGCGGCCTCGACGGCGTGGAACGCGGGGCCGTAGGCGACGGTGAGCCGGTCGTAGAGGCCGTCGATGTCGAGCGGGCGGGCTCCGGCGGGCGGCCAGACCGTCAGTTCGTCTGCGGTGGCGGGCTCCGGGCCCTCAGGGGCGAGCGTTCCGGTGGCGTTGGCGTGCCACGGCAGGCCGGGGCCGGTGCGGGTGAGCAGCCGGACGGCGCGGCGGCCGTCCTCGGCCTCGCCGACGTGGACCTGGAGGTCGAGGCCGCCGCCGTCCGGGACGACGAGCGGGGCGGAGACGGTCAGTTCCTCGACCGTGGGCACGCCGAGCCGGTGGCCGACGTGGGCGAGGGCGTCGAGCAGCGCGGTGCCGGGCAGCAGCGTCGCGCCGCCGATCCGGTGGTCGGCCAGCCAGGGCAGGGTGCGTTCGGTGATCCGGCCGGTGAAGACGGCGCCTTCCTCGGTGCCGAGCAGCAGTTCGGCCTCCAGCAGCGGGTGGCCGGCCTTGTCCAGGCCGACGGCGGCGAGGTCGCCGGCGGCGCGGCCCGGCCGGAGCCAGTAGCGCTGGTGCTGGAAGGGGTAGGTGGGCAGTTCGGAGGGGCGGACGGTGCCGGCCTCGGCGTAGGCCGTGGACCAGTCCACGGGCAAGCCGTGCACGTGGAGTTCGGCGGCGGCGAGCAGGACGCGGCCCCAGCCGCCGTCCTCACGACGCAGGGTCCCGGTGACGACGGTCGGCGCCTGGACGGCCTCCTCCAGGACCTCGACGACGGCGTGCGCGAGCACGGGGTGCGCGCTGACCTCGACGAACGCCCGGAAACCCACGCCCGCCAGGGTCTCGACGGCCTCGGCGAAGCGGACGGTCTGCCGCAGGTTGCGGTACCAGTACCCCGCGTCCAGCTCCGGACCCTCCAGCCAGCGACTCTCGACCGTCGACAGGAACGGGACGACAGCCGGCCGCGGCTTCACGGCGCCGAGCAGCTCGGCGAGTTCGGCCTCGATCGACTCCACGTGGGCGGTGTGGGAGGCGTAGTCCACCGGGATCCGCCGCACGCGCACACCCTGCTCCTCGTACGAGACGACGAGCGTGTCCAGACCCGCCGGGTCACCGGCGACGACGACCGAGGACGGACCGTTGACAGCGGCGACCTCCACGCCGTCCGGCAGCGTGCCGGTCACCTCGGCGAGCGGCAGCCCGACCGACACCATCCCGCCCCGACCCGCCAGACCCCGCGCGATGGCCTGCGACCGCAACGCCACCACCGCCGCCGCGTCCTCCAGCGAGAGGATGCCCGCGACATGCGCCGCCGCGATCTCCCCCTGCGAGTGACCCACCACCGCATCCGGAACAACACCCAACGAGAACCACAGCCGCGCCAGGCCGACGTTCACCGCGAACGACACCGGCTGCACCACGTCCACCCGCTCCAGCGAGGCCGCACCCGGCAC
>NZ_JBFBIL010000117.1:0-6023 GCF_040685575.1 Kitasatospora sp. NPDC088351 | reverse complement strand
TTGCGCTCGCGTCACACACCACGGTCTACCGGATCAGGACCCGCCGCGAAGGTGAATCACACAGATTGATCACGACCGAATACGCGCCCTAGGGCTTGCCCGACGGCCGGGGGCCGGTCGGGCGGCGGTCGGGGAGCGCGGGAATAGAGTGAGCCTCATTATTAGCTTTGCTAACTATGAGCTATTCTCGCTGTGCTGGTGGCCGCCCGACCGCCATGCCCGCCGCGCGCCCGCGCGTCCGACCCCGGGAGGTCCGCCCTTGAGGCCCGAAGGCATCCGATGGACCCCACCCGAGCGCGCCGAGGGCGAGCCCCGCCCGCCGTCCCAGTGGCGCCGGATCCTCGCGCTCTTCCGCCCGTACCGCGGCCGGCTCGCCGTGGTCGGCCTGCTGGTGGCGGCCTCCGCGGTGGTCTCGGTGGTGTCGCCGTTCCTGCTGAAGGCCGTCCTCGACACGGCCATCCCCGAGGGCCGCACCGGGCTGCTCAGCCTGCTCGTGCTCGGGATGATCGCCACCGCCGTGGTGAACAGCGTCTTCAACGTGCTGCAGACGCTGATCTCCACCACCGTCGGCCAGCGCGTCATGCACGACCTGCGCACCGCGGTCTACAGCCACCTCCAGCGGATGTCGCTGGCGTTCTTCACCCGGACCCGCACCGGTGAGGTGCAGTCCAGGATCGCCAACGACATCGGCGGCATGCAGTCCACGGTGACCTCCACCGCCACCTCGCTGGTCTCCAACTTCACCAGCGTGATCGCCTCGGTGGTCGCCATGGTGGCGCTGGACTGGCGGCTGACCGTGGTCTCCCTGCTGCTCCTGCCGCTCTTCGTGTGGATCAGCCGCCGGGTGGGCAACGAGCGCAAGAAGATCACCACCGAGCGGCAGAAGCAGCTCGCCGCGATGAGCTCGGCGGTGCAGGAGTCGCTCTCGGTCAGCGGCATCCTGCTCGGCCGCACCATGGGCCGCTCCCACTCGCTCTCCCGGGAGTTCACCGAGCAGTCCGACCAGCTGGCCGAGCTGGAGGTGCGCGCCAGCATGGCCGGGCGCTGGCGGATGAACACCATCCAGATCGTGATGGCCGCGATGCCCGCGGTGATCTACTGGGCGGCCGGCCTGGCCGCGGCCGGCGGTTCGCCGATCGTCTCGGTCGGCACCCTGGTCGCCTTCGTCTCGCTCCAGCAGGGCCTCTTCCGGCCGACCGTCAGCCTGCTCTCGACCGGTGTGGAGGTGCAGACCTCGCTGGCGCTGTTCCACCGGATCTTCGAGTACCTCGACCTGCCGGTGGAGATCGCCGAGCCCGAGCGGCCGGTCGGCCTGGAGAAGATCCGGGGCGAGGTCCGCTTCGAGGGGGTGGAGTTCCGCTACGACCCGGAGCAGGAACGGCCCACCCTGTCCGGCGTCGAGCTCAAGGTCCCGGCCGGCGGCTCACTCGCCGTGGTCGGCGAGACCGGCTCCGGCAAGACCACGCTCAGCTACCTCGTCCCCCGGCTGTACGACGTGACCGGCGGCCGGGTCACCGTCGACGGCGTGGACGTGCGCGAGCTGTCCTTCGAGACGCTGTCCCGGGCGGTCGGCGTGGTCTCCCAGGAGACCTACCTCTTCCATGCCTCGGTCGCCGACAACCTGCGCTTCGCCAAGCCGGACGCCACCGACGCCGAACTGGTCGCCGCCGCCGAGGCCGCGCAGATCCACACGACCGTCGCCGGACTGCCGAACGGCTACGACACCCTGGTCGGCGAGCGCGGCTACCGCTTCTCGGGCGGGGAGAAGCAGCGCCTCGCCCTCGCCCGGACCATCCTGCGCAACCCGCCGGTGCTGATCCTGGACGAGGCCACCAGCGCGCTGGACAACCGCACCGAACGTGCCGTCCAGCAGGCCATCGACACCCTGGCGGCGGGCCGGACCACCATCACCATCGCCCACCGGCTCTCCACCGTCCGGGCGGCCGACCAGATCGTCGTCCTGGACCGGGGTGAGATCGCCGAGCTGGGCAGCCATGACGAACTGGTCGAGGCGGACGGCCGGTACGCGGCGCTGCTGCGGCGCGAGGCGCCGACGGCCGTGCTGGACCGGGCCTGACGGGCGCGCGTTCCGGCCGCGCGTACCGCAGGGCCGGGTACCGCCCGGGGGTCAGGCGGCCTTGGGGACCTCGTTGTAGCTCTCCACGACCTCCTGGCCGGAGAGCTGCTGGATCGCCCGCATCACCTCGTCGGTGACCTGCCGCCGGGCCTTCAGCGAGCGGGCCTGCCCGTGCAGTTCGTCGAAGTGCAGCGGTTCGCCGAAGCGGACCGTCACCTTGCGGACGCGCGGCACGCGCTTGCCGATCGGCAGGATCTGCTCCGGGCCCTCCAGCGCCACCGGCACCACCGGGACACCGGCGGTGAGGGCCAGCCAGGCCACGCCGGTCTTGCCCCGGTACAGCCGGCCGTCGAGCGAGCGGGTGCCCTCGGGGTAGATGCCGAACGCCTTGCCGTCCTCCAGGATCTCCAGCGCCGACTCCAGCGAGGCCTGGGCGGAACGGTAGGTGCCGCGCTCGACCGGCACCGCGCCGATCGACTCGAAGAAGCCCTTGGACAGCGCGCCCTTCAGCCCGGTGCCGGTGAAGTACTCGGCCTTGGCCAGGAAGTGCACCCGGCGCGGCGCGGTCAGCGGGATCACCACGCTGTCGATGAAGGAGAGGTGATTGCTGGCCAGGATCACGCCGCCCTTGCGCGGTACGTTCTCCAGACCTTCGATGTTCGGCCGCCAGATCCCCCGGGAGAGCGGTTTCAGCACCAGCTTGGTGACGAGATTGAGCATGGTCCCTCCCTGGACGAGCATGCCCGGGAGGCGCCCGGGCCTGAACATACGACAATCGGTGATCGGTTCCCGGCCGGGCCGAGATCAGAACCGCAGACTACGACACCCACCCCCGAGCCCGTCCACTCCCGCCGGCCGTGGCGCTCGCCACGGCCGGGTAGGGTACGGCCGTCGGAAACGCACATCAGCAGTTCATAGGAGGGGCAACTCATGGCAGACGTCGACACGATCCGCGCGGCCTTCGACAAGTACGACGTGAACGGCGACGGCCGGATCACCGCCGCCGAGTACGCCAGGGTCGCGCGCGAGCTCGGCGACCTGACCACGTCGATCTCGGTGGCCGAGGCCGTCATCAAGCAGATGGACACCAACCACGACGGCGAGCTGACCTTCGACGAGTTCCTGGCCGCGCGTCAGGGCTGAGTCCGGTCGCAGCCTGCGGGGCCCGCCGGGCGCGGGCCCCGCAGCCGTGTTCCCGGCCCTCCGGTCTCAGCCCCGGCTGCCGCCCCCTGGGCTGCCGGCCTCAGCTCTCGGTCGGGAACACCCGGCGGACCACCCGCTCCGCCGCCCCGCCGTCGTCCCACGGGCAGAACCGCTCCCGGAACCTCGCCCGCGCGGCCGGCTCCGGGTCGCCCGCCAGCAGCGCCGCCGCCAGCCCGTCGGCGTCCACCGTCACCGCGCCGGGCGGCTCCGCGAACAGGTCGAAGTAGACCCCGCGCACCCGCCGGTACTCGTCCCAGTCCGGCGCGAAGATCACGATCGGCCGGTCCAGCACGGCGTAGTCGAACATCATCGACGAGTAGTCCGTGACCAGGACGTCCGCCGCCAGGTACAGGTCCTCCACGGTCGGGTGCGCCGAGACGTCCACGATCTCCGCCGCGCCCTCGCCCGCCGCCAGGTCGCCCGGGCCGCCGGTGTGGAAGTAGTGGGTCCGCACCAGCAGGGTGAAGCCGGGCCCGAGCCGCCTGGCCAGCTCGCGCACGTCCAGCAGCGGTACGTACCCGCCGCGGCCCTCACGGTGGGTCGGCGCGTACAGCACCGCCGTCCGGTCCGGGGCCAGCCCGAACCGTTCGCGCATCGCGGCCACCTCGGCCGGCGTGGTGTTCGCCAGCCGGTCGTTGCGCGGGTAACCGGTGTCCAGCATCTCGTAGCGGCCGGGGAAGGCCCGGGCGAAGTGCTCGCTGGTGTGCGGGTTCGAGGAGACCAGGAAGTCCCAGCGGTCGACCGCCTCCTGCAGCCGGTCGAAGTCCATCCCGTCCGCGGCGGCCGGGTGGTCCCTGAGGTCCATGCCCATCGCCTTCAGCGGCGTGCCGTGCTGGGTCTGCACATGCACCGTGCCCGGCCGCTTGACCATCGTGCGCGGGAAGTTGACGTTGTTGACGAAGTACTTGGCGGTCGCCATCGCCTTCAGATAGGCGGGCGTGTTGACGATCACGTACGGCACCCCGGCCGGCAGGGTGGCCGCCTGGGCGCGGTTCTCCACCACCCAGACACCCCGGACGCCGGGCACCAGTTCCTTCGCCTTCTCGTAGATCGCGGCCGGGCTGCACGCGTAACCCCGGTGCCAGTAGGCCGCGTAGACCGCCAGGTGCTCGTCCAGCGGCAGCCGGCGGAACGCGTTGTACGCGGTGAAACGGGCGCTGCTGCGCACCCCGCGCTTCACCGCCGGGGCCACCGCCCGTGCCCCGCGCTTGAGTTCGCGCGGCAGCCGGCCGGTACGGCGCAGCTCCGCGTACGCGATCCGCGATCCGCGCGCCGCCAGCCGGTACTGCACGCCGCGCAGGCCGCCGGGGAAGCGGTAGCCGGCCGGCCGGTGGCGGCCGAAGTGCTCGGAGATCCGGCGGAAGAAGTCCTTGCGCAGCTCGGGCGGGACCAGCCCCGGGGTGTCGTAGACGGTCAGCGCCTGCTGGACGGTCCGCTCGAAGACCAGGGTGCGCAGGGTGTCGGGGACGGGCCGGCCCGGGCGGTCCGGACGGTCGAGGAAGCCGAAGATCGCGTCGTACTGGGCGAAGGCGTCGGCGTGCTTGGGGGAGGCGGTGCTGGTGATCGCGCCGGCCCGGCCGCGCCGGTAGAAGTAGCAGGGGCGGTCGAGGTAGCGCAGCCGTTCGGCGGCCAGCAGCGCCGGGTAGGTGACCGAGATGTCCTCGTAGAACCCGCGCCCGAAGGAGACGCCGAGGCCGGTCAGGAACTCGCGGCGGAACACCTTGTTCCAGACCGACATCACGGTCCGGAACAGCGCCGGGTGCTCGGCCAGCGTGCAGCCCTCGACCAGCGGGGAGCCGGCCAGCACGTGCCGCCAGGGGTTGGGCTCGGTGCCGCCGTCGGGGTAGACGTGGGTGAAGCCGGTGAGCAGGACGTCGGCCGGGGTCTCGCGCCGGTGCTCCTGCTCCAGTTCGTCGAGGACCGCCCCGACGGTGCCCTCGGGGAGCCAGTCGTCGCTGTCGACGAACCAGACGTACTCGCCGCGCACCTCGGGGAGGGCGGCGGTACGGGCGCCGCCGAGGCCCTGGTTCTCGGTGAGGTGCAGGACGCGCAGCCGGGGGTCGCGGGCCGCGTACTCGTCCAGGATCGCGCCGCAGCGGTCGGGGGAGAGGTCGTCGACCGCGATCACTTCGAAGCGGGGCCCGCCGGCCGCGCCGGACCTCTCGGCCGGGCCTGGTTCGAGGATCGAGTCGAGGCAGCGGGGCAGGAAGCGCTCCACTCCGTGGACCGGGAGCACGATGCTGAGGAGGACTGGCACGCTGGCCGAGTCTACCGAGCCGGACCAGCGGCGGAGCCGCCCGGGTGCGACCGCCCGGCCGGTACGGGGCGGAGGCCGGAACCGCCGGTGCCGGACCCTGTGCGGGACGGCACCGGCAGTCTGGTGGTGGCCCGGCCGACCCTCTACGGCCGAGCCGCCGGTCCGGACACCTCCCGAGCCTGGCCGCCGCAGCGTCGAGGCGGCCTGGCAGTGGCTCGGAGGAGCCGGAAATCTTCATCAGTCGAACACATGACTGGACACTCTCCCCTAAAGGGGCGTCGATAGAGATATTGCTTGGAGGGTCCGTTGGAGTCAATCCCTCGTATGTGTTCACTTCCTGAAGTGATTTTCCCGGGGTGGCCTGCGTGGAGAGGCGTCACCTTCTCTCGCCGCCTCTCCGGTCACCCGGCTCCTGGCGGTGCCCCCGTGCGCCCGGCGCGTGCCTCCCGGCCGGGCGCAGCCCCCGGGGCCCCGGGGGCCCCGGCG
>NZ_JBFBIL010000116.1:0-6092 GCF_040685575.1 Kitasatospora sp. NPDC088351 | reverse complement strand
CATGATGCGCTGACGCATACCGCCGGAGAACTGGTGCGGATAGTCGTTCACCCGCTGCCTGGCCGCGGGAATGCGCACCCGCTCCATCAGCTCGACGGCCTTGTCCCTGGCCTCCTTGCGGGAGGCGCCCTGGTGCACCCGGAACATCTCACCGAGCTGATAGCCCACGCTGAGCACCGGGTTCAGCGAGGAGAGCGCGTCCTGGAAGATCATCGCGATCCGCCGGCCACGCACCGCCCGCCGGGCCTTGGGGCTCATGGTGAGCAGGTCCTGGCCCCGGAACCGGATCGAACCGGCGGTGATCTTCCCCGGCGGCATGTCCAGAATGCCCATGATCGCCTGGGCGGTCACCGACTTGCCCGAGCCCGACTCCCCCAGCACCGCCAGGGTCTCACCGGCCGACACCGAGTAGCTCACCCCGTTGACCGCCTTGGCGACACCGTCCCGGGTGTGGAACTCGATGTGCAGGTCGTCGACCTCCAGCAACGGGGTACCGGGCGTCAGGTTCTCCCGGCCGCCCTTGATCACCTCCACCGCGTCCTGGCGCGGTGCGCCGTCCTTCGACGGCCTTGTCGCGTCACTCATCGTCCGCGGCCCTCCTCAGCGAAGCTTGGGGTCGAGGGCGTCGCGCACCGCGTCGCCGAGCATGATGAACGCCAGCACGGTGATGCTCAGCACGACGGCCGGGAAGAGCAGCACATGGGGGGCGTTCAGGAAGCGGGACTGCGCGTCGCTGATCATCAGACCCCAGGAGATCGCCGGGGACTGGATGCCGATGCCCAGGTAGGACAGGGCGGCCTCGGCGCCGATGTAGACGCCCAGGTTGATGGTGGAGACCACGATCACCGGCGCCACGGCGTTCGGCAGGATGTGCCGGGAGACGATCCGTCCGGTACCGGCCCCGAGCGCCCTGGCCGCGACCACATAGTCGTTGTGCTTGTTGGAGAGCACCGCCGAACGCATCAGCCGGTAGATCTGCGGCCAGCCGAGCACCGCCATCACCGCCGAGACCGTCCAGGCGTTGCCCGTCTTCCAGGTCGACATGATCAGCATGCCGCCGAGCAGCAGCGGGATGGCGAAGAAGATCTCGGTGACCCGGGAGAGCACGCTGTCCCAGAGACCGCTGATCCAGCCCGCCCAGAGGCCCAGCGTGCCACCGACCAGGACCACCAGCGTGGTGGTCAGGATGCCGACGATGATCGAGTTGCGGGCACCCCACACCGTCCGGGTGTAGATGTCACAGCCCTGGACGTCGAAGCCGAACCAGTGCTCGGCGCTCGGCCGCTTCAGCGAGTCGACCAGGTTGCAGAAGCCCGGCGAACTCGGGTCCTTGTCGGTGAACAGCTGTGGGGCGACGGCCAGCGCCACCATGAACAGCACCAGCACCCCGCCGATCAGGAACAGCGGGTTGCGCCGCAGGTCGTACCAGGCGTCGGTCCAGAGGCTGGCCACCCGCTCATTGCCGTCCGGCGTGACC
The DNA here is from genome assembly GCF_040685575.1 of Kitasatospora sp. NPDC088351. NCBI lineage: Bacteria > Bacillati > Actinomycetota > Actinomycetes > Kitasatosporales > Streptomycetaceae > Kitasatospora > Kitasatospora sp. NPDC088351. Next base: position 4,615 of record NZ_JBFBIL010000116.1, on the reverse strand, counting down.
GCGGGCGCGGCCCCGGCGGCGGATCCGGCGGCCGGCTGCCCGGGGGCCGCCACCGTCACGTTCTCGCTCTTCGTCGGCTCACTCATAGCGGATCCTCGGGTCCAGAACGGCGTACAGCAGGTCGACCACCAGGTTGGCGAACAGGTAGACCAGCACCAGGGCGCTCACGATCCCCACCACGATGGTGCGTTCCCGCAGGTAGACGGACTGGAAGAGCTGGTGTCCGACCCCGGGGATGTTGAAGATGCCCTCGGTGATCACCGCACCGCCCATCAGCCCGCCCAGGTCCATGCCCAGGAAGGTGACGATCGGGATCAGCGCGTTGCGCAGACCGTGCCGGACCACCACCCGGAACGGGCTGAGCCCCTTGGCGACCGCCGTCCGGACGTAGTCCGCCCGCATGACCTCGATCAGGCTGGTCCGGGTGAGCCGGGCGACGTACGCCAGCGAGGTGGAGGCCAGCACATAGGCCGGCAGCAGATAGGACCGGAAGCCCGCCTCCTCGTTGAAGGAGACCGGGAAGAAGTCGATGCCGTAGTCGGTGTTGAGCTTCACCCCGAGGATCAGCTGGAGCACGAAGCCGATCACGAAGACCGGGATCGAGATCACCATCAGGGTCGAGATCAGCACCACGTTGTCGATGAACCGGCCGCGCCGCAGGGCGGCGACCACACCGGCGGTGACACCCACCACCATCTCGATGACCAGCGCGGTCACCGCCAGGTTGATGGTGTACGGGAACGCGGTCTTCATGACGTCCACGACCTGGTTGCCGCGGTAGTCCTCGCCGAAGTCGCCCTTGAACAGGCCGACCAGGTAGTCCCAGTACTGGACGAAGAACGGGTCGTCCAGGTGGTAGCGGTCCCGCAGGACGGCCACCACCGCCGGGTCCTGCCGCTTCTCACCGGCCAGTGCCGTAATGGGGTCACCAGGCAGCAGGAAGACCAGTGCGTAGATAAGGAACGTCGCGCCGAGGATCACAGGTATGGCCTGGATGATCCGGCGGACCACATAGCGGCCCATGCGGCCTCCTCGTGGTTCGGGGCACGCCTGCGCCGGACGGCGCGGGGGTTGCCCGCGCCGCCCGTCCGGGCGGGCCGGTCAGATGGTGGTCGGTCAGGCCAGTTCGACGTTGGCCAGGTCCATCTGTCCCTGGGCGTTGACGTTCACGTTCTTCACGGACTTGGTGTAGGCCGAGGAGGACATGTAGGTGTACACCGGGATGTACGGCAGGTCCTTGATCAGCACGTCGTCGGCCTGCTGGTAGAGCTTGATGCCCTCGGCGTCGCTCTTGGCCGCGTCGGCCTGGGTCAGCAGGCTCTCGAACTCCTCGTTGACGTAGCCGCCGTAGTTGGAGCCGTTGTCGATGGCGACCTTGGAGAAGATCGGGCGCAGGTAGTTCTCGATCGACGGGTAGTCCATCGACCAGGCCATGCGGAAGGCCCCGGAGTACTGCTTGTCGCCCAGCGCGGTGAGGATGGCGCCGAACTTCTCGAACGGCTTGAAGGTGACCTCGATGCCGAGGTTGGCCTTCAGCTGGTTGCCGACGGCCTCGATCCACTCCTTGTGGCCGCCGTCCGCGTTGTAGCCGATCTCCAGCGTGTTCCCCGGCAGGCCGCCGGCCCGGGTGAACAGCTCCTTCGCCTTCGCCGGGTTGTACTTGGCGAGGTCGCCGAGCGCGCCCTGGCGGTACCCGGGAATGATCGGGTTGACGAAGTCGTCGGCGGGCTTACGGGTGCCCGAGAAGATGGTCTTGGTGATCGACTCCCGGTCGATCGCCATCGAGATCGCCTTGCGGATGTCCGGCTTGCCGAAAGCGGCCGGGTTCGTCGCGATCGGGAATCCGATGTAACCGACGCCGGAATCCGGCTTGTAGATGTAGCGGTCACCGAACTCCTGCGCGACCGTCGCCATCGCCGAGATCGGCAGCTTGTCGGTGATCTGGATGGTGTCCGCGCGGAGATCGTTGTAGGCGGTTTCCAGCTTCTCGTAAATCCTGAACGTGACGGAATCCAGCTTGGCCTTTCCGTCCGCTGCCGGGAAGTTCTCGAACCGCTTCACCTTGATCTGCTTGTTGTGCTCCCAGGCGCCGTCCATCTCGAACGGGCCGTTGCCGATCGGCTTCTCGCCGAACGCCTTCGGGTCGGTGAAGAACGCCTTCGGCAGCGGGAAGAAGGCGTTGTAGCCCAGCATGGTCTTGAACTGGGAGAACGGCGCCTTGAGCGTGACGGTGAAGGTTTTGTCGTCGACGACCTTCAGGCCCTTGAGCTCCTTGGCGGAGGGCTTCTTGTCCTTGCCCGGGGCCAGCTCCTCGGAGCCGAGGATCTTGTCGAAGAACGGCAGCGCCTCCTGCGCGTTGTCCTGGTTCGCCCCGTAGTTCCAGGCGTCCACGAAGGACTGCGCGGTGACCTTCTCGCCGTTGTGGAAGGCGTAGCCGTCCTTGAGCTTGATCGTCCAGGTGGTGGCGTCGGTGCTCTCGATCGACTCGGCGACCCGGAGCTTCGGCGAGTTGTCCTTGATGTCGTAGTCGACCAGGCCGGCGAAGATCGCGTGGAGCACCTCGGCGCCCTCGGACTCGGCGGTGTTCTGCGGCACCAGACCGTGCTGCGGCTCACCCAGCTCGACATTGATCGAGCCGCCCTTCTTGCCCGATCCGCCGCTCGCCGGGTCCGAGGACTTCTTGTCGCCGCCGGTGCTGCAGGCGGAGATCGCGAGCGCGGTGCACGCCGCGAGCGCGGTCCAACGCATCGTCTTGGTGAGCCTCATTCAACTGCCTCTCGATTTAGGGGCTTACGAACGAACGGCGCCCCGCCAGTCGGTGTGCCGGGCATGGCGAGGGTCGACATCTCAGGGCCGATCCGCACAGTTGGCGAGGTGACCACTGATACGCGCAGAGCAACTATCGATCACCCGACCCCCCTGGCGGAATCCACGTCACATCTCTTTTCAATTACATGCTCAGACCAATTTGTGACATTGCTCGCCAAATTCCTGCATATCGCTCCCGGAGCCCCCTGCTCCGCCTTCCGAATAGCGGACAATAATCTCCGGTATTCGATGCTTTACGTAGCGTAATGACTAAAAGGGAGCCGTTCGGGCGCCCGGAATTCGAGCGTTTCCGCAGCACAACGCAAGGGCGCGCCCTCCGAAAGGAGGACGCGCCCTGCAAGGCGGACCGGTACAGCCGTGTCAACTACGTTTCCGTGCCCCCGGGGCCTCCCCCGCCCTCCGCAGCGCTCCGACCGACCTCGCGCTCCGCCGCGCCGGGCTCGACGCCGCGCTCCGCCGCGCTCTGCTCGACCTCGCGCTCCGCCGCGCTCTGCTCGATGTCGCGCTCCGCCGCGAAGTGACACGCCGACTCGTGCCGGGCGAGCCCGTCCAGCCAGGCCGGGGCCGCCAGCAGCGGGATCTCGGTGGAGCAGCGCTCCTGCGCCTTCCAGCAGCGGGTGCGGAACCGGCAGCCGGACGGCGGGTTGGCCGGCGAGGGCACGTCACCGGTGAGCACGATCCGGTCGCGGGACTCCCGCGCCGCCGGGTCCGGCACCGGCACCGCGGAGAGCAGCGCCTGGGTGTACGGGTGCGTCGCATGATCGTAGATCTCCAGGTCGGAGCCGATCTCGACCATCTTGCCGAGGTACATCACCCCCACCCGGTCCGAGATGTGCCGGACGATCGAGAGGTCGTGCGCGATGAACATGTACGAGAGCTCGAACTCACCCTGGAGCTGCTCCAGCAGGTTGATCACCTGCGCCTGCACCGACACGTCCAGCGCGGAGACCGGCTCGTCACAGATGATCAGCTCCGGCTTGAGCGCCAGCCCCCGGGCGATGCCGATGCGCTGGCGCTGACCGCCGGAGAACTGGTGCGGATACCGGTTGATGTACTCCGGGTTGAGCCCGACCACGTCCAGCAGATCCTGAACGGCCTTGCGGCGGTCGCCCTTCGGCGCCACCTCGGGGTGGATCTCGAAGGGCTCCCCGATGATGTCGCCGACCGTCATCCGCGGGTTCAGCGAGGTGTACGGGTCCTGGAACACCATCTGGATGTTCCGGCGGACGGCCTTCAGCCCCGCGCCCGAGAGCCGGGAGATCTCCTCGCCCTTGTACCGCACCTGCCCGGAGGTGGCCCGCTCCAGGTTCATCAGCACCTTGGCCAGCGTGGACTTGCCACAGCCGGACTCGCCGACGATGCCCAGCGTCTCCCCCTGCATGAGGTCGAAGCTGACCCCGTCGACCGCCTTCACCGCTCCGACCTGCTTCCTGAAGAGGATGCCCCGGGTCAGCGGGAAGTGCTTGACCAGATCCCGGACTTCGAGGATCGGCTCGCCGGGCGGCACCTCCTGCGCGAACGCGGCCTCCTCCGGTACCGCCGCCCTCAGTGCGGTGGACCCGTTAGCGGTCATGGAGGGTCTCCTTCCAGAAGAAGCAGGCGCTGCCCCGCCCGGCCGCCGTGGTGCCGTCCTCCTCGGTGACCGGGAACAGCTCCGGCACCTCGGCCCGGCAGATGTCCTGAGCCCGCGGGCAGCGCGGGTTGAACGCGCAACCCTGCGGGATCCGCAGCAGGCTCGGCGGCAGGCCCTGGATGGCGTAGAGGTTCTGCCCCTTCTGGTCCAGCC
>NZ_JBFBIL010000115.1:0-6875 GCF_040685575.1 Kitasatospora sp. NPDC088351 | reverse complement strand
GCGAGCTGCGCCTCGGGCCTGCCGGTGAGGAGGGACTCGGCGGGAAGGAGGCCGACCATCGGGTCGATCCCCTTCACCGTGAATTCGTCGTACCCGGTGCCGAACGGCTCGTCGTCGTCGCGCACGATCGCCCCGGCGGCGGCCCGGTCGTCGGCGGCGGTGTAGTAGTTGAAGAGAACTCCCATGCGCCCGATGCTCGCACCCGGCACCGACACGCCGGCGGTCAGTGGCCGCCCTTGAGGTTGAGGACGATGACGCCGACGATCACCAGGGCGATGCCCAGCCACTGGAGGCGGCCCAGGGACTCGCCGAAGGCGATGACGCCGATGCCGGCCACCGCGGCGGTGCCCGCGCCCGACCAGACGGCGTAGGCGACGGAGACCGGGATGTGCTTCAGGGCCCGGCCGAGCAGCAGGAAGGAGAGCGCGTAGCCGATGCCCACGCCCAGGCTGGGCCAGAGGCGGGTGAAGCCCTCGGTGAGCTTGAGGCAGCTGGTGGCGCAGACCTCGCTGGTGATGGCGAGGGCGAGCAGGAGGTAGGGCACGGTGGTCAGCCGGCCGGGCGGGCGCCGAGCTTTCCGAGCAGGGCGAGGTCGGCGTGGACCAGGCTGTCGAGCAGGGTGACCCGGGAGCCGTCGGGGATGGGCGTGGCGGTGGACGGCACGGCGAGCACCGCGCAGCCGGCGGCCGTGGCGGAGGCGACGCCGGTCGGGGTGTCCTCGACGGCCACGCAGGCCGCCGGGTCCAGGCCGAGGCGGTCGGCGGCGGCGAGGTACGGGTCCGGCGCGGGCTTGGTGCGCTCGGTGTCCTCGGCGGCCAGGGTGACGGCGAACCAGTCGCGGCCGATGGTGGAGAGGACGAGCTCCACCACCCGGCGCGGCGAGGCGGAGACCAGCGCGGTGGGCACCCGGGCGTCCCGCAGTTCGGCGAGCAGCGCGAGGGCGCCGGGGCGCGGGACGGTCTCGGCGGAGACCTTGCCGAAGAAGGACTCGCCGAGGCGGTGGGCGAGTTCGGCCTCGCTGAGCGAGGTGCCGCTGACCTGGTGCAGATGGGCGGCGGTGTGCTCGATCGCCTGGCCGAGCACCTCGGGGGCGTCCTGGTCGGTCAGCGGGTGCTGGAGTTCCTCGGCGAGTTCGGCGGCGGCCTGCCACCAGAGGTGCTCGGTGTCGACCAGGGTGCCGTCCATGTCGAAGAGGACGGCGGCGGGCAGGGGGGTCTCAGGCATGGCGGTACCTTCGGTGGTTCAGCAGCAGAGGCAGTAGAGGCGGCAGAGGCAGTGCAGTAGGGACGGACAGGTCGGTTCAGACGGTACGGCGGTCCACCAGCACCGGCCGCTCGGGCAGGGTGAGCGCGGCGCGGGAGCCGATCGGCAGGGTGGCGGCGGCCTCGGTCGGCAGGTCGGCCTTGACCTCGGTGCCGTCGGCGAGGCGGACGGTCAGCCGGGTGACGGCGCCCAGGAAGGACGCGGAGACCACCAGGGCCGGGCCGTCCCCGGCCGGGGCCAGCGACACGTTCTCGGGCCGGACCAGGACCTCCAGTTCGCCCTCGGCGGGCGCGGTGCCGTCCACGGCGTGGCGGCGGCCGAGCACCTCGACGCCGTCGGCCGTCCGGGTGCACGGGATGCGGCTCATGGTGCCGACGAACTCGGCCACGAAGGCCGTCGCCGGGCGGGCGTACAGCTCGGACGGGGTGGCGCACTGCTCCAGCCGGCCCGCGCGCAGCACGGCGACCCGGTCGGCCATCGAGAGCGCCTCCTCCTGGTCGTGGGTGACGAACAGGGTGGTGATGCCCAACTCCTGCTGGAGGCGCCGGATCTCCTCGCGCAGCGAGAGGCGGACCTTGGCGTCCAGCGCGGACAGCGGCTCGTCGAGCAGCAGGACGCGCGGCTGCAGGGCGAGCGCGCGGGCGAGCGCGATGCGCTGCTGCTGGCCGCCGGACAGCTGGTGCGGGTAGCGGTCGGCGTGCTGCGGCAGGCCGACCAGTTCCAGCAACTCCTGGGCGCGACCGCGCCGTTCGGCCTTGCCGGTGCCGCGCATCCGAAGGCCGAAGGCGACGTTGTCGGCGGCGGTCAGGTGCGGGAAGAGACTGTAGGACTGGAACACCATGCCGGCGTCGCGCCGGTGCGCGGGGATCCGGGTGATGTCCTCGCCGTCCACCAGCACCTGGCCGGAGTCGTGCTGCTCGAAGCCGGCCAGGATGCGCAGCGCGGTGGTCTTGCCGCAGCCGGACGGGCCGAGCAGGGCGAGGAGTTCGCCCGGCCGGACGGTGAGATCCAGGCCGTCCAGCGCGGTGGTGGTGCCGAACGCCCGGCGCAGGGTGCGGAACTCGACGGTGGCGCCGCCCGGGGCGGTGGCGGTCTTCTCAACTGCGAGGGAAGTCATGGGGGTTCGTTTCTCCGTGGAGTTCAGGAGCTCGGGACGTCGGGAGGTCGAACAGTGAGGCCGAACGGTGCGGCCGAGCGGTGCGGCCGAGCGGTGCGGACGTCAGGACGTGGTCCTGTGCCGGCGCTCGCGGCCGACGGCGGCCAGCAGGAGCAGCAGCAGCCAGGTGATCAGCAGGCTCAGGATGGAGACCGCGACCGACATGTGGGCCTGGCTGTTGCCGACCGAGTAGATCCACACGGGGAAGGGCTGGTAGCCGAGGATCGAGGCGGCGGTGAACTCGCCGAGCACCAGGGCCAGGGTGAGGAAGGAGGCGTTCAGCAGCGCGCCGCGCAGGTTCGGCAGGACGACGGTGAACACCGCGCGCGGCCAGCTCGCACCGCAGTTGCGGGCGGCCTCGACCAGGGTGCGGACGTCCACCGCGCGCAGGCCCGCGTCCAGCGCCCGGTAGGCGAGCGGGAGCGACATCAGCACGTACGCGATGACCAGGACCAGCGGGAAGTCCGGGTCCTGGATGAACACGAAGGTCTGGAAGAACGGCGTGTCCATCAGGTAGTCCGGGCCCCAGCGCAGCACGCCGATCAGGCCGGCGGTGAGCGCGACCGGCGGGACGACCAGCGGCAGCGTGCAGAGCACGTCGATCACCGGGCGCAGCCGGGGCGCGCCGAGCCGGACCGCGATCAGCGCGGGCACCAGCAGGAGCAGCAGCACCAGGACGGTGACGACGGCGAGCTGGAGGGTCAGCCAGAGACTGTCGAGGAAGCCGGGGGCGCTCAGCAGGCCGGTGTACGCCTCGAAGGAGTAGCCCTTCGGGTCGTCGATGGAGAAGTATCCGGAGGCGGCGAGCGGGACGACGAAGTAGACGCCCGCGAGGAGCAGGACGGCACCGCGCCACCAGCGCACCTTCGGGCGCCCGGACGAGGTGCGGGCGGAGGTCAGCTGAGCCATCGGGCACTCCGGCGCTGGAGGGGGAGGTACACGGCCATCACCAGGACGGCCACCACGATCATGTTGAGGCTGAGGGCGAGGGCGAGGTTGCCCTGGCCCACCAGGACGTTGCCGGAGAGCGCGTCGGCGATCGAGCGGCTGACCAGCGGCACGGTGGCGCCGACCATGGCGGCGGCGGTGGCGTACGCGGCGAAGGCGCTGCCGAAGAGCAGGACGAACCCGCCGAGCAGCGAGGGCAGCAGGATCGGCAGCGCGACGTGGCGCCAGTACTGCACGGTGGTGGCCCGGTTGTTGTGGGCCGCCTCGCGCCACTGCACCCGCAGGCCGTCCAGGGCCGGGGTGATGGTGAGCACCATGAGCGGGACGAGGAAGTACAGGTAGACGACGGTCAGGCCGGTGAAGGAGTAGAGCGACCAGCCGTGGTCGGTGAGGTGGAGCAGCTTGGTGATCTCGCCGGCGTTGCCGAGGGTGGCGACGAAGGCGAAGGCCAGCGGCAGTCCGCCGAAGTTGGCCAGGACGCCGGAGGCGGTGAGCACCGCCTGGCGCAGCCAGGTGAACCGGGAGGTCACCACGGCCTGGGCGATCGGCAGGCCGATCACGGTGGAGAGCAGCGCGGTGAGCGCGGACAGCTTGAGGCTGCTGACCATCGCCGTCCAGTAGGCCCCCTGGACCGAGGCGGTGACGTTGTCGAGGGTGAACCGGCCGCCGCCGCCCTCCGCGTCGCTGGAGGTGGTGAAGGCGCCGATCACGATCGCGACGGCCGGCAGGCCGAAGCCGATCGCGAAGAAGACGAAGAGCGGCACGGTGGCGAGCCAGGAGCCGCCGCCGAGGCGCAGCGCCGGGCCGCGGCGCGGGGTGGGGGTGGTGGTCGTGGCGGTGGTGGTGTCGGTGGCGGACGCCCCCGCGCCGCCACCGGGAACGGTGGCGGCGGGGGTGGTCGGCACCGGGGTGGGAGCCGTGGTCATGAGTGGGATCAGCCCGTTCGAGGTGAGGTGACGGTATGTCAGCCCGCGATGGCCTTGGTCCAGTTCTCGGTGACGACCTTCTTGGCGGCCGTGATCTGGTCCTGGGTCGGGAAGGTGGTGAACGGCTTCTCGATGGCCGGCAGCTTGGCGGCGGCCGCGGTGTCCAGGGTGCCGTCCTTCTTCAGGGCCTCGAAGGTGGACGGGGTGGCGTAGCCGCCGAGGAAGAGGTTCTGGCCCTCGGCGCTGAACAGGTACTCCTGCCACAGGCGGGCGGCCGCCGGGTGCGGGGCCCACTTGTTGATGCCCTGGTTGTAGAACTGGGCGTAGCTGCCGTCGCTGGGGACGGAGACCTTCCAGTCGACGCCCTTCTCCTTGAACTCGTCGGTGTAGCCGGCGTTCAGGTAGGACCAGTCGATCGAGATCGGGGTCTCGCCCTTCTCGACGGTCGCCGGGGTGGACTCGACCGGGTTGAAGTTGCCGGACTGCTTCAGCTTGCCGAAGAAGTCGATGCCGGGCTGGATGTTGTCCAGCGAGCCGCCGTTGGCGAGCGCGGCCGCGTAGACGCCGCCGAAGGCGGAACCGGACTTGGTCGGGTTGCCGTTGAGGGCGACCTGGCCCTTGTACTCCGGCTTGAGCAGATCGGCGAAGGTCTTCGGGCAGTTGGCGATCTTCTTGGCGTCGCAGCCGATGGAGACGTAGCCGCCGTAGTCGTTGACGGCGGCGCCGTTCGCGTCCTTCATGGTGTCCGGCACCTTGTCGAAGGTGGCGACCTTGTAGGGGGCGAGCAGGCCGTCCTTGACCGCCTGGAGCGCGAAGGCGCTGCCGAGGTCGACCACGTCGGGGGCGCGGTCCTGGCCCTTGCGGGAGGTGATCGCGTTGATCTCGTCCTGGCTGGAGCCGTCCGGGTTCTCGTCCTCGATCTCGATGCCGTACTTGGCCTTGAACGAGTCCATGAGCTTGCCGTAGTTCGCCCAGTCCCGGGGCAGCGTGATGGCGTGCAGCTTGCCCTCCTTCTTGGCGGCGGCGACCAGGCCGTCCATGCCGCCGAAGTCGGCGAGCGAGGTGGCGTCCTTGGCGTCCTTGGTGCCGGCCTTGGCGGCGTCGCCGGACTTCGCGGTGGTCGAACCGGCGGAGCCGCAGGCGGTGAGGGAGAGCGCGGCGGCGGTCAGTACGGCCGCGAAGGCGGCGGCGCGGGCACGGTGCACGGTCACGGGTCAGTCTCCTGATCGGGGGCGTACTGCGAGGGGTGCCGGTCGCGAGGGGGAGGTTCGCGAGGGCTGCCTTCGCGAGGGGCCTCAGGGGGCCCGGGGGTCCTGAGAGTGGCCTTCGCGAGGGCCGGAGTCGGGCGGAGAGGCGGTTCGGACGGGGCCGAGTTGACTAGCCAACTTCGCTGACGGGGGTAAGTACGCCGGAGCCCGGTGACGGGAAGGTGAACGGACGGCCCGGAACCGGGGTCGGCTGCGGGAACGGTCGAATCGGGCCGTCCGGGAGCGATCGGCCGAGTGCGATGCTTCGAGGGCGCAGCGGGATAAGGTCGGGCTGTCCGCGCCGGTACGGTTGCGCAGGACACCGCCCCAGGAGGGACATTGACTGACGTGGCACTGGAGCCCGACCGCCCCGCGGCCGCAGGAACCGCGCCGGGCCAGGACCGCTCGGCCGCGCCGGGCGAGGACCTCACGACGGCCTCGGAGCCCGCCCCGCCGCCGGGCCGTGGCCGTGCCGCCGCCGCACCGGCCGAGGACCGCGCCGCCGGCGCCCTCTACCGCAAGGTGGCCGCCGACCTGCGCGAGGCGATCACCACCGGCGCGTACGGCGAGACCGGCCGGCTGCCCGCCGAGGGCGCGCTGGCCGAGCAGTACGGCGTCTCGCGCGGCACCGTCCGCCAGGCGCTGGCCGTGCTGCGCTCGGACGGGCTGGTCACCTCCCGGCGCGGCACCCGGCGGGTGGTGCTGGGCACCGCGCGGGTGCAGAGCTTCTCCGAGCTGCTCAGCTTCACGCACTGGGCGTACTCGATGGGCGAGGAGCCCGGCGGCATCCTGGACTCGCTGGTCCGCCGCCCCGCCGACGCCGCCGAGCGTGAGCAGCTGCGCCTGGAGCCGGGCGCCGAGGTCTATCTGACGGTCCGTCTGCGCACCCTGTCCGGGACGCCGGTGATGGTCGAGCGGACCGTCTACCCGCCGCGGGTCGGCGAGATCGTCGCCCAGCTGCCGCCCGACGTGGTCTCGCACACCGAAGTGCTGCGCGAGCACGGCATCCTGTTCACGGACGCCGACCACACCATCGACATCGTCGCCGCCAACGCGGAGGACGCCCGGCTGCTCGGCTGCCGGCGCGGCAGCCCGCTGCTGCGCGAGCGGCGCCGGACCACCGACCCGACGGGGACGCCGGTGGAGTGGTCCCAGGACCGCTACCTGCCCGGGACGGTGGCGTTCAGCGTGCACAACTCGCTGGCCACGTCGGCGCTTTCGCGGCACGCGCGGGAGACCGACTGAGCGGCCGGGCCGGGCGCCCCAGGGGCTCCCCCGGCCAGGCCCTCGCCGGTCAGGCCCTCGCCGGTCAGGCCAGCAGGGCGGGGATCTCCT
>NZ_JBFBIL010000114.1:0-7001 GCF_040685575.1 Kitasatospora sp. NPDC088351 | reverse complement strand
GTGGCCGAGTAGCCGAGCGGCGCGGTGCCACCGGTGGCCGTGATCTGCAGGTTGGCCGAGCCGTTCAGCGCGGTGGACTGGTTGCCCGGGTTGGTCACCGAGACGGAGCCGCTGCCGGCCGGCCTGGTGAGGAGGCAGCCGCTGACGTTGAGGTCGATGACGCGGCCGGTGCCGAGGCAGGTGGTGAACCAGTAGGTCTCCTCGCCGTAACTCTGGCCCTGGGTCACCGTGGTGGTGCCGTCGGCCGCCACCTCGCACGGGTTGTTGAGCGTGCACATCGCACCGTCGTCGTTACCGGTGTTGTTGATGCCGACGACCTTCCTGGTGGCGGCGTCGACGATCGGCGAACCGGAGGTGCCGTGGGTGGTGTTGCAGCCGGAGCTGTAGCGGATCGAGTCGTGCCAGGTCCACTGGTCCTCGCGCAGGGTGCCGACGAAGCCGTTGATGGAGCAGTTCCACGTCTGCTTCCAGTACGAGGACGGTATGAACATCGAGGAGCCGTCGACCGGGTGGGTGTCACTGATCGTCAGCGCGGTCGCACCGTACTTGGTGCCGATGGACGCGAAGGTGTCGGTCAGCTGGTACAGGGCGACGTCGGTGCCCGTCATGGTCGCGTAGAGCACCTTGTCCGCCTGGACGGTGCCGAGCGACGCACCGGATGCGCCGAGCAGCGTGCCGCTCCGGCTGGCGCTGGTGTTCTGGATGACCTGGCCGGCGGACGGCATCGTCGGCAGGCAGTGGCCGTTGGTGAGCATCAGGGCCCGGTCGGTGTCGACCGAGGAGGGGTAACGCACCAGTGACGCCGAGCAGTTGCTCAGCGCGATGGTGGAGGTCAGATCGCCGGCCTGCACCGCCTGAGCGGCCTGGGCGGGGGCGGCGGCGCAGGTCAGCGCACCCGCGACCACCACGCCGGCACCGGCTACGGCGACAAGTCTCCTGAACATGGCTCTCCTTGTGGGGGATTGGCGGGGCGCACGATCGGTCACGGACGCCCGCGCCGCACGAAAATGCCATGGCCACTTCAATAGAGCAACCGTTCAGACAGAACTCGCGGCCGAAATTCCGCACCCGCGGACCCCGGAGGCCGGCCACTCACGGGCCGTCACCTTCAGATACCCGCACCGCCGGTGCCGACAACCCCGGCCCGGGAGAGTCGCGCCTCCCGGCCTTCGCCCCGCCGGGGCGCGTGGACGCGTCGCACAGCGCCTTCCCCACGGGCGCGCCCCGGTCGCCCCGGCCACCCCGACCCCAACCCCCGCTGCCGACAGGACACTCGGTGAACCGCTGGTACCGTCGACGGCGGACTCACGCGATGGATGGAGACGGTTCATGAGGCTGCTGCCGCTGGTGCTCCGCCGGCCGATGGAAGCGGTGTACGAGCGTCGCCTGGCCAGCACGCTGGCGGGCCTGTCGCGCCCGCAGCACGTCGGGATCATGCTCGACGGCAACCGGCGCTGGGCCCGGAAGGCCGGCCACGACGACGTCCGCGAGGGGTACCGGGCGGGCGGCGCCAAGGCGACGGAGTTCCTGGGCTGGTGCGCGGCGGCGGGGATCGGGCACGTGACGCTCTTCATGCTCTCCGACGACAACCTCGGCCGCCCCGCCGACGAACTCGGCCCGCTCATCGAGGTCATCGAGGAGACCGTCCGGGACATCTCCGCGACCGGCCGCCCCTGGGAGGTACAGGTGATCGGCTCGCTCGACCTGCTGCCCGGCGACACCGCCCGGGTGCTGAAGGAGGCGGCCGCCGGCACGGCCGGGCGCGGCGGACTGAAGGTCGACGTCGCCGTCGGCTACGGCGGCCGCCGCGAGATCGTCGACGCCGTGAAGAGCGCCTTCGAGGAGCACCTCGCGGCCGGCGGCGACCCGGTCGAGCTGGTCGGGCGGTTCGACGAGGAGCACATCTCCCGGCACCTCTACTCCTCGGCCGGGGACCGCACCGACTTCATCATCCGCACCTCGGGCGAGCAGCGGCTGTCGGGCTTCCTGCTCTGGCAGTCGGCCTACGCCGAGATGCACTGGGTGGACTGCTACTGGCCCGCCTTCCGCCGCGTCGACTTCCTGCGCGCGCTGCGCTCGTACGCGGGCCGCGAACGGCGCTTCGGCAAGTAGCGCGGAGGCGGGGCGACGGGGCGAGGTGACGGGCGGGGTGCGCGCCCGGTATCCCAGAGTTCGGGGATAGCCCGGAGATCACCTTCCGAAGGAGAATCGGTCCAGACCAATTCCTTCGGAAGGAAGTGTCGTCGATGGCCCGTCCGCCCCGTTCCCTCACCGTCGCCGCGATCGCCGCCCCGGAGGAACGCAGGCCCCGCCGGCTGCCCCGACTCCTCGCCCTGCCCGTCGTCGTCCTCGCCCTCGCGCTCGGCCCGTTCGCCACCTCGGCCTCCGCCGCCGACCGTGAATTCCTCGACGACTACGCGCAGTTGACGCCGCTCCCCGCCCCCGTCGCGCCGCCGCAGAAGTGCGTCCAGCGCCACGTCCAGCTGGAGGCCGGCACCTACGCCTGGAGCCTGCTGACGCCGGGCGGGAACTCCCCCGCCGAGGACGTCCAGCTTCCGACCGACGGATACACCTGGAGGATGTGCCTGTCCCCCCGGATCGGCGCCTACAACGTGACGACCACCCTCACCCCCGACACCGCCGGTCGGCCCACCCGGTCGAAGAGCGCCCTGTTCGGGGTCGACTCAACCTACATCTACACCTGGGGCTCCCAGCTCTACCGCTGGAAGCCCGGCCCCTGAGCCACCCGTACCGCGCCCCGGACAACGGGCGCGCGGCACCCCCGGGCACCCCGCAACGGTGCCCCCGAACGCGAAGGCCGGCCGTGGGCCCGCAACCACGGTCGGCCTTCGTCCTCCGCTCCACGGGGAATCTCCCCGCTCCCATGGCGGTTCGTCACCCCACGGCTTCGTTCACCGCCCGGATCGCCCCGCGCCTGGACAGCAGGTCCGTACTGTCCGCCCACTGGTCCACGCTCCCGGTGAGCGGCCGGTCGCGCAGTTCTGGATCGGTGACCGTCTCCGCCAGGGCATGGGCGAAGCGCTCGGCGTGCAGAACCAGGAACGGCCGGCCGTGGTACGGACGGCGGGCCGGATCCTGCGGCGCCGCCGGCCCGATGGCGTTCTGCAGCGCGGCGACCGTCTCGTACGCGTCGCACAGGTGCCGCTCCCGCGCCGGGTAGTCCGTCGCGGCCAACGCCCCGCGCAGGGCGGGCGCCAGCCGCTCCGCCACCGCCAACCGCCCGAAGGCACTGCCCAGCCACTTCCCGTACGGGGCGTACCGGCGCTCCAGCAGCAGGCAGAGCCGCATCAGGTCGCGCACCAGCCGCCCGGCGGTGACGGCCGACCCCAGTTCGTCCCCCACTTCCGCGCAGCGGCCGACGAACGCCTCCTCCTGGGCGATCCGCTGCCACTGGCAGGCCAGCAGGTACCGCCACACCTGCTCGGGGTACCACACCAACCGTGCCCGCACCGCGGTGAGTTCTCCGGTGCCGTCGTGGAACACCGCTCCCCCGGTCACCTCGGCGAGCCGTTGCTGCGGCATCACCAGCCAGTCGCGGACCGACGGTTCGGCCCCGGCTTCCGTGAGCCCCAGGCGATCGGAGAGCCACGGCCCGAGTTCGCGCACCACCACCCGGTGGTCGACCGGCCCGTCCGTGACAGCCAGGTGGCCGACCGGGTCACGCGGGTCGTCGCCACGGCGGAAGTGGGTGGACCAGCCGCGCACCTGCTTCGGCAGCCGCTCGGCCAGCAACCGGACGATCTCCGGCCCGCGTCGCCCGGCTTCACCGGCCGGGAGGAAGAGGTCCAGGCACGGCCCCCAGTCGTGGTCCGTCGACCTCGCCGTGTCGAACCCGAGCACCTCCGAGCCGGCCCCGACCCGCGCGGCGGCGTACCGCAGACCCGGGCAGGCCTCGTCGAGAACCGGGCGCACCGCCTCCTCGTAGAGGATCCGGGAGAGTTCGAGACCAGGCAGAAACGGGGTATCGGGCGCGATCATGTCGCCCACTCTCCCGACGGCCGCCAACCCGGTCCAGCGGATATCGTCCCGCGCCGCCGACCGGGCGGCTCGGCGGTCGTCGGCGCGGCCGTCCGGCAGGGCCCGAGGGCGCCCGTCAGAGGTCGGAGATCCGCACGCCCACCCGGGACATGCCCGGCCAGGCCGGAGCCACCTGGACGTCGATCTGCCAGTACTGCTCGTCACGCGGCTCCGAGCCCACCCGGGTCAGGTCCGGCGACGGCTCGTCGGCCACGCAGCCGGTGATCGAGACACCGGGGCGGGTCGCGGCCGGCAGGTGCGAGCGGACCAGGTAGCCCTTGGCCTCGGTCTCCGGCAGGTCGAAGCCGACGGTGAGGTCCCGCTCGGCCATGCCGTGCCCCGACTGGAAACGGACGTTCGCGGCCCCGTCCGGCAGGGTCAGGCCGAAGTGCGCCAGCGCGTCACCGAGTTCCACCGTGGACGGCGCGCAGGCCCGCGGGTCGTCCACGTGGTCGGGGTCGTCCCGCCACGGGCTGCTGAGCAGCCCGGCCCAGATGGCGAGGCAGCCGGCGACCACCGTGACACCCGCCGGCGCCGGCAGCCCGCACCCGACGAGCACACACCCCCAGCCTCGGCTCCGGCTCCCGGCCACCTCCTCGTACGCCCCCGGCACGATGTCGACGACCACGTCCGCGGGCCCGCCCCATCGCGCCCGTCCTCCGCCCGGATGCCATCCGCCATCGCGGCAAGTCCCCCTCGCCTTGAACCGGTTCGACATGATCGCACGGGGTGGACCGGAGCAGACGCCGGGACCTCACCGTTGACCGGGCAACATACCGTGTGAGCACTGGACCGAAGAGTGCCCTCTTCGGAGTCGACTTCACCTATATCTACACCTGGGACTTCCGGCTCTACTGCTGGAAGCCTGGTCCTCGAGGTACCCGCGCCGCGCCCCAGGCGGCCCGCAACGACGCCCCGAACGCGAAGGCCAACCGCGGGCCCGCAACCACGGTCAGCCTTCGTTCCGCACTCCCGCTCGTCGCCGACCGAACGCCGCATCGGCGCCCCCTTCCATGAAATCAAGAAACCCGGCAAGAAATAATTTCCGGCCGGGTTTCCTGGCGCAAGAGCAAGCGGTCAGGACCGCGAGCAATGACGCGGTTCACGACAGCTGGGTATACCTGCAGACTCCAATCACAAGCCAGCCGAGTTTTCTGGTGATCCCCGGATATCTCGGCCGACAACTACCGCCTACTGGTCACTGTCAGGCTTACGAAGCAGCTCATTGGAACTGCAGGCCTGGTCGGGATCCTCTACCAGGCAGATATTAATCCCGCCCTTGTCCTTCTGCACACTCGCCTCGATGCCGCACCCGAGTTCCGCGTCCCGTCCGTTGGGGCGGAGAGTGATGGTGGAACCCGTCGGGTCACTGTGCTTGGCGACCTCAGTTCCGCGCGCCAGCAGCAACCATTTCCCCGAGGCCAGCGAATCGGCGCATCCCGCCCGAAGGGGAATCACCTTGGCGAGATTCCCGGAGGTGAAAGTGCCATCTTTCTCGAACACGACGGTTGCCCCGCTCGGGTTTGCCCATTTACCGACGACCTGGCCCTGCGAAATCTCAATGGTGGATCCGCCTGCCGCACAAGAGCTGAGCAGCAAGGCAAGGAGCACAACAGAGCCCGCATGGATGGATGTGATTCGCTGGATCTTCATCTGGAGCTTTCGTGGTACCGGTTCGGGAAGGGAGAGCATCCACAGCCGGGCGCCGTGAAGCGCGACTGCGGGTGCTCGGGTGACGTCAACGAAGATACGCCATGTAATCGGCACACTGGTTGATCGGCCAGTACTCGTCCCAAGCAAAGCGCTCATAGATCGACTCTCCCGGCAATGGCCAGCCGATCCAGTTCTCCCAGGACCTCGGGATGACGTGCGTGGCAGAGTTCCAGCCCGAGATATTCCTGATATCGAAATGGATTCGAACAAGATTATTCTCGGTATCAACTTCCTTGACCCAAGCACCGCCCGAGTAAGACCCGAGCACGGCAGCGGCATAGTTACTCGTGCCGTGGCGGCCGTGTGTGACAGTACCCAAAACATCCGACACTGCGCCACGTATGCTATTCAGCAAAGTACCCGGAGCAGGCCCCTCGTCCTTGTATCGGATTGTCACCGGGTCCATGGCATCCGGGGCCCCTGTTGTCACCCCTGCCACCAACTGGGCCCTAGCAGTGTTCACAGTGTTGTGCTTCGCGAGCTCACCGACCATAGCGGATCCTCCACCGAACTGCAGATTTCGATCAGTGGCAGAAGTGGCCCAGTTGATGAGCAGGCGGAAGGATCCCATCTCATCGTTCCCGCCAGGGGCGTCCTTGATGATTCCAGACTTATTGGATGACGAAGGCGTTCCCGATGCCCCCGGGAGCTTAAAGTTCGAAGGACCGCTGTAGTTGAAGCACTGCGCGCAACTCAAGCTAAACGGCGACCCACTCAACTGCAACCGCTTCAGAGCGGCCTGACGCCGGGGCTCATCCTTCTTGATCTCGCTCGTTATCTTCGCATAGTTCACACCTTCACCCACCACTTTTGTGCCATTGTTCTCGCACTTGTACATCCCGCTCGCGCATTCCTGCAACGCAAGACCGCTGGCATCGACCTTGTCCACCGGGTTGTTATTGCTGTACGCGTAGGCGTTCCACTGCTGGGGATCCTCGGAAAGAATGACCGGATCCGCACTGATGAAGCGGCCGGTGGCAGGTTGGCACTGCCGTGCGCCGAGGTTGGTGAGGCCGGTGGTGTCGTCCTTGGTGCCGTCGACGTAGCCCTTGTCGCCGAGCCAGGTGCCGGGTGTGGGCTGGTTGCCGCGGGGGTTGCCGAACGCGTCGGTGGGGCGGCGGGTGGTGGCGGAGGTGGTGAGGTCGATGCTCACAGTGAACCGCTGCGGGTTTGACCGAGACTCGTTCTCTTGGAAGGATCGAGTCCGTTATGAGGAAGCCATACCCCAGTGAGGTCCGGGAGCGGGCGGT
>NZ_JBFBIL010000113.1:0-7624 GCF_040685575.1 Kitasatospora sp. NPDC088351 | reverse complement strand
GTTCCGGCGACGCCGCCACCTGCTCACGCAGCCGCGCGGCCTGGGCGCGCAGTGCGGCCGGGGACTTGCCCGACACCACCCACGGCACCACGGAAGCGCTGTCCGGCGCCGCAGGGGCCGAGCTCTGGGGTTCGTCGTCGGTTTCCGGTGCCTGTTCCAGGATGGTGTGTGCGTTGGTGCCGCTGATCCCGAACGCGGACACACCGGCTCGGCGCGGCGCGCCGGTCTGGGGCCAGGGGCGGGCCTCGGTCAGCAGCTCGACCGCGCCCGCCGACCAGTCGACGTGCGGGGACGGCTCGTCCACGTGCAGGGTCGCGGGCAGCGCGCCGTGCCGCATCGCCATCACCATCTTGATGACGCCGGCCACACCGGAAGCGGCCTGCGTGTGACCGAGGTTGGACTTCAGCGCCCCCAGCCACAACGGCCGCTCCACGGAACGCCCCTGACCGTACGTCGCCAGCAGCGCGCCCGCCTCGATCGGGTCACCCAGCGTCGTCCCGGTGCCGTGCGCCTCCACGACGTCGACCTGTTCGGGCTTCAGCCGGGCGTTGGCCAGCGCGGCCCGGATCACCCGCTGCTGCGAAGGGCCGTTCGGCGCACTCAGCCCGTTGCTGGCGCCGTCCTGGTTGATCGCGCTGCCCCGGATCACGGCGAGCACCCGGTGCCCGTTGCGCCGCGCGTCGGACAGCCGCTCCAGCAGGACCATCCCGGCCCCCTCGGCCCAGCTCGTTCCGTCGGCGGCCGCGGAGAACGCCTTGGAGCGACTGTCGCGGGCCAGTCCGCGCTGCCGACTGAACTCGATGAAGAGGCTGGGGGTGGACATCACGGTGACACCGCCGGCCAGCGCCATCGAGCACTCGCCCCGGCGCAGCGACTCCGCCGCCAGGTGCAGCGCCACCAGCGACGACGAGCAGGCCGTGTCGACCGTCACCGCCGGGCCCTCCAGGCCCATGGTGTACGCGATGCGGCCGGAGACCACGCTGGCGGCCTTGCCGGTCAGCAGGTAGCCCTCCAGGTCTTCGGGCAGCTGCCGCAGGTGCGAGGCGTAGTCCTGCCCGTTGGTGCCGATGAACACGCCCGTCGGCGTACCGCGCCGGCTGGACGGGTCGATGCCCGCGCGCTCCACGACCTCCCAGGAGGTCTCCAGCAGCAGGCGCTGCTGGGGGTCCATCGCCAGCGCCTCACGCGGCGAGATCCCGAAGAACTCCGGGTCGAAGTCGTAGGCGTCGTAGAGGAATCCGCCTTCCTTGGCGTAGGTCTTGCCCCGCTGGTCGGGGTTGGGGTCGTAGAGCTCTTCGACGTTCCAGTTCCGGTCGGTGGGGAAGGTGGAGATCACGTCGCCGCCGTCGGCCACCAGCCGCCACAGGTCCTCCGGGCTCCGCACGCCGCCGGGGAACCGGCAGCTCATCGCGACGACGGCGATCGGGTCGTCGTCCGAAGCGGCGGCCGCTCCCGCCGTCGCCGGCGCGGGTGCGGCGATGTCCGGCTCCCCGAGTGCGGCGGTGCGGATGTGCGCGGCGAGTGTTTCGGGGGTCGGGTAGTCGAAGAGGAGACTGGTCGGCAGCCGCAGCCCGGTGGCCGTGTTCAGCCGGTTGCGGAGTTCCACCGCGGTCAGCGAGTCGAAGCCGACCTCGCGGAACGCCCGGGTCGGGGCGATCGCCTCCGGGGAGCCGTGCCCGAGGACGGCCGCGGCGTGCGAGCGCACCAGGTCCAGCAGGAACCGGTGGCGCTCCGGCTCGGGCAGCCCCGCCAGCTGCTGGGCCAGCGAGGAGGTGCCGGAGTCGGCGAGGCCCTGTGCCGCCCGCCGGTTCGGCATCCGTACCAGGCCCCGGAACAGGTGGGGTACGGGCCGGGTGTCGGCCTGGGCGCGCAGCGCCGCCAGGTCCAGGCGTGCCGGTACGAGCGCGGCATCGCCCACCGCGAGGGCGGTGTCGAACAGGGCCATGCCTTCCGCGGAGGGCATGACGGCGACGCCGGACCGTGCCATCCGCTGCACATCGGTGTCGTCCAGGTGGACGCTCATGGTGCTGCGCTCGGCCCACAGGCCCCAGGCCAGCGACTGGCCGGCCAGGCCGTGCGCCCGGCGGTGGCGGGCCAGGGCGTCCAGGAACGCGTTGGCCGCGGCGTAGTTCGCCTGGCCGGCGCCGCCGATGGTGGCGACGACGGAGGAGTACAGCACGAAGGCGGTCAGGTCCAGGCCGGCGGTCAGCTCGTGCAGGTTCACCGCCGCGTCCACCTTGGGCCGCAGGACCGCGTCGACCCGCGCCGGGGTCAGGGCCGCGACGACGCCGTCGTCCAGGACGCCGGCCGTGTGGATCACCGCGGTCAGCGGATGCTCGGCGGGTACGCGGGCCAGCAGGTCCGCGAGCGCCTCGCGGTCCGCGACGTCGCAGGCGGCCACCGTCACCGAGGCGCCGGCCGCGGTCAGTTCGGACCGCAGCTCCTTCGCGCCCTCGGCGGCGAGTCCGCGGCGCCCGACGAGCAGCAGGTGCCGTACGCCGTACTCGGTCACGGCATGACGGGCTGCCAGGGCGCCCAGCGTCCCGGTTCCGCCGGTGATCAGTACGGTGCCGTCCGGGTCGAAGCGCGGGGGAGCGGCCGGGGCGTCGGCCGGTACCCGGGCGAGCCGGGGAGCGAGCACGGCGCCGGCGCGGACGGCGCTCTGCGGCTCACCGGAGGCCAGCGCGGCCGGGAGGGCGCGCAGCGACTCCGGGTCCGCGTCGAGGTCCACGAGCACGAACCGGTCCGGCTCCTCGGTCTGCGCGGACCGGATCAGCCCCCACAGGGCGGCGTGGGCCGGATCGGGCACGTCCTCGTCGGGGGCGGTCGCCACCGCGCCCCGGGTCACGAACACCAGCCGGGAGGAGGCGAACCGCTCGTCGGAGAGCCAGCGCTGTACGAGCGCCAGCGCCCGGTGCGTGACGTCCCGTACGGCGTCCGCGGTCCCTGTGGCGGTGCCGTGGGGCAGGGTGCAGGCCGTCAGCACCGTGTCCGGTGCGGCCGTGTCCGGTGCGTCGGCCGGGTCCGCGTCCATGCGGAAAGCCGGCAGGTTGAGGCCGGCACGCAGTCCGAGGCCGTCGTCGCCGAGGACCGCCCATCGGCGGGGCCCGGGCGATCCGCCGCCGGACACCGGGCTCCACGTCACGCGCTGCAACGACTGGTGGAACGCGGGCCGGCCGCCCTGGATCTCCTCCGGGCGGGTCGCCCGCAGCGCCACCTCGTCGATGGCCGCCACGGGCCGGCCGGTCGGGTCGGCGAGCGCGACGGACACCCCGTCGGGGCCGGTGGGGGTCAGCCGGACGCGCAGGTGGGACGCACCGGTCGCCTGGAGCGAGACGCCCTTCCAGGCGAACGCCAGCCGGGCGTCGTGGTCCGCGCCCGCGGCACCGTCGTCGTCACGGCCGACCGCGTCCGCCGCGCCCAGGGCGGCCTCCAGCAGCGCGGGGTGCAGGCCGAACAGCGCGGCCTCGCCCGTGGTGTCCTCGGTGAGAGCGGCCTCGGCGTACACCTCGTCGCCGAGCCGCCACAGGGCGGTGATCCCGTCCGCCCCGGCGCCCTCCGCCGGAACCGCGCCGGCCGGCGGCCAGGCCGTCAGGTCGAACGGCTCAGCCGTGCCGCCGGCCGCCAGGAGACCTGTGGCATGCCGCCGCCAGGGCTGCTCCGGCCCGGCCTGCTCCGGCCGCGCGTACACCTCGATCGTCCGGCGGTCGTCCTCGGCCGCGCCCAGACGGACCTGGATCACCACCGCGCCCTCGGCGGGAAGGGCCAGCGGCGCTTCGACGATCAGTTCCTCGATCCGCTCGTACCCGACGTGGTCCCCGGCGCGGACGGCGAGTTCGACGAAGGCGCTGCCCGGCAGCACCGGGGTTCCCAGCGCCGTGTGGTGGGCGAGCCAGGGGTGCGTCCGCACGGCGAGGCGGCCGGTGAACAGGTAACCGTCCGCGCCGGCCAGGGCGACCGCGGCGCCGAGCAGCGGGTGGTCGGCCGGCTCCAGACCCGCCGTCGACACGTCACCGGCCGGGGCGGGGCGGGAGAGCCAGTGCAGCTCGCGCTGGAAGGCGTAGGTCGGGAGCTCCACCCGCCGCGCGCCGTGCCCGGCGAAGACGGCCTCCCAGTCGGGTTCGATCCCCTGGACCTGGGCCTGCGCGAGGGAGGTGAGAAAGCGCCGCGCTCCGCCTTCCTCGCGGCGCAGCGTTCCCACGACGGCGATGTCGGCCCCGGCGTCCTCGGCCGTCTCCTGGAGAGCCGTCGCCAGCACCGGGTGGGGGCTGCATTCGACGAATCCGGTGCAGCCCGCGGCCAGCAGCTCCCGCCCGGCCTGCTCGAATTCGACCGTGTCGCGGATGTTCCGGTACCAGTAGCGCGTGTCCAGCTCGCGGGTGTCCAGCCGGCCGCCGGTCACGGTGGAGTAGAAGGGGATGCGGGAGGCCAGCGGCGTCACCGTCCGCAGCCCCTCCAGCAGGCGGTCACGGAGGATGTCCACCTGGGCGGAGTGGCCGGCGGTGTCGACACCGCGGATCCGGCGGGCCTGGACGCCCTCGGCCTCCAGCGCGGCAAACAGCTCGTCGAGCGCCCCGGGGTCGCCGGAGACGGTCACGAACCTCGGGCCGTTGACGGCGGCGATCGACAGCCGGTCGGACCAGCGCCCGATGCGTTCGCGGGCCTCGTCCGCGGGCAGGGAGACGGCCATCATGCCGCCCTTCCCGCTGAGTTCCGACCACAGCAGGCTGCGCAGCGCCACGATGCGGGCCGCGTCCTCGAGCGTCAGACCGCCGGCGACGTACGCTGCGGCGATCTCGCCCTGGGAGTGTCCGACCACGGCCGCGGGCTCGATCCCGTACGACCGCCACACGGCCGCCAGCGACACCATCACCGCGAACAGCGTCGGCTGGATCACATCGATGCGGTCCAGCGAGGGCGCGTCCGGTTCGCCGTGCAGCACGTCCAGCAGCGACCAGCCGACGAACGGCCGGAACGCGTCGGCGCACGCCCGCAGTTGCCCGGCGAAGACGGGGGAGTCGTGCCACAGTTCCTGTGCCATGCCGAGCCACTGCGAGCCCTGGCCGGGGAAGACGAAGGCGACTCTGCGCCGGTCGCCGCCCGTGGCCTGCACCAGGTTGGGCGCGGTCGTGCCGTCCGCGAGTGCGGTGAGTCCCTGGAGGAATCCCTCGCGGTCGTCCGCGACGACCGCGGCGCGGTGGCCGAACGCGGTGCGCGTGGTGGCGAGGGAGTACCCGGTGTCGGCGAGTCCGGCGCCGGGGTGGGCCGCGAGGTGCGCACGCAGCCGCTCGGCCTGTGCCCGCAGTGCCTGTTCCGTCCTGCCGGAGATCGTCCAGGCAAGGGGACCGGGGAGGGCGGCGGAGGTTTCCGGCTCCGGGTCCGCCGTGGCCGTGGTCGTCCCGGCGGCGCACTGCCCGCCGGAGTCCTGCGCGGGCGGTGCGTCGGCCTCCTGCGGGGCCTGCTCGATGATGGCGTGGGCGTTGGTGCCGCTGATGCCGAAGGAGGAGACGCCGGCGCGCCTCGGGCGCCCGGTCGACGGCCACGGCGTCGGGTCGGTCAGCAGCCGTACGGCGCCCGACTCCCAGTCCACGTGCGGAGACGGCTCGTCGACGTGCAGGGTCTGCGGCAGCAGGCCGTGGCGGATGGCCATCACCATCTTGATGACGCCGGCCACACCGGCCGCCGCCTGGGGGTGGGCGAAGTTGGACTTCAGCGAGCCGAGCCAGAGGGGCCGTCCGTCCGTCCGGTCCTGGCCGTAGGTGGCGAGCAGCGCCCCGGCCTCGATCGGGTCGCCGAGGGCGGTGCCCGTTCCGTGCGCCTCGACGGCGTCCACGTCCCGGGCGGACAGGCCCGCGTCGGTGAGCGCCGCCCGGATCACCCGCTGCTGCGAAGGGCCGTGCGGGGCGGTCAGGCCGTTGCTCGCGCCGTCCTGGTTGACGGCGCTGCCGCGGATCACGGCGAGCACCTGGTGGCCGTTGCGCCGGGCGTCGGACAGCCGTTCCAGCAGGAGCATGCCGACGCCCTCGCCCCAGCCGGTGCCGTCCGCCCGCGCGGAGAACGCCTTGCAGCGGCCGTCGGCGGAGAGCGCCTTCTGCCGGCTGAGCTCGACGAAGATGCCGGGGCTGGACATCACGGTGACACCGCCGGCCAGCGCCAGGGAGCACTCGTCGCGGCGCAGCGACTGTACCGCCAGGTGGATGGCCGTCAGGGAAGCCGAGCAAGCGGTGTCCACCGAGACGGCGGGGCCTTCGAGACCGAGGGTGTAGGAGATCCGGCCGGAGATGACGCTGGTGGTGCTGCCGGTCAGCAGGTAGCCCTCGTACCCCTCGGCCGGCTCCTCCATGCGGGGCCCGTAGTCCTGGGGCATGGCGCCGACGAACACCCCGCAGCGGCTGCCCTTCAGCGACGCGGGCCGGACACCCGCGCGCTCCAGGGCCTCCCAGGAGGTTTCCAGCAGCAGGCGCTGCTGGGGGTCCATGGCCTGTGCCTCACGGGGGCTGATGCCGAAGAAGGCCGGGTCGAACCAGCCCGCCTCGTGGAGGAATCCGCCTTCCCGGACGTAGCTCTTGCCCTGCTTCGACGGGTCGGGGTCGTACAGGTCCGCCAGGTCCCAGCCGCGCTCGGTGGGGAATCCCGACACGGCGTCCCGGCCGGCGGCGACCACGTCCCACAGGTCTTCGGGGGTCCGTACGCCTCCCGGGAGCCGGCAGCTCATCGCAACGATGGCGATCGGGTCGTGGTCGCTTTCGGTGGCAGTCGGCGGCCGGGACGACGCGGGAAGGGCGGCGTTGCGGTCCTGCGCGTCGAGGTCTGCGGCGTCCACGGCATCCACGGCGGACGAACGGATGTGGTGGGCCAGGGCCGCGGGTGTGGGGTGGTCGAAGAGAATCGTGCCGGGCAGTCGCAGTCCGGTGGCGGCGTTCAGCTGATTGCGCAGTTCGACCGCGGTGAGCGAGTCGAAGCCCAGTTCCTTGAACGCCCGGTCCGTGTCGATCGCTTCGGGCGTGGTGTGGCCGAGGACGAACGCGGCATGCTTGCGGACGAGTTCCTCGACGGCCTGCTGCCGCTCGGCCTCGTCGGGCAGGGCGGCCAGGTGGTCCCGCCAGGTGGACGGCTCCTCGGCACCGGCGGCGTCGAGCTCGGGGACCGGTGCGTCGAGCCAGTAGCGGTCGCGTTGGAAGGCGTAGGTGGGCAGGTCGACCTGGTGGGGGTTGTGTCCGGTGAAGTAGGCGTTCCAGTCGATGGTGAGGCCGAGGGTGTGCATGCGGGCCAGGGCGGTGACGGCGGTTTCCTCTTCGGGGCGGTCCTTGCGCAGGAGGGGGATGAACTGTCCGTCCTGGACGCAGGGCTGGCCCATGGCGGTGAGGACTCCGGCGGGGCCGAGCTCGATGAAGCGGGTCACTCCGCGGGTGCTCAGGGCCGTCATGCCGTCGTGGAACCGCACCGATTCACGGACATGGCGCACCCAGTACTCGGGCGAGCAGAGCAGTTCCGGTGCGGCGATGTCGCCGGTCACGTTCGACACCAGGGGGATGCGCGGCTCGTGGTAGGTGAGCCCCTCGGCGATGTGCTGGAACTCTTCCAGCATCGGTTCCATGCGGGGGGAGTGGAAGGCGTGGCTGAC
>NZ_JBFBIL010000112.1:0-7832 GCF_040685575.1 Kitasatospora sp. NPDC088351 | reverse complement strand
AGCAGAGCAGCGGCGCCGAGCGAGCGAACTCCAGTCCACACTCACACCATCAGGTGACACCAGAACCAGTCAAACACTCACAAACCGCTCTCTCACATGTACGCCGCCAGCTGGACCCGCGGGGTCCAGCCCTCCGTGCTGCTGGTGGCGTGTCAGTTCGGGGTGGGGAAGAGAGATTCTTGGGTGGCCTGATAGCGGTAGGACTCGGTGCCGGTCTGGATCAGGATGCAGCGGAAGGTGATCCGGTCGGCGATGGCCGCGCAGAGGCGGGCGTCGCCGAAGGTCCTGTCCCACTCGGTGAAGGGTGAGTTCGTGGCGACGGCGGTGGCCTTGCGCTCCTCGCGCTCGGTGAAGATCTGGAACAGCAGCTTCGCGCCCTTGCGGCCCAGGTTCAGGTAGCCGAACTCGTCCAGACACAAAAGATCGATCTTGCCGTAGCGGGCGATCACCGAGGACAGCCGACGGCTCGCGTCGGCCTCGGCGAGCTCGTTCACCAGCGCGCTGGTGGTGGTGTAGCGGACCGACAGGCCGGTCTCGGCGATCGCGGTGCCGATGCCGATCAGCAGGTGGGACTTGCCGGTGCCGGAGTCGCCGATCAGCACCAGCGGCCGTCCCTCACGGACCCAGGTCGGGGACTTCAGGTCCGCCACGAACTCCGGGGTGACGTTCGGGTTCTTCTCGAAGTCGAAGTCCTCCCACCGCTTGGGCCGCGGAAATCGGGCCAGCCGCTGCTGGCGGCGAAGGTCCCGCTCGGCCTCGAAGTCGAACCCGATCGAGGTCGGCCGGCCGTGGATGTGCCGGGCGTCCTCCGCGATGTCGATCGCGACCAGCCGCTCGTTCAGCTCCGCCAACGAGTCGACCGCGGGAGGCGGGACCGGGTGCTTGCGGCGGAACCGGCCGCCCTCGTGCTCCACCCCGCCCTTCTCGTGGGCGCCGTCCTCGCCGGGCGCGCAGTAGAACGCCGAGAACTCAATCTTCCGTGAGTTCAGAGATTCTGAAGTGTCGGCAGGGTGAACCCACGGAAGCTCAGGCGCCACCGAGGTGTCGGTGTCCGCGCGAGATTTCAGTCGGCCACGCGAACCTTCAGTCGCCGTTTCAGTGGAGCCCCACTTGGAGGTGACAGGGGCCACCCCTGCCAACCGCTCCCGAAGCACGTGAGACAGACTGATCTGCGAACGTCAGCGCCCAGCAGCGAAGTTGCCCCCCGGACAGGAGAGCACGTGCAGCCCGAACCTCCCACCTCGTCCCCGGCCAGCTCGCCGCTCGACCCCGCCTCACCGACGGAGATACGGCGGCAGTACCAGCTCGTGAGGAGCCTGCTGCACGAGGAGCTCACCGCCACCGACGACCCGGACTGGCGCCAGCAAGTGCTCAACCACCTCGAACTCGCCTCGTTCTCCGCTGGGTACCTGCTTGCTGCCGCTGACCGCGATTCGCTCCAGGTGGCAACCGCGGCGCACAACCTCACCGCCCTCGCGCTCACACCGCTGCGCCGACCGCAGTCGTAGGTGACCACCAAAGACTTCATGTGACCGCAAGTCCTCGCAGGCCAGAGGACTGTGGCCGGTCCGTGCTGCCAGCTGGGGGTCGAAGTGGCTGCTCAGGGCTTCTCTCCGGTCTGTTCTGCGGCAGACTCGGAGGCTGCATTGGCGTAACGGAGGCTGGCCCTGGCGCTGAGTGAGAAGACGTGGGCGAGGTGTAGGGGATCGGCTCCGGTGACGGCAGCCTCTTCGAGGATGCGGTCCTGTCGGAGCCGGTCCAGACCGACGGGCAGCCGTTTGACGAGGCGGTCGAGCCAGAAGGTGCCAACCGTTGTCGTGGTGGTCGCCGTGTTGCGGCTGATCAGCAGGTGCGGGTTGGTGCTGTTGGGCCAGCGACGGCGACGGTAGGCCAGGTAGTCTGCGATCGCCTCAGCGGTGTAGTCGTCCAGCGGCCGGTCGAATCCGTCCGAGTCGAGGCGACGGCCGGGCAAGTCGACCTCGTCCAGCTGGAGCGCACGGATGCGCCTGGCGGGCAGTGCGTGGACGCCCGCGAGGGCGACGACCACGCGCAGGGCGGGATTCTGCCAGGCAGCAAGGGCGACGGCGTCGACTTCCTGGTCGGTGAGCGGAACCGGCACCGAGGTGTGGTTCTTGCCGGTTGTCACCCCTCGCATTGGGTTGGCGAAGACGAGCCGTTCCTTCTTCAGCACGTTGAACAGGCTCCGCAGGGCACTGGCCTCGTGCACCCGGTTGGGGCGGGCGGCCAGCCAAGTGGCGACGTCGTCGCGGGTGACCTGACGCAGTGTCGTGTAGGTCGACGTCCGCTCGCGCAGGAACGGCCGGACCAGCCTGAGCTGGGTAACAACCGTGGACCGGGAGCGAGGGAGCCGGCGCCGGGTGCCGTTGCGCGAGACCGCGACCCAGGCGTCGACCTCGGCCCGTATCCCGGCGGGAAGGAAGTCCAGGTGCTTGTCGCACCAGGTCTGCACGGTGTCGGGCCGGTCGTCCAGCAGCACGTCCAGATCCTCGAAGACCTCCAGGACGTGGTTGGAGGGGATCGCATTGTGGGTGAGCTGGGCGATCGTGGACGCTCGGATCGGCTCGCCGATCCCGTGGACCGCGCAGAGGATGCGGATGCCCCTGCGGACGGAGCCGAGTGTGCGCGGAGGCCAGCCTCTCAGCTCCGCGATCTGTACGGCACGCGCTTCCAGGACGGCGGCCAGGCCCGGGTCCAGGAGCGGTGCCAGGCTGCTGACTCCGCGCAGGTCACGGGCCATCTCGAACAGCGGCAACTGCTTCCAACGCGACCGCACGGAGTGCAGCCGCCGGTCCGGTGGCCCGTCTGCGGTGTTCTGCGGACGGGGTGGCAGGCCGCCGCGAGGACGCAGGGTGCCGATGATGAACAGCTGGTGACCTGTGTGGGCAGCGACCGCCAGGTCGACGCGCGTCTTATTCTCCGGTCCGGCGATCAGGCTGGCCTGCCGGCGGCAGAGCCGGCAGACACCGTCCTGGGCGGCCACCTCGCGGTCGCAGATCTCGCAGTGATCGCCGGTGGCCTTGGCGACGAAGCCCCAGCAGGCCTTGCAGCGGGGGCGGTCGAGCCATCCCCAGCCCAGGCAGTCCCGGCAGCTGCGGGTGGCCCAGGGACGGCGTCGACGTATCGGCGCGCTCACAACGGCGGACCGGACCGGCCCAGACGGCGACGAAGCACGAGCGGGCTGCCGCCCACCACCTTCCGCTCGGCCTGCTCATCCACGTTGTCTGGCTGCCGATGGTCGATCGGCTCGGGAACCAGGAGGTCGGCGGGTGTGCACTGCAGCACCGAGCAGATCACGTCCAGGTCGTCGAGGCGGACGGTCAGCGGGCGGCCCGACCACAGGTGCGACATCTTGCCCGCCGAGATGACCAGCCCGGCGTCCGCGAGCATGCGCTGCAGCTCGGACGCCTTCCAGATGTCGCGCTGGGCGGCGACCATCCGCAGGTTCCACTTCACCGTGTCCTCCCGAAGCGTGCGGCGGCTCGCTGGCCAGCCCGGACCCACGCGTCCTCAACGTGGGATTGCTCGACGTGAACGTAGATCATGGTGGTGTTGAGCCACTCGTGGCCGAGGATTTCCTGGATGGCCACGACGTCCATGCCGCTGCGGTAAAGGTCCGAGGCCGCGAAGTGCCGCAGGACGTGCGGGGTCAATTGGCCTATCTGGTGCGGGAGATGGCGCGCGACGACCTCGGCGAGGCCGGACCGCAGCGCGTCGTCGGTCACTGCCCGGCTGGAGCCGTCGCCGTACCGGCGCTCGGAGGGAAACAGCGGGGCCATGGGGTCCTCGGCTCTGTCGTCGAACTCCCAGCGAGGGCCGGTGACCCACCACTCCAGCAGGTCACGCGACCCGTTGATCAGCGGGACGAGCCGTTCCTTCTTTCCCCGGCCAACGCTGCCCTTGCCCTTGAAGAGGATCTTGCCGAACCGGCCAAGGTCCCACCGGATGTCGCCGATCCGCAGCAGGCACAACTCCGAGATGCGCGGGCCGATCAGACTGGTCAGACGGGCGGCGGTGTAATTCCGCGCGGCCGGCGCGTACTTGCGTGCGGCCTCCATGTCCGCCCGCCACCCGGAGAACAGCCTCGTCGCCTCGTCCGCCGAGGGCGGGATCCGCAACCGCGAAGCGGTGCCGCCGCGAGGCCGGTTGACCTCGTCCAGTGGCGACTCGACGACCACACCGGTGGCCGCGTGGATCGTCGCCTTGTGCCTCAGCTCTAGGAACTCGAAGTAGACGGCGAACGCGGCGGCCTGGCGGACCTTGGTGCCCGGCGCCGAGCCGCGGCGATGTCGGCCGAAGTACCGGTCAAGGTCCTGCGGCTGCATCTCCCACAACGGTCGACCAAACCACTCCCGCAGCCCGAGCACCCCGCCGATGTCCGCACGGATCGTGCCATCCAGCACCCCGGCGGAAGCCCGGGCGAGCACGAACTCCGCCAACAGGTCCTGCTCGAACGCGGCGACCTCCTCGGCGGACTCCAGTCGCAGATCGGGCCGCAGGTCGCGCACGACGGCCAGCGCCATCCGTCCTCCCCTTCAGCTTTCAGGCGGCCTCACCATAGCAGCTGATGATACTTCAGGAATCCTGAGGGATGTACGGAATTCGCCAGCGCGAGTGTGACCTCGCTAGACCTGCAGATCAAGCTGCTGCCGAGGCCACCAGAGGGCTGGATCGGATCAACGAACCCACGGGAACATGGACATACCAGGACTTGAACGACACCCACCGCGCCGACTCCAGCCGCGAGCGCCCGAACAGCACCTGCTTGACCGCCGGCTTCAAGTTGTCGTACCGGATGTGCACCGACAGCACCCCGCCCAGCACCGTGAACGCCTCCACGTGCCCTTCCAGGAACGCCTCCTGGGACGCGGTCGCATAGACCCTTCTCTGTACTTCGCACCCCAATGCCCGAGTGGATCTTGGGCTTCAGTTGGCGGGACTGACCGGTTGAGTCGGCGAGGGCCAGGGGTACGTAGGATCCTCAGTGATCTTCACCTGTTGCGGGGCGTTTCGGGGGAAGGTCCAGATGCGGCCCAGGGTGCTGGTGGCGGTCACCGTGGTTCCATCCAAGGTGACTTCGGTGAACGGATTGGACGAGCAGGAGACCGCGAGCCATTCCAAGGTGTGGTGGTCATCGTCCCGCGTCAGGGCGACCCAGCCGATACTGCCGTGGTCCGATGATTCACCTGCGAGGGCACGGCTTCCGGCGTAGGTGCATGAGGCAAACGTCGTATCGACGTCCATCCAGTCACTGGGGGTCCACGCGGTGGCCCGGAGGACCTCCCACCACTGCCAGTTCTCGGCCCGCATGTCATGGCGCTGATCTGCGGGGGAGAAGCGCATGAGCCTCATCACCGACAGAGATCCGTCGGAGAACATGATGAAGTCTCCGTGGGGTGCCTCCCGGGCACGCCAACGTGCATGGACCAGGTCGGCATTGGGTGTTGCGACGGAGGAATTCACACCCGCCATGATGACATCGAGGAACGGCGCATGCTGAAGGCCTAGATCATCACCGATGAGTGATCGCCTATCCGAGCGATGCGACCCCGGCTTCACCGTGCCCGGCTTGGGCACGTAGGCGTTCGGCCTGCTGTTTCTTGTCGGCGATGTGCCGCAGGCTTTCCTGCAGGCCGGCGACCTCACCGAGCCACTGCATCCGCTGGGCCTCTCCGATGCGCTGGCGGGTGTTGGTCTCGATCTCCAGCAGCCGCGGTTCCTGGGCCGGGTCCAGGCGGAGCATGGGGCACCTGACACAGGCTTCTCTGAACTTGTCGGTTGGGCCCCTGGACCACCTCCGGAACCTCGATGGAGTCGGGGTGATGACTGGGAACCGAGGCCGTTGGCCGAAGATCGATGAGGAACGCGGCGTCGAAGACGTGACGCTTCTGATCTTGGAGTGGCTGGGCGAGCAGGGTGTGAACGTCATGATCAGGATGGACGCCGAGAGACTGGCCGACAACGCGCCAGCGTGGACGTTCGCCGCCAGCGGCGGCCCGTTGGCGCATGGGATGCGAGCCGACGGGAGGACTGTTCGGCAGTGCATGTCCGTTGCTCTGGCCCGCCTGCGCGACTCCGGTCTGTCGGTTCCGTTCTGATCTTCGACCGCCTTTGCTGAACCTCGCCTTGGGAACTCGGTTGGGGCGATCTGATTGCTGGAGGGCTGGTCAAGGCAGGAGCGGTCGGGTTGCGGTCCAGGCCACGAGTCGTTCCCGCACCGGGCCTGGTGCCAGGTAGCCGACCAGGCTTTCGAGATGTGCCGTCAGGTTCTTGTGTCGCCGCAGCTCGCGGATCTGCCCGGTGGGAAGGTCGCGCCAGTCCTCGGCGAGAGCGGCGGCCTGCGGGGGCGTGAAGGACAGTGCGTCGAGCGTGTCGGACGCCAGCGCCGCGGGACTCCAGTCGGGGTCCGTGTCGTCGGGGCCCAGCCGGTCGATTACCCAAATCCGGAGCATGAAGTCCTGCTGAGCCACGCGCGCTGGGTGTCCCTCGGCGTGGTCGAGCATGCGTCGGTTCGCGAGCAGCGACAGCTTCGCCCACTGGCGACGGGCTTCCTGGGGATGGCTGGAGTTGTAGGCCTGTCCCTGCGCGGCGACGCGTGCCGTCTCAAGTTGCTGGCCGCGGGCGTCATGGATAAACGTCTGGAGCTGGTCGAGCGTCCACGTGCTCAGATCGTGGCCTGGTTCTTCTCGATGTGCGTCGCTACTCAAGGTCCCCGCTCCTCGTCGTAGGCATGCCGAGGCTGATGGTGGTCTTCTGGAACTGCCTGTCGATCTGGGCGAGCTTATCCTCGGCGCCGGCGAGGCTGACTTTGAGTCCTTCGACCTCTCCGAGCCAGCCCTCGCGCTCGGCCTCGGCAATGCGGGCGAGGAGGTTGTCGCGGATCTCCTCCAACCGGTCGCGCTGGGACGGGTCCGGCCGAGGAGCGAGCAACGAACGCAAGCTTATCCGAACTAGCCCAGCTCGGCGCTGAGTTCGCCTGCGAGCGGTTCGCCACGGAAAGTAGTCGTGTCGAGTGGGGCGAACGGACTCTCTCGGGCGTGTCGTATGTTGCGCGACTTTGAACATGTGTATGAAGGCGGTGACGGGCCCAATATTGACGAGGCGGCCCCGGCGGCCGTCAGGCCACCGGGGCCGCCGTGAACACTGGTCGGCTTCACGCTCACAGTGTCGCGGGGCACTCATGCTGATGGGGCGGGGGTCCCACGACGTTGAGGATCGGGTGTTCTCCGTCCGGGATTTCGAAGACGAAGGTGACGCCGGAGGACGTGGCCTCGATGGCGCATTGGTTGCCGAAGGTGAGGGGTGTGTAGGGCTGCCAGGCGCAACCGACGCGGTCGAGAGAAGCGATCACGTCGGCGTACTTGGGTTGGCCGGGGAAACGATCCCGGCCGACCAGGCCGGCAGGGAGGCCAATGACATCACGCCAGGTCTGGAGGCAGATCAGAGCGATCTTCTGGCAGCGGCAGACACTGAGTTCAAGGTCGCCGTAAGCGAACAGGCGCGGCCATGACCGCCGCTTCCCGACGACCACTTCCCAGGGCTCACCGAGCGCCGCGGTGACCTGACCCCAAGCCGCGCCGTTCTCAACCGGCCCAAGGTGTCCCGACCGGGCGAGCTCCGCAAGGACGTCGAGTAGCTCCATGAGGCGGAGCCTGTCATCTGCGGCAATAGGCTGTCCAACGGCTTCGGGCGGGCCCGGATAGTTGCGCGGTCCTGCTATGAGAGGGCGGTTCGAGAGTTGATGTCCGTTTCGAGTTGAGGTTGGGGAGAGGGCTGCTGGCTGCGGGGGTTCGGTCGGCTACTGCTTCTTGGTG
>NZ_JBFBIL010000111.1:0-8496 GCF_040685575.1 Kitasatospora sp. NPDC088351 | reverse complement strand
ACTGGGACCTTAGACAAGCCTCATCGTTGCAGCTCAGAAGGCACTTTCGCTTTTCCGATCATGATCCGGACGCGACCCCGGATGAAACGCGCAGGTTAACGGCCGGACGGGAGCCAGCGGCCCAGCATCCCGAGGACCCGGGCAAGAGGAAGGCCACGCCAGAGCGGGGCCTTCCTCATCCCAGCCTCATTCCAGCCTTGCGATGACACCGCTGTGGTGGGTCAGTTCAGGTCGAAGTCGTTGGGGTCGAAGTCGAAGTCGTCCGGGCCGAAGCCGCCGTAGCCGGCGCCGCCGTTGAAGTAGTCGGCGAGGGCCTGGCCGACGATTCCGCGCACCTCGTCCTCGTCCTCGGCGAGGGCCAAGGCTGCGGCCTGCTCGCCCGTCAGGTTCAGGTGGATGTCGCGGGCACGGACGGCGTCCGAGCCGCGGATCTCGAAGCTGACGGTGCGGCCGACCCGGGCGCCGATCCCGGAGACGGTGCCGCGCTGCGCGAGCTGCTTGGCCTTGCGCTCGCGGCCGCGCTCGGTGGTCTGAACGTCGACGGCCTCGCGCTGGAGCTGGTCGACGTTCTGCTGCTTGGTGGGGTGGCGGGTGCCGTCGATCCAGCGCAGCACGGTGCGCGGGGCGACGCCGTAGGCGGCGGCCATGGCCTTGGTGTTCCCGCCGTACTTGCGGTCCCGCACCTGGCCGGCCCGCGTCGTGGACTGCACCGGTGCCTTCCGGGAGGGGAACATGGCCTCGCGTACCCGGCCGAACAACCCGCCCGCCATCAGTTGCCGCCTTCCTCATCGTCGTTGCCAGTGCTGACGGCCCCGTCGGTGCCGGGCTGCTCCTGGTCGATCGGGGTGCCGTCAGTGGTGTAGTGGTGGACCAGCTTGGAGGGGTGCTCCCGGCGCTCCATCGCCTCGACCACGGCCGTGAGCGAGATCGAGGACTCGTGCTTGTGGCTGCCCGGGGCGATGCCCAGGCGCAGCGCGCCGGGGACGGGGGTGCCGTCGTCCTTGACCGGGAGCAGCTCCAGCGGGGACGGGGCGTCGGCGGCGTACAGGTAGCTGTCGACGTTGACGGCGAAGGGGGCCCGGCCGGTGAGGAGCAGGGTTTTGCGCAGGCGGCGGTGGGCGGCGATGCGGGCGGCGGCGATGACCTGGAAGCGCAGCGCGGGGTCGTAGGACCAGGCGGCGGCGACTTTCTCCTGCCACACCTGGTCGTCGAGGTGGCGGGCGGAGTCGGCCCACTTGCCGATGCCGCCCTTGTAGACGTTCTTGTAGGTGCCCGCGAGGACCAGGGCGTCCGCGCGGACCGGGTCGGTGCCGACGTCCTTGTGGGCGGCGTAGGCTGCCAGGAACTCCTCCGGGGCCTGGCCGTCGACCAGGCCGAGGTTGGCGTAGGTGCGCTTGTAGCCGCCCCGGATCCGACCGGTCCACTCCTTGAGCAGCGGAGCGGTGTGGGCGGCCAGGTAGGCGGCGGTGATGGTGGACGGG
This sequence comes from Kitasatospora sp. NPDC088351, assembly GCF_040685575.1. Lineage (NCBI taxonomy): Bacteria > Bacillati > Actinomycetota > Actinomycetes > Kitasatosporales > Streptomycetaceae > Kitasatospora > Kitasatospora sp. NPDC088351. Next base: position 7,015 of record NZ_JBFBIL010000111.1, on the reverse strand, counting down.
TCGAAGCCGTAGGTGGTGGCCATGTAGGCGACCGTGGGGGTGGCGTACCAGCCCGGGCCGGTCGGCGCCTGGCCGTGGAACGTCGCCGGGTGCGGCAGCAGGGGATCGACCTCGATGCCGGTGAAGTCGCACCACCAGAGGCCGGCGGTCTTGCCGCCGTCCCAGGCCGGGTTCTCCACGTACTTGTACGGGCCAACCGGCAGGCGCAGGGAGTCGGTGACCGAGAGGTAGCTGGCGCAGACGTCGACCGCGACCGCCCACGGACGCCGGGCCTCCTCATCGGTGAGGGGGCGGGCCCACCACTTGTAGTCCTCCTCCTCGCACACCGCCTCCCCCTTGCTGAGGAGTTCGCGGGTGAGCGGGTGCCGGGCGCCGGCGGCCGGCGGCACGCACAGGTCACCCGAGGGCAGGGCGCCCTCGCGCGGGTGCGCGGACCACTCCCCCGTCACCTGGTCCTTGACCCACTCCACGCGCGGGCGCACCGCGTCCAGGAGCAGCATCGCGGTGGAGGCGGTCGTGGCCCCCGGCGCGACGCCCAGGTCGGCGGTGAAGGCCCGGAAGCGGCGGGCCAGGGTGAGCCCGTCCTTGGTGCCGTCGGGGGCGGTGGCCAGCGGGGCGGCGAGGGCGCTGACGGCCTGCTGGCGGCCGTCGCCCTGGCCCAGCCACGGCGCCACCGTGACCCGCACCGAGGTCTTCGGGCCGCCAGCCGAACCGGCTCGGCGGAAGGCGTGGAAGCTCGGGCCGATCTGGTCGCTGATCTCCATGCCCACCGTGGCGGCGGCCTTGGCCAGCTTGGCCTGGAGCGCGGTCAGGGCCTTCTCGGTTGTCGGCAGGGCGGCGGGCAGGCCGAGCTGCTTGAGCGTACCGGCGGTCAGGCAGACCATGCCGTCGCCGCCGCGCCCGGCCGGGTGGGCGCGCTCGACCCGCAGCGGCAGCCCGGTGCCCAGCCACGCGAACCAGTCGCCCAGCTTCGGCCCGGCCGGGGCCGGGAAGCCCGGGATGTCCAGCGCCCAGGTGCCGTCCTCAGCGGCGTCCAGCGCGACCATCGGCCACCAGCGCGGGGCAGCAGCCGGACCGGCGGGACGCTGCGCCGCCGGGCGGGTAGCGGTGCGGGCCGGCACCGGGCACGGCCTGGCCGACGGGGCCGGGGACGCGGTGGGCGCGGGCCGGACCGACACCGAGGCGACGGAAGCAGCAGCTGCGGGCGCGGCCGGGGCGGCGACGGGCGCCGGGGCAGTCGGAGCCGGAGCCTGCAGGGCGGGCTGCTGGGTGACCACGGCGGCCTCGGGCGCCGGGGCGGCGGGGCGGCAGAACCCGCCCAGGTGCATCGGGCGGCCCTGGGCGCGGTACACGGAGGGCTGGCCGCACTGCACGCACGGCGCCGCCGGACCCATCACCAGCGAGCCGTCCGGGTTCTGATCGAGCACCGGGACCACCAGGCCGTCAGCGGCCTCCTGGACGGGCACCGGAGCGGTGAACGCCTGCGGCACCGACGAAACCGGAGCGGCGGGCTGCTCGGGCGCGGGGAAACGCTCCGCCAGGCCCGCGAGCAGCCGCGCGTAGGCCGGGGCGATGTCCTGGCCCGGGACGGCGCTGCCGTCCTCCCAGCCCAACACCTGGGCCGAGTCCACCCGCAGAGCTGCGGCGATCTGCGCGGGCGTCAGCCCGGCCGCCAGGCGTAGCCGCACCCGCTCGGCCGGGACCGGCAGGCCGGTGTTCACGGCCGCCAGCAAGGCGTCGACGGAGTTGAACAGGTCATCCGACATCGGTGTGTCGCTCCTCAGCGTCCGTTGGGTCGGGTCGGGTCGATCCGCGGATCGCCGAACAAAGCATCGAAGACCCGGTCGGTGAGGCAGGCAATCAGGCCCTGCTCGGCGTGGCGCAGGGTGTAGCCGGCGGTGCGCCCGAGGTCTGCCACCGCGATCGGGACCTGGGGCCGGTAGTAGAACTCGAGCTCCCGGCCGGCGAACTGGGTCGGTTCCACCACGCCCTGCGCGGGGTTGAACGGCAGGGCGAACGAGGGCAAGCCGGCCACGTCCTCCTCGGCGGCCAGGTGCAGCACGCCGTCGTCGGTGGTGCGGAACGCAACGGCCAGGTCCACGCCGCCGGCGCGGCGGTCGCGCGGCAGCCCGTGACCCTCCAGCACCCGGCCCAGCTGTGAGGGTGCCATGCCGGCGGCCATGCCGAGGGCGCGGCGGTTGGAGTAGCTGCCGGTGGCGTCCGCGCGGGACATCGCCAACTCCTTGACCACGGTCAGGCGCTGGGTGACCCGGCTGATGCAGTCCACCAGAGCGGTCAGGTCATCGAAGGTAGAGGCCTGCGGCGGCTTCACTGGCTGCTCGTCACGCAGCGCCGCGAGCAGCGCCCGGGCGAGGTCGTCGTGCACCTCGACCCGCTCGCCGCCGATGCTGATCCTCACGAGACAATCCCCAAACAGTACGGCATAACCAAATACTACACACGTCTCTTTTGGGGTGCCGAAAAAAGGGCGCGCGGCAACGCCGCGCGCCCCTTGAAGTCCTCGTCGGTCTCTCGGCCGCTGCCCTGATTCAGACCGTCAACCGGCACGCCTCCGGTCACGTCGAGCCGATAAACGGCACCCGCTGACGGTGCATGCCCCGGGGCCCGTTTCCGCTCTGACGGGTCCCCGCCCAGGCCACGGGTATGGTCCGCGCCACCGGGTCCGACTGGCACAGCATGCAGTCTCGGCCATGACGAGAACAGTGACAGGTCGGAGGATCCGGTCAACAAGGGCAGCATCAGCCAGGTCTTCCTTCCGACTGCGTAGAGGACCTACCAGGCGGCACCTGACGTGCGGGATACAACTGGCTGCGGAAGGCCGATTCCGGCAGCCCATGGTCCATCAGTCGCGCCACTCCGGGGGAATGAGGGCATTTCGACTTCCGTCGTCATTGGGGCGCCAGTTGGCGATGACCGCGTCTTGGAACCAGGTGTCGGGCAGGTTGGCGTGGTCGCTGACGATGATCTGGAGGTTGCCCTCGTTGAGTTGTGCCACCTCGTTGAGGAGGGTGAAGTAGGCGGTGACAGTGGTCCAGTCGGCGTCCTGGATCTTCGAGGCGTCGCGCGGCTTCTCGGGGAAGAAGGCTTGCGTGGGCTGGTCGAGCATGAGGAAACCGGGTACAGGCCGATTGTTGCGCCGCAGATAGGTGTGCAGGGCGAGATGGGCCACGAGGTGGTAGCCGATCCAATTCTTGGCGCTGCCGATCCGGGTGAGTGGCAGTCGGCCGGCCGGGCGCCGGACGACCACGTTGAGCAGATTGAGGCTGATGCTCACCTCTGTCGCGTCTGCCGCCTGTCCGAGTTTGAGGCGCTTCGCCCAAGCAGTCATGTCGGTGGCAATGCCGGCCAGGCACCGTTCGGTCTCGGCTGCTACATCGTCCTCGTCCGCGAGGACTTGGAGCGCTGCGGTTCGTTCTTCGGCCAAGGCCAGGTCATGACGCAGTCGGCTGATGTCGCTGTCCGAACCGGTACGGGTTAGGGCTTCGGCGATTCGTCCCTGAATGTGCGCGATGCGGAGGTTCTGCTCCTGAAGATTGCGCATCCGTTCGTCGCTGGTCAGCAGTTCTCGCAGCTGCACACCGTTGAGCCGGAGGCGTTCGGCGACGCTGTCGCGTTCGGCCTGCAAGGTGCGTCGGTGCTCTTCACGAACAGGCTGCAGAGTCTGCGCGTGGGCGAGCTCCTCAGCCAGGTGCCCGGTGAGCGCGGCGATGTCCTGCGCTGACGGGTCGGGTTGCGGAAGAGGCTGGGTGCACATCGGGCAGACGCTCGTGTCGTGCTGGTGCTCGGGGCCGAGCAGCGCGAGCGTCTTGAGGCGGTCGAGCTGGAGGTGGAGTTCCCCGGTGAAAGCGCGGCCCTGCTGCTGCCAGCGGTCGACTGTCGCCAGGGCCTCGTCGTGCTCCTGGAGCTGATCGCGCAGCGTGCGGCGCTCGTCGTTCAGCCCCTGGCGCTGGTCGGACAGGTTCAGCGGTGCTGCGGTCCGCGGCGAGGCGGCCAGTGCCTGCTGCAGAAGATCGACGACCTGGGCGGTGTTCGGTGCGGCGGGAACGTCGGTGAGCAGTCCCTCGTTCTGTGCGAGGCGCACCAGTGCGAGCCCGTTCGCGTCGGTTACGGCCTGGTGGCGCAGGGCATCGTCGTACTTGCGTTGCGCCGCGCGCTGCGCACGGGCAGCTTCCGTGAGGTGGTGGCGCCGGAGGGCTTGTTCGGGGCCGGCGGCTCCGAGGAAGTAAGGCAGTGTGTCTTTGAGCGTCTGCGCCATTCCAGTTTCGGTCTGCCGGTGGAACAGGGCTTTCTTGTCGGCGATCTCGTTCTGGTTCTGGAAGCAGAGGAGAGCGGCGTGGGCGATCGAGACGTCGAAGGGGTTTCGCCCGGCGCCGGAGGGCGGCTGGAAACGGAAGTCCTCGATCCCGAGCCGGGCGCTGACCTCACTGCGCAGAGCCGCCACATTGGAGTTGGGGGCGAGTTCGCCAATTGCGGGAAGATCGAGACGGCTGTCGCCGGTCTGCACCATGGCGTGGAGGGTGGAGGCTCCGGTGGGACGGGGCCGGGCCAAGACCATGCGGCTTTCGTCGTCGAAGACGACGAGGAGTGCGTACCAGCCGACGGTCTGGTCGATCGGTTCGTCGGGCAGGTTCGGTGTTCTCCGCCCAAGGCAGTAGTCGACGATGTCGAGCACCTCGGACTTCCCGGTCTCGGACTCACCCGTGATGACGTTCAGCGCCCCGGGACGGAAGCGCAGGACTCTCGGGGCTGTCCCGCCGTCGCGGTGGTACATGGCCAGGGCGAGCAGCTGCATGGCGGTTCTGGAACTCCTTGTACGGGGCGGGTCAGGGACGGACGCCGAGGACGGTGAAGGCGCGGGCCGGGTCTGTCGCGGCAAGCCAGCGGCCGACGAGTACGGCCGCGCGTGCGCATTCGGCGACCTCCTCTCCGGGGGCCTGTGAGGAGGGCTTCGGGGCGCGGGGGCACGTCAGGCCTTGAGGGCTGGTGCCTATGGCCTGGTGGCGCAGGGCAGTCCGCAGGCTGGCTCGGGTGTAGTCGGTCAGTGCAGCAGCTCGTTCGGCGAAGGCCGCCTGGTGGCGCGGGTTGGCGTGAGCCCAGGCCATGAGGGTCACGGTGGACTTGCCCGGCAGGGAGCGCCGGGTGTCCTCGGGAAGGATGAGCGGGAGGACGAGGAAGGCGCTGGGCCACGGCAGATGGCTCTCCGCCTTCTTGACCGCGGCGTGGACGCTGCTGGCCAGGAGGTAGGCCCCGAAGGCAGGGTTGAAGAGGGCTTCTGCCTCGGGAACGCCGTGATGAAGGTTGGTGGTCACTGGTCCTGTGCCTCTTCCCGGGGCTCGCACAGGTTCCTGTAGTCAGGGTGCCAACCGATGGCGCGGTCCGGGTCTGCGGTGTCCGCTTGATCGGCCAGGCTGTGCACGGTGCCGCGGCCGATCCACGGTGCGGTGATGCTGCCGGGGCGAGCAGGTCTGTCGGCGGCCCTGTCCATAGTGTCGTCCAGTACGTCCTGACCGAGGGACTCGCGTTCGGGTCCGGTCATGTCGCCGTGGAGACGGCGGGTGCGACGACGGAAGACGTGCTCCCACTCGTCGTGCAGCTCCTGCTCGTACTCGCCGAGCCGCTCGGGTGTGATCTTGAAGGTGCGCAGCCATTCGGAGCGCTGGGCGCGTGCGTAGTGATACTCGCGCAGGTGCATGGCGATCTCGGGATCGGGCAAGCCGATCCATCGCATCTGAGTCACGACGAGCTGGTCCTCGTAGCCAGCGATCTCGGCCTGGGTGAGGTTGCGCAGGGTCTTGGTGATCGGAAGGTTCCTTCCGGCGTACCGGTCGAGGACTTCGTCCCTGCGGCACATGAGCTCCTGGGCGCTGACCGCGGGTCTCTTACGCTTGGGGTTCCTGCGCTCCAGCAGTCCGATCGCCATGCCATACCACCACCCTTTGATGTCGTCGAGAGCGGCTTGAGCGTGGTCGCTCGGCGTGATCCCCAACTCTTTGGCCAGACTAGGGTTCAGGTCCGACATCACCGGGGCGCCGTCATCGACCGTGATGGCGTCGACCAGTTGATGGCGCTGCGACGGGCTGAGCGACATGAACAGTTTGCGGTCTTTCGCCGTACCGTCCGCACCGTCCTCGTCTCCGGCGACCTTCTCCATCCGAGTCAGGGCGGCACGAGTGTCCCGATGGGCTCCGGAGCGGAGCATCGAGAGAAAGGTCCCTGCGGGAGCGACCTGGGTCGAGACCAGGCGCAGCAGCGGCATCGCTGTGCTCAAGGGGGCTGAGATGGCTTCCAGGGCATCGATCCAGGAGGCGACCGAGCGCCAGAGATCCTTGCCGGCCTCGCTCAACGGACCCGCCGCTTCGCGGTGTTTGGACTGGATCAGCTCCAGTGGGGTGTGGTTGTCGGGGTCCAGGAACTCGATGTCGTCGAGGACTTCCATCCGGACGGAGCAGGAAGCGTCCTCCCAGCTACGGCGCGCGAGTTCCAGCAGAGCCAGTTCGCACTGGTAGAGATACCCGGTCATCTGGCCTGCGGCCGAATGCGAACCAGCTTGCGCCACGTTGCCCACTATTGATCGCGCTTGTCCGAACGGCGCGCTCCTGCAGTCCGGCCGATGGTTTGCGACCTGCGTCCGGGCGCCTCTGCCGCTCCCCCGTGGCGACAACATAGCACTGGTTCGGCAGCCGTCACGCAGCTCTGCAAATAAGCTGTCGCATGTTCGAACGCCGCCCTGCAGGGGCCAGTTCGCCAGTCCACCCAGCACCGTGGGCCTGTTTCCCGCCCGGCCCCGGTGTCCTCGGTTTCCGGTCTGTCCGGCGCACTGCGATGCTGCGGCGGGCTCGATCTCCACAGCTGCGGCGTGGCTCGCTGCTGTGGTGGCTGGCCAAGTCTCGCGGACGTACTGAACCGCTGCGGGTTCTGCAGAGACTCTAGATTGTTGCTGTGACCTGCAGGTTTGGCTGCTGTTGGCTGTAGTAGGCGGCTTCGTACTCGGCAG
>NZ_JBFBIL010000110.1:0-8698 GCF_040685575.1 Kitasatospora sp. NPDC088351 | reverse complement strand
GTACCTCAACACCCCCGAGACGCCGATCTACAAGAAGTCCCACGTGCTGTACGGGATCGACCTGGCGCTCGGCGTGTCACTGCTGTCCGTCCGGGCCGGAAGGTCCGGACCTGGTCGGTGAACGCACGGCCACGGCCCACCTGGCCGACCGGCGCGCCCCACTCCGGGCCCGCCGGGCGGACGGGTGCGGAACACGACGGAACTCCTCGTTCGAACGATCGTGGAGGTGCGCGGGCCTCAGGCCGTCACTTGGAGGTGGTGATCTCCAGCAGGGTGAACGGGCGCTGCTGCGGGTCGGTGAGCTCGCCGACCTTGTTCCAGGTGTTCGGCTTCAGGTCGAAGAGCTTGGTCTCGGTGCCGGTCACCATGGTCAGGTGAACCGAGTAGTCGGAGGTGGAGACGGCGTAAGTGGAGGGCAGCTCCAGGCTCAGCCGGCCCGACGTGCCGGTGGTGGTGAAGCAGAACCGGCCGCCACCGACCTTGTCGATCTCCGCCAGACCGCGGGCGTCGACCTCCAGCAGGCCCGGAGCACACGTCGTCAGGACGATGTGGCCGTCACCGCTCCTCAGCTTGATGCCGCGGTCCTGGAAGATCTGGTCCGCGTTCGGGTAGGCGAAGTCCTCCACGGCCGGCGGCGGGGTGTCGCCGGCGGCAGCCGCCGCCTTCGGGGCCGCGGGGGTACCGTCGGCCGCGGCGGCGACCACGACGCCGGACAGCGCGACCGCGCTCACGACCGCGCCGACGGTGAACATCCTGGTGATGGAACGCATGGGTAAATCCCCCTACTAGCCGTTAATTGCTGCTGATTTGCTGCGGACATCCTGAGTCGGTGCGCACACGGGCAACACAGCCGGGCAACTCCTCGGCCGCCCCCGGTCCGACCGGCACTATTGCTATCACGAGCGGATCGGGTTCCGGAAGATCAGTTCCGGCACCGGAAGCCCAGCACCCCTGAATGTTCGTATGCGATATATATATTTTTGTGGAAGGGAAGCTACGAACCGGTGAACTGTGGACGAAACGGGCTACCGGGTAATCCAGAACATCGCGACACCGAGCACCACCACGGACACGAGGAGCTGCACGTTCATGGCAATCGGCGCCACCTTCTCCTCCGACTCGCCCTTCTCCTTCGCTTCCATCAACCGCCGTGCCAGCTCCCTGCGGTGGCCGATCATGCCCAACGGGGCGATCAGCACCACCGTCGTATACATGACGAGCGCTTCGGCCGGCTCCATGTGTTTGACGTGGTAGCTCGCGAACATGAAGACCGCCCCGGCCAGCGGAGCAAGCGCGGTCATGATCCGGTGCTCGCGGGTGGGCATCCCCGGCACCAGAACCGCCAGAAACACGGCCGTCGCCAGGATGGCGATCCACCACCACGACACGACGCCGAGTCCCAGTGGATACATCGAAGACCCCCCTTGTTCCGGCTGTGGGGCCCGCGCCGGGCGCGGGCCCCACAGCTCCGTTCCATCACGGACGTTCGATCACGGACGTCCGTTCGACCACAGCCTAGCCGTGGGCCCGGCCTCAGTCGGACGAGAACCAGCTGACGACCGACGAGACGGCGCTGTGCCCCGACTTCACCAGCCTCTCACCGACCGACTCGGCGACCTTCACTCCGTACTTGGCCATTTCCTTCCCGCCCTTCTCGATCGCGCCGACCACCCGGCCACCGATCAGCGAGAGGCCGACACTGGCCGTGGCACCGATGAACTTGTCGCTGCTCCAGCCGTAACCGAACCCGGTGTAGACGGCCCCGGCCACACCCGCTATCAACGACACCGTGCCGAGCGCCGCCGCGAGAGGCTGGGTACCCGGGATCAGCATGAGGACTGCCGCCGCGGCCCCCGTCCAGGTGCTGACCTGGCCCAGGAAGTCGCCGTAGTCCTTGAAGAGCTGCTTGTCGTCCTTCGGCGGCGAACCCGGAGCCGGAGCCTGCTGCTTGTCGGTCACCGGGGTCGTCACCGAGTCGTTCTTCGGCGTGTTCACGGGGTCGACGTGGTTGGTCTCGTTGGCCTTCGCCTGGGCGGCGGCAGCGGCAGCCGCGGCGGCCTGCTCCTGCTCCCGCTTCTGGGCGGCGATGGAGTGCGCCTCGCTCGCGGCCTGGGAGGCCGCGGCCGCGTCCTTGCCCGCGGCGCTCGCGCTGGCCGAGGCCTGCGCTGCCGATGCCTTGGCACTCGACGCCGAGCTGACCGCCTGCTTCGCGGAGGCGTTCGCCTGGGTGAGGGAGTAGTTGGCCTGGCGGTTGGCCGTCTGCGCGGTGGCCGAGGCGCTCTTGGCCTTCTGCGCCGCGGCGGCAGCGGCCGCCGAGGAGGCGTCGGCGGCGGCGGACTTGGCCTTGGCGTCGTCCGCGTACCCCTTTGCCTGCTGGGCCGACTGCTTGGCCTGGTTCGCCCAGTCCGCGGCCTCATCCGAGGCGTGGCGCGCGTCCGCCGCGATCTTGTACGCCAGCTTGGCGCTCTCGCTCGCGGTGGCCGCGTCCCTCGCCGCGTTGGCGATCATGCTCAGCACGGACGACACGTGGACGTCGGTGTCCGCGTCCTGCTGCGCCGCCTTGTACTGCACCTTGGTCACGAAGTCGTGCTGCATCCAGGCCGGCCCGGCCAGGGCGACCGCGCCCGCCGCCTTCACGTTCGGCCCGCCGGCGTCCACGGCGACCACCGCGGCGACCCGGTCGTCCTCGGCCATCGCCTTGGCGTAGCCGTTGGCCAGGAAGGCCGCCATGACCGGCACGCTGCCGTCGGTCAGCGCGGCACCGCCGTCCCGCTGGACGGCCTTGCCGCCGCCCGAGATCAGGGAGACGATCTGCATCCGCATGTCCTCGGCCTGGGCCTTGAGCGCCCCGCCGCTGAGGAAGGTCTCGACCGCCGCCGGATCGGTGCTCTCCAGCGTCTTCTGGGCCGCGGCCGCGAGCGGCGCCTTGGCCACCGTCGAGACGGCGAGGACCTTCTCCCGGTCGTCGAGCCGCAGGCTGCGCTGGTAGTCCGACTTGGCCCAGGTCACCACGGCCTCGTCGGGCCCGGCCAGCGCGGCCTGGGCCGCCCCGCGGGTCCAGGAGCCGGTCGACTTCAGCAGGTTGACCGCCGCCTTGCGGCCGGCCTGGGCCGCCGTCTTGGTGTCGGCGCCGGGCGCCGCGGCCTGCTTGACCAGGTCCTTCGTCGCGGCGTCCTGAGAGGCGGCCTCGGTCTGCTGCTGGTCGAACCGGAGCTGCGTGGCCTGCTCGTCCTTCAGCAGCAGGTCGGCCTGGGTGAGGCCGAGCTGCTTGTCCGCCTCCAGCTTCGCGGCCTCGGCCTCACGGGCGATCTTCTCGATCTCCTGGGCCTTGTCGACCGCCTCGGCGGCGGTCTTGGCCGCGTCGGCCGCGGCGTTCGCGTGCAGCGTCGCCTGGTTCGCCCAGTCCTGGGCCTGCCCGGCCGCGTCGGCCGCGTCGTCGGCCGCCTTGGCGGCCTTCTCCGCGTGGTCGGCGGCGCTGTTGGCCCGGGTCTTGGCCTCGCCGGCCGCGGTGGCGGCCGCGGTGGCGAGGCTCTCGGCACGGTTCGCGGCCGCGGTGGCGGCGTTCGCCGCGTTGCGGGCCGTGGTGGCCGCGTTCCGGGCCCGGGTGGCCTGCGCGGTCGCCTGACCCGCCGAAGCACTCGCCTGGGCGCTGGCCTCGGCGGCGGCGGCGGCGTTCCCCGCGGCGCGGGCCGCGGCGGCACCGGAACGGCCGGCCTGGGCGCCGGCCTCGGCGGCCGACGCCGCGGCCGACGCCGCGTCACGGGCACCGGCCGCCGCGTCGCGCGCACCCTGCGCGGCCTCGCGGGCGTTCTTGGCCTGGGTCGCGTCGCCCGCGGCCGCCGCGGCGGCGTTGTACGCACGGCTGGCGGCCCGGCCTGCCGCGGCGGCGGCCGAGGCGGCCGAACTCGCCGCGGTGGCAGCCGTCCTGGCAGCCGACACCGCCGTGTTGGAGGCGTCGATCGCGGTCTGCGCGGCCTGCGCCGCGGCCTGGGCGGCCTCGGCGGCGCTGTTGGCCGCGGCGCCCGCCTTCTCGACGTCGTCCTTGGCCTGGGCCGCCTCGTTGGCGGCCTTCTGCGCGGCCAGCTTGGCGTCGCCGGCGGCCTTCTCGGCCCGGTCGCCCGCTTCCTTGGCGGCGGCCGTCTCCGCCTTGGCCCGCTTGGTGGCGTCGGTCGCGACCTGGGCGAGCTGCTTGACGGAGAGCGTCTCCTGGTCCCTGGCCTGCGCCAGGTACTGGCCGCTCTCCAGGAACGCGCGGACGTCGGCGGCGGTGCCGCTGAGCGCCCGGCCGGCCTGCTTGGTGTACTCCGGGCCGGTGTTCAGGTCCATCAGCCGAAGGACGGCGACCCGGTCGTCCTCCTCCTGCGCCTTGGCCCGGCCGGTGGTCAGGAAGTCGTCCATGACCTGGGCCGAGCCGTCGGCGAGCGCCTTGCTCCCCGCCGTCCGGACCGCGGTGTCGGCGCCGTCGATGAGCGTGACGATCGCCGCCCGGCGGTCGTCGTTCATCGGGTTCTGCCAGCCGGTCCTGACGAACGCGTGGACGTCGGCGTCGGTCCCGCTCAGTGCCGCCGACGCCGCGTCACGGACGCCCTTGCCGGTGTTGCTCAGCATCTTCAGGACGGCGAAGCGCTCGTCCTCCGCCTGGGCACGGCTCAGTGTGCTGCCCAGGAACCTGGTGATGTCGGCGTCCGAGCCCGTCAGCGCCCTCTCGGCCGCGTCCTTCGTCGCGCTGCCGCCGCCCTGCCAGGCGTCGACCACCTGCGCCCGGTAGTCCGCCGGAAGCGGCTCCGGTCCGGCGTCGCCCGGCAGCGCCTGCGCGACCGTGGTCCCCGCCAGGGTCGCGGCCAGTGCGAGGGCGGTGATGCCCAGAATCCTGGCACGCACCCGCCGCCGCTGCGGTGGCCCCACCCTCGATGTCGTGTCGGTCATATCCCCTCAGTTCCCCCTGGCCGTCAAGGCCGGTTTGTGCCAGGACCTTTGTCCTGGCACCGCGAGGATCCTAGTTCGAACTAAGCGGAATTGGTCTTATCACTTCAGTTCGGCCGAATATCCCGTCAACTGGCTTGTTCTAGACCTTGCTTCGCTCACGGAGAACGACATCCGGGAATATCCGCCACGAACACCCGGCGACATCCGGAGGTCCGGGCCATCGCCCCGACCGGCCCGTCTCCGCACCCGGGACAGCGAAGTGACTCACCGGTAGGGTGACGCACAGGAACAAGGTGACGGGGAGCGGAGCGCGGATGAGCGGCGACGGGACGGGCTTCTTCGAATCGGTGGCGGACACGGCCGCGAAACTGGCGCGGACGGGCTACCTGGCCTCGACCGCGGTGGCCACCACCGTCTTCCTGGCCGACCGCCTGGGCAAGCCGCTGCTCGTCGAGGGGCCTGCCGGGGTCGGCAAGACCGAACTCGCCAAGGCGGTGGCCGAAGTCGGCCGGGCCCGGCTGGTCCGGCTCCAGTGCTACGAAGGCATCGACGAGGCCCGCGCCCTGTACGAGTGGAACCACGCCAAGCAGTTGCTGCGGATCACCGCCGGCCGGGACGAGAGCTGGGACCAGGCCCGCGGCGACATCTTCGGCGAGGAGTTCCTGCTCCCCCGCCCGCTGCTGACCGCCATCCGCGGCGACGAGCCGACCGTGCTGCTGATCGACGAGATGGACAAGGCCGACGTCGAGGTGGAGGCCCTGCTGCTCGAGGTGCTCGGCGACTTCCAGATCACCGTGCCCGAGCTGGGCACCGTCACCGCGAGCCGCCGGCCCTTCGTCCTGCTCACCTCCAACGCCACCCGCGAGCTCTCCGAGGCGCTGCGCCGCCGCTGCCTCTTCCTCCACCTCGACTACCCGGATGCCGAGTTGGAGCGCCGGATCGTCCGGCTGAAGGTGCCGGGCCTGGACGCGGCGCTCGCCGAGTCGCTGGTCCGGGTGGTCGGAGCGCTGCGGGCGATGGACCTGCGCAAGGCCCCGTCGGTGGCCGAGACCATCGACTGGGCCCGCACCCTGCTGGCGCTCGGCGCGGACACGCTGGACGAGGCGATGGTCCGGGACACCCTCGGGGTGATCCTCAAACACCAGGACGACGTACGGAAGGCCGCGCAGAAACTCACCCTGGCGTGAGCGCTCCCCCGGCCGGCGACACCTCCGCACGCCTGACGGCGTTCGTCCGGGCGCTGCGCGGCCACGGGCTGCGGACCGGTCCGGCCGAGACCGTCGACGCGGCGGCGGTGCTCGACGTCCTCGGCCTCGACGACCGGGAGCAGGCCAGGGCCGGCCTGGCCGCCGCGCTCCTGCGCTCGGCCGGGCAGCGGGCGGTGTTCGACGCCACCTTCGACCTGTTCTTCCCGCTCGGCGTCGGCGCACCGGAGGCCGCCCGGGCCCACCCGCCGACCGACCCGCGGCAGGGCCCCGGAGCGCGGCAGGACCAACAGCGGGACCCACGCCGAAACCCGTACCAGGAGGTGCGCGAGGGCCTGCGCGAGCGCCTCGCCGCCGCCCTCGCCGCCGACGACCGGGCGGCCCAGGCCCGGCTGGCCGGCGAGGCGGTGGCCGCGCTCGGCCGGTACGGCACCGGCGCCACCCCCGGCTCGGACGGCTGGTCCGCCCACCAGACGCTCAGCCGCCTCGCGCCGGAGACCCTGCTCGCCCGCGTCCTGGCGGCCCTGCGCGACGGCACCGCCCCGGACTTCTCCGACCGCCTCCTCGCCGACGAGGTCCGCCGCCGCGTCCAGGACTTCCGCGCCCTGGTCGGCACCGAGGCCCGTCGCCGGGTGGCCGAGCTGCGCGGCGCCGAGCGGATCGCCGAGCGCGCCGTCGCACCCAGCGCCGACCGGATCGACTTCCTCGCCGCCGGCCGCGACCAGCTCGCCGAACTGCGCCGCACCGTACAGCCGTTGGCCCGCAAGCTGGCCACCCGGCTGGCCGCCCGGCGCCGCCGGGCGGCCCGGGGGCGGATCGACCTGCGCCGCACCCTGCGCCGCTCGCTCGGCACCGGCGGGGTGCCGCTGCGCCCGGCCTACCGGGTGCGCAGGCCGGCCCGTCCGGAGCTGGTGCTGCTCTGCGACGTCTCCGGTTCGGTCGCCGGGTTCGCCGACTTCACCATGCTGCTGGTGCGGGCGATGAGCGACCAGTTCAGCAGGGTCCGGGTGTTCGCCTTCGTCAACCGCACCGCCGAGGTGACCGGTCTGCTCTCCGGCGGCGACGGCGATCCGGCGCTGCTGGCCCGGCGCATCCTCACCGAGACGAAGGTGATGGGCCACCACGGCAACAGCGACTACGGCTCCGCCCTGGGCGAGTTCGCCGAGCACCACCTGGACGCGGTCGGCCCGCGCACCGGCGTACTGATCCTCGGCGACGCGCGGAACAACCACCGCGACCCCAACCTGCCCGCGCTGCGCCGGATCGCCGGGCGGGCCCGACGGGTGTACTGGCTCAACCCGGAGCAGCCCTCGCTCTGGGGGGCGGGCGACTCCGCCGCACCGGCCTACGCGGAGGTGGTGGAGATGCACTCCTGCCGCAACGCCCGCCGGATGGGCGAGCTGATCGCCCGGCTGCTGCCGGTCTGACGCCTGGTCACGGCAGCCGCCGGGCGCGTCCGGTTCAGCCGTCCAGTTGCCCCAGGAAGTCCAGCAGCGCGGCGGTGACCTCGGCCGGCCGCTCCTGCTGCGTCCAGTGGCCGGTGCCCGGCAGGGTGACGTGCCGGTGCAGCCGGGGCGCGAAGCGCTCCAGGGCCGCCCGCATCCGGTCCGGTCCGACCAGCGCGTTCACCATGTCCTGCTCACCGACCACGTACAGGGCGGGCACGGTGATGGCGAGGCCGCCGAAGGGCGCGAGCAGCTCGTTGTTGCGGTCGATGTTGCGGTACCAGTTGAGCGGGCCGGTGAAGGCGTCTCCGCCGTGCCCGGCGTAGTCGGCCGCGAAGGCCTCGATGTCGTCCTTGGTCAGCCAGTCGGGCAGGTGCTCCGGCTCGGGGACGGTGTCCAGCAGCCGCTGCCCGGCCGGGACGACCCAGGGGCGCGGCCGGCCGGAGCCGCCTCCGGACCCCCTGCCCAGGATGCGGCGGAAGGTGGACCGCACGTCCTCGGCGAGTTCGGCGTCGGCGACGCCCGGCTGCTGGAAGTAGATCTGGTAGAAGCCCTCGCCGTAGTTCTCCCGGGCCTGGCGCAGCGGGGGCAGCCCGCCGGGCAGCAGCGGTGGCACGCTCAGGCCGGCCACGCCGCGCACCAGGTCGGGGCGGAGCAGCGCGGTGGTCCAGGCGACGGGTGCGCCCCAGTCGTGGCCGACCACCACCGCCCGCTCCTCGCCGAGCGCGTGGATCAGGGCGGTGACGTCGCCGACCAGGTGGAGCAGGGTGTAGGCGTCGGCATCGGCCGGCTGCTCGCTGCGGGCGTAGCCGCGCTGGTCGGGGGCGACGACCCGGTAGCCGGCCGCGGCGAGCGGGGCGAACTGGTGCCGCCAGGAGTACCAGCTCTCCGGGAACCCGTGCAGCAGCAGGACCAGTGGTCCCTCGCCCTGCTCGGCGATGTGGAGCCTGACACCGTTCACCTCGACGTGGCTGTGTTCGACCGCGTTGTCCACACCCGCTCCTCAGGTCGTCACCGGGCCGGACCCCGTCCGGCCGTTCGCTGACGACCCTGCCCAGCGGCGTCGCCCGGGAATCCCCGGGCCCGGGGCGCCCCGCCGTCCGGCCGACCGGGTGCGGCCGG
>NZ_JBFBIL010000109.1:0-8724 GCF_040685575.1 Kitasatospora sp. NPDC088351 | reverse complement strand
AGTTGCGCTCGCGTCACACACCACGGTCTACCGGATCAGGACCCGCCGCGAAGGTGAATCACACAGATTGATCACGACCGAATACGCGCCCTAGGAAGCGGGCGAACTCGGCGGCGATCATGCGGGGCGTCGCGGCCGGCGGGACGGTGATGTAGATGACCGGTATTCGGCTGTCCTGTCCGGGGTGGCGACGGCGGTCATGTAGTTCGTGGGCCAAACCGAGCTGGGTTAGGGCAATGGTTTTGCCGGTGTTGGCGGGCCCGGAGACGATCAGGCCCCGGCGGGCGCTGACCGCCCCGCGGTTGAGGATGGCCAGGCGCCGCCCGCAGGTCACGGTGGAGCGGACCGTGGAGGTGGCGACCACTTGGAGCCGGGCATGGTGGTCCAGCCGGTCGTCGTCGTAGGCGTCCCGTCCTGCCCCGTCCAGTGCGGCGTACTCGGCCTTCGTCAGCGCGACCATGGGTGCGTTCAGGGACGCTTCGACGAATGCGCGCCAGCCCGGCAGGCTGGTCAGCTGCCGTCCGAAGTCTTCCCCGGAATCGTCGATGGGCAGCGCGGTCACGAGCGTCTCCAGGGGTCTTCGAGCGGGTTGAACAGTCCCAGCGGGATCACCTCGGCCAGATCACCGTCGTCCACGGGTGCTTCGGGTTCGGACTGCCGCGGTACTTCCGGTGCCGGGGAGGGGACTGTGGGCGGGGCGGCCTTCGTCCGGGCGGCGACCCGCCGTTCGGCCTTGGCCGACCCCGGCTTCCGGTCCTTCTTGCTCGCGGCCGACCGGTCGGGGCCGGCGTGGGCGCGGGTCAGCAGGTCGGCGACGGCCTGGGCGAGTTCCTCCTCCGTGGCCTTGGGCAATTGATGGCTCACGTGGTCCCAGGCCAGATCGCCGAACGGGACCGGAGCCCGGTTCAAGTACTTCCAGTTCGCCTGGACCCAGCCTCCGCCGCCTCGGTGGTCGCGGACCCAGACCCGCGAGACGTCGTAGGGGTCACGGTGGACCTCCCAGAGCCCGCGCTTCGCGGTTACCCCGGACTCGCGCAGGCGCATCGGCCCGAGCTCGGGGCTGTCGTAGGTGCGGTTGTTGATCCGGATGCCGTAGGAATTGACGGCCCGCCAGGCCGCCGGCAGGAGTTCGACGTAGTCCTGCCCGCTGAGCGCAACCGGGACATAGCCGCAGGACTCGACCAGGGCGGCGTACTTCTGGTTCGGTGTGAAGAGCCGGCCCGGATGGTCAGGATCGCGCAGTCCCTCGTGCGGACGGTTCTGCCACTTCGCGACGATCCACTCGTCGAGCAGTTCCTGCAGCTCGGGCAGCGACCACAGGTTCTCCCGTTCCAGGTGACGGCCGCGTTGGTCGGTGTTGCGGCCGGTATAGCCCGGCAGGAACTGGGCGAACATCGTGGCCACTGAGCCCAGCATCTTCTCGATGTGGCCCTTCTCGAAGGGCGAGCCCTTGTGAGTCGGCTGGCACTCGATCTCCAGGAACCGGCAGGAGGACCGGAAGTTATGGGAGACGAACACCTTGCCGTGGTCGTAGACGATCATCTCCGGGACGATCACCGGCTTAGCCGCCGCATGCTCCAGGCGCTCGTCCAGGGTCAGCAGCCGCCGGTGCGGCAGCACTGAACGGGACATCTTCAGTGCATCCACCCAGCCCGGCCGCATCAGCTCCGGGGTGACCGTGCGGGCCAGCAGCACGCTCGCGTCCACCGACTTAGTCGACGGCCGCAGCACCGCCGCCGACAACGTCCTCGTCGCGACGTCAATCATCCCAGTCAGCTCGACCTTGCCCACCACCCCGTTGTCCAGCCGGACCAGCACGTCCAGCGGGGTGGAGTCCATCTGCATCACCTCGCCCGGCGCCGTCACCGTCAGCTCGCCGAACGGAGCGTTCGCCCCGTGGGCCTTCGACCGGCGCGTGACCGCCGACCCGGTGGCGTGGGTGCCAGCGGTGAGCTTGGCCAGGAGCCGGTAGAGGGTCGGCCGAGATGGCCAGTCGACCGAGTCCCCGCCGGGCGACTGGCCCAGGATCTCGCGTGTGCGCCAGATCAGATAGGAGCCGGTCCGGGTGGAGGCGTCGACGCCGTCCTTGATCGCCTGTCGCATCGCATCGACCACGGCGGGGTCCACCGACCCGAACTGCGGGGTCTTGCGTGCCGAGCGGAGATCGGCCAGGCCGACAACCCCGTCGTGCAGGTAGCGGCGTCGCAGCCGGGCGACGGTGCTGGCTGTGACCTGGTGCCCTGCCTGCGTCAACTCGGTCGCCTTGGCCTTTTCCCGAGCGGTCAGCGAGACTCCTGGACCGTACTCAGGTCGCGGATCAGTTCCGGGCTCCGCGTCGGGCGGCAGCCCGTGCAGGACCTCCAGTATGTGGCTCTCCCACCACATCGCCTGCCTGACCGTCTGCACTGGGAGCGTCTCCAGCAGGGACGAAGCGGGCAACGGCATCCGCTCAGGCTGGAAGAGAACCTCGAAGTCCTCCGCCTGGAACAGTTCGACCAAGGCCACCACGCGGTGCGGATCGTCAGCGTCCTCCAGCACTGCCGCCTGTGCGGTGACCTCAAGGACGCCTCTCACCTGCCCGGCGAACCTGATCCTGTCGCCGACCGCCAGCGCCGGCGGACGTTTCAGTTTGCCCACCGTTCTCCCTCCTCCACCCAGACCAGACTGTCGGTCTCCATCAGCCCTCCCGCCAAGTCCGTTCCCAGGACTCCTGACCAGAGCAAGTGGAACAGCACCGGCAGCACTTGAAGCCGGTCCCCGACCAGCTCAGCCCCCTCCCAGATGCCCTTCGGCTCCCGGAAGACCTCCACGAGCCGGTCGACCATCCCCTCCGGGCCATGACAACGCGCCCGTCGATAACGAGCCAGCCAGCGGAGGTTCGCCATGAGGACCGGAGCGGGCCGCCCTACCCAGTCGAACTCCCAGCCCACTGCCCGGCAGGCCCGCTCAGTCGCCGCGAACGCCTCACCGGTCACCTCGTCCATGTCCTCCTCGGCGCGGACGTCCACCACCCGGGACCGCCCGTCGGCCAACCGAACGAAGTAGTCGGGGGCATGGCGCCGCTGCCTCTCCCCGTCGTGCCAGTGGAGCCAGAACGGCTGCGACGCGATCCCCGCAACCTGCGGGTCACGGTCCAGCAAGATCAGGCGATCCCGTTCCAGCCACGACTCGTAGCCCACGTGGTCGCGCGTCGTCACGGAGAAGTACCAACCCGCGAAGCCCTGCCCGCCCTTGTCCCAGCGGAACGGTCGCACTGGCTCGACCGCCTCGAAGCGTGTCTGCCACCCCGACCCCAAGGGCATCCGCAGACGGCTTCCGCCGTCGAAGAACTCCAGCTCGAAGGCACGTAACGCCTCGTCGCCGAACGCTCTTGACAGAGCCTCTGCCACGAACCCACCCCCGCGTGCTTGAGACCACCGGTTTCAGCGTCCGACACCTGCGGTGCGGCTCAGCACTGCGCGGAATCGCTCCCGCCCAGCCCCCACACTCGCCTCCCACAGACCAGCGGCAGTGTCGGACACCGAGAGAGATTGAAGTCGTTGCTCGTCAGCAGCGAAGGAGGCGCCCGCGGCGTTCTGGTCCAGCATGCCCATCGCGGTGAGCGCCGCGTGGCCGCACGACACCGCGTGATCGACCTCCCCGAAGCCGTTGGCCAGCAGGGCATACCGCAGGACGAGGCCGGCGAAGAACGTGTACGTGTCCGCGACGCCGGTGATCCCTTCCTCAGCTGGTTGAAGCTCGGGGAACCGCTCCAGCCGGACTACACGATCAGCGGCGTCGGACAGAGGGCGGTCGGCGAACCAGAGGCCGCCCACGGACTCCACGAAGAAGTCCACGTCAGCTTTCCGTTCCGAATCGCCCGCCCGTAGACCGATGAACAGGGGAGCCATCCGTTCGGCACAGGCGGCGACGTACAGGCGAACCGCCTCGTCTCCCCCGACGTGAAGCACCTCTACGACGGCCTCTTCCACCAGCGTCTTCAACGCCATCCCCACCTTGCGAAGCAGTGGTCAACCTTCGCTGAGACTAACGGGCAGCCGTCAACCTTCGCTGAGAATCAATCATTCTTCGCTGAGACAGGACATTGGTGGCCTCCTTGATGGTCGCCCCCGGAACCTTGGTGACTACCGGACACCTTGATGCCTGGGGCGGACACCTTGATGACGGCCCCAGGATTTCTTGATGGCCGGGGCGGACACCTTGACGCCGCCCGCCCCGGCCATCAAACCGGCCACTGCGCTGCTCTATAGCTTCCAGGCCCCGCACCGGGCCTGCCTGTGGTTGGAGAGGGAGTGCCACACCGCCGCGCTGGTGCCGTGCTGCTCGAGGTCGTCCAGGCGGGCCGCGCCGGCCTTCACGGTCATCAGCATCAGGGCGACCACCGGGTGGCCGTCGGCGATGGCCTGGAGGTCGATGATGCGCTGCCGGGCGGCGCGCTCGCCCGTGTCGGCCAGCACGAACAGAAGCCGCGGGAAGGCCGGGTAGTGCTGCTGCCAGGCCGGTAGGACGCTCTGCGCGCCAGCGGTGCGCCGCAGATGCGGCGGGATCGGGTGGTGCTCGCGGAAGCGGGCGTAGCCGATCAGCTTGGCGGCGAGCTTCTCACTGGCCATCGTGCCGCGGTCCACCTCGACGAACGCCCGGTTCAGTGCCCGGTCCGGCCCGCCGGTCGCGTAGTGCAGCAGGCCGTCTGCGATGACGGCGCCGTCCCGGCCCTCGCCGTAGCGGTGGTAGACCTCCGGCAGGAAGTCCAGCGGCTGGCACTCGTCACCGGCCTTGCGGGCGCCGGCGACGAAGGCGGCCTGGGTGCGGGTGACGGCCAGGATGTGCCCGACCCGCAGCCGCGCCTCGGTCTTGTCCTCGGGCAGCGGCGGCGAGGCCACCCCCTCCAGTTCCGGGAAGCGGGCGGCGATCCGCGCGCCCCGCTCGGTCAGAAACCAGGCCCGCAGCCTCCCGGCCTGCGGGAGGACGACGTCCTCGACCAGGCCCTCGCTCTTCAGCCGGCGCAGCCGTCGGCGCATCAGCTCCGGCTTGCTGTCTGGGGTGTGCAGGACGCGCAGCTGCTCGGCCGTGGCCATCCGGAACTGGTACAGCGCGGCGACCACGGCGTGGTCGATCTCGGGCGGTGTCGCCATCACGGGCTCCTCAACGTCGGTGCCCGCCGCCCCGGTGGCGGCGAGCACCCGTAGGGAAGCCCGCGGTTCTCACCGGATTTTTTTTCTCACCAAGATCGGCTCATCCGGTCACGATCCGACAACGGGTGTTCTAACCGGTGCGTCAACCGGTGGTGTGAACCGGTGCGCCAACCGGTGGCCGCCCGTCCCGGCCGCCGCGCCCGGTTTCCGGACGAAAGCGCAGGTCAGCAGCCATGGTGAGTGGCCGTCAAGGTGAAACTCACCACCCCGACAACCCTCTCCTTCCCCTTCCTGTTCTTGGCTTTGTGGGTGGTGGTTGGCTGGTTGGGTGGGGCGGTGGCGTTGAGGATTCGTTGCGCCTGCGGCGGGCTTTTCTTCTCTCGCGTCCGGCTGGCGCCGGCCGCTCGCGGTGGGGCGGGGGCCGGGGCACGCGGGCGGCCCCGGAAGGCCGCCAGGCCGCCAGGCCGCCCCCGCCGGGCCCCGGCCGCCGTGTTCCTCGGACACGGCAGGCGCAGGCGGGCAGAGACGGCCTGGAGCGCTTCTCGGCGGGCGCCGGGCCCGCCGGTCTCAGCGCCAGTCGAGCCCGAGCGCGGCGAGCTGGTCGAGCTGCTCGGCGGTCAGCTTCGCCCGGCGGCTCTTGGTGTTGGAGATCCACACCCCGAGCTTCACCTCCACCGTCGCGCCGTCGTCGCCGTCGGGGACCTCCTCGACGTGGGCCCGGGGCACGGTCACCGATCCGGTGCGCTCCCGGTACAGGGCGAGCGCGGCCACGCCCCGGTCGAAGGCGCTCGACTTCCCGGCGCCGGCCTTCTTCTTCGGCGCCGCCTCCTCGGCCGGGGCCGCCAGCGGTGTGATGCCGAGCTGGGCCAGGCGCTCGCGCTGCTCGTCCATCAGCCCCTGCCACACGATGTGCTGGCGCTGCCGCTCCAGCCACCGGCCGACGTCCAGCCCGTGGATCGTCACCCCGGGCAGCAGATCGGACAGCTGCGCCCCGCCGTCCAGGCAGTCGGCGACGGCGGCGTAGTGGCGCTGCCAGTCCAGCGGCCACGCCGGGTTCCAGTCCGGGTCGATCTCGCAGAGGGCTTCCACCCGCTCCGGCCGGTCCGCCAGCACGCCGGGGCGGCGCTGGTTGGACAGCCACTGCCCGACCGGCTTGTCCAGCGCGGTGGCGGTGCGGGGTGCGGCGAGGGTGCCGTGGTGCTCGAAGTACTCCCGGCACGCGGCCAGGTTCTCCTCCCACGCCGCGTCCAGCGGATCCCACACCATCCCGAGCGACTCCAGCCGCTCGACCCGCTTGCCCTCCATCTCCCCGGCCGCGTACGCCTTGCGCTGCTCGCTCACCCAGTGCCCCAGCGGGTACATCTGGTGCGGGTCCAGCCCGGCCCGCGTCGCCTCGCGATGGTCGAACGGCACCCGCAGATGCCCCTCCCGTTTGTAGTACTTCTCGGCCGCCGACCAACCCCGGGCCCAGTCCTGCCGCTCGGTGTCGATCACGTTGAACGAAACCCACTGAGCGACCATCACCGGATCACGCGGCGCCGAGAAACGCAGCAGCATCCGGCTTTCCTTCTCGCCCTCCTGCGGCTCCGGACCGATATCGAACGACGGCTCAATGCTGTTCTGCTGCTCAGTCTGAGGGATCGCCAGCAATTCGACGGCCTCTTCGTCGTGAGCCCGCAGCGCCTGAAGCACATTCACCAAAGGCCGGTAACTCCCCGAGGTGAACATGTCCTGCGGCACCTCACCTTCCTTGAGGAATACCGGCACGATCAGCGACGCCAGCTTCCCCTCGCCGGGCTGCTGCCTAAGCGCCCGCCCGATCGCCTGCACGATGTCGTGCGGCGCGCCCTTCGGGTCCAGCAGGGCCACCGAGTCCACGGCACGGATGTCCACGCCCTCACCCAGCACCCGGCAGTTCGACAGCACCGCCCGCCGCGCACTGCGCCCGAACTCCGCCAGCACCCGGGCCCGCCGCTCGCCCGCGTGCTCGCCCTTGAGCCAGTTCGCCCAGATCCGGTCCGGGTACAGCTCCGGATCGCTCCCGTGCAGCCGGGCCGCGACCTTGGGCAGGCCCTCCGCGAACGCCTGAGCCTCTATGGTCCGGTGGTGGAAGGTGATCATCGTCTGCAGCCCGTGCTGCGCCATGGTGTGGAGCATGGCGGCCTGGAGAGCGCCGAGCCGCTGCCCGCGGATCTCCTCGCTGCGCTTCTCCGGGCTCATCAGGCGCTCCGGGGTGACCACCGGGTCGGTCAGCTCCACCACGATGATCTGGTAGCGCGCCAGCAGACCTCGCTTCACCGCCTCGGACAGCGGGAGCTTCCACGCGACCGGGCCGAAGATCGCCTTGTCGTCCATGGACGCGGCCATCTCCTCCGGCAGCCGCTCGTGCCGCTCCCCTTCCCGCAGCTCCCACGACGGCGCCGGCCTCTCCTGCCAGATGCGCGGAGTCGCCGTGGCGTACAGGCGCCGCGCAGCCGGGATGACGTGCTGGTGGTGGATGTCGGCCCAGGCCTTCCCGAGGCTTCCCGACGTGCGGTGGGCCTCGTCGACCACGGCCAGGTCCAGCGGGTCCAGCGCCTTGCCGTAGGCGCCCTCGAAGGCCTCCGCCAGCACCCCGAGCGAGCTGTAGGTGGCGAAGATGGTGACCGGCCCGGAGCCGTGCCACATGGCCAGCCGGATCGGGTTGGTGGTGCACCGCACGTCCATCGACCACAGCTCGACGTCGTCCTCCATCGAGCACACGGCGACCGCCGGCCCCGTGTGCCCGACCTCCCGCCACGCCTTGATCGTCTGGCCCAGCAGGGCCAGCGTCGGCACCAGGACGAGCGTGCGGCCGCGCGGGACGAGCCGCCGGGCCGCCGCCGCCGAGATGTACGTCTTCCCGGTCCCGCAGGCCGCGTGAATCTGTGCCCGCAGCCCGTTCGCCGGAATCACCCCGCCCGGCGGGATGTCCAGCGCGCGAATGATCGCGTCAACCGCCTCGATTTGGTGGTCACGCAACTCGATGGGCATGTCCCCGATCCTTCCATGGAATGCCGGAGGGGATTTTCTTGATCGCACAACGCCCGCAAGAGAGTCGAACATCGGGGGTGTGCCTGCAACACTGACTCTACACAGTGCATCACTATGATGCACTAGGCTTGCCGAAGGTTCCAACTCCGGAGTGATGCACGGCGGAATAGGGGCGTGAATCCGCACTGCGGGTGGTATGCTTCTCCCATACAGCACTTTTGGGGCCCGATGGTGACGGGCGTTCAGGGTGGGCGGAGCGAAGCGGAGTCCACTGGGCTCGACAGGGGGTGCCGGCCTTGACGGTGGATGAGGTGACAGGGGGTCTCGGTCCGGGGGTGGCCAGGTATTCCTGGGCCTACACAGTGCCGCGCGTGATGCACCCACCCCTCCCAGTCAGCCATCGGATTCCCGCTTGCGGGAATCCCCGGGGAACCCGCGAAGCGGGTTTCCTGACCGCTTTAGAATTCCGCTTGCGGAATTCAATTCCCGCGCTTGCGCGGGAATCCCGCCGGAGCGAAGCGGAGGCGCGCCAGCTCGTCCCCGTCCGGTTCGGAGCCCGGGCGGACGTGGCAGATCGGAA
>NZ_JBFBIL010000108.1:0-9434 GCF_040685575.1 Kitasatospora sp. NPDC088351 | reverse complement strand
CCCGCCGCCCGTCCCGGATGCGGCCCAGCCAGGCCCTCGGCGAGGCCGCGATCGAGCCCGGCGGCCTGGGCAGGGTGCGGACCGTCATCGTGGGAGTTACGGCGTCGGGAAGGTGTTCTCGTCGACGTCGCTGGTCTTGGCGTTGCCGCCGACGGTCGGCTGGAGGGTGATGGACCAGGAGGTGTAGGTGCGGCCGGTCTCGAACTCCAGGGTGTCGTCGAACTTGCTGAAGTCGCAGTTCTGGGTGAAGGCCTTCAGGTTGGAGTCCCAGTCGACGCCGCCGGAGAAGTAGATCTCGTAGGTGCCGTCCTCGATGCCCTCGATGGAGGCCTTCTTGCCCTTGCCGACGTAGACGGAGTGGATCGACTTGCCCTTCTGGGCGAGGGAGACCACGGCGTCCGCGCTGCCGCCGTTGTCCACCTTGAAGACGCCCGAGCCCCGGAGGCGGCCCTCGCGGACCATGGCGCCGTTGTCGAGGGAGCGGGTCTGGAGCTGCGGGAACTGCGGCGGGGCGAAGGTGGTCGGGTAGCCGGCGGCGGTCATCTGCGCCAGGGCGGCGGGGACGGCCTTGAGGCCCTCCGACTCGCCGATCCTGGCGAGGGCGGAGGGGACGGCGCAGAGGGTCTTCTTCTTGATGTCGGTGCGGACCTTGGTCAGGTCGGTGGCGAGTTGGGTGAGGGCCGTCACCAGCTGGCGCTGGGCGGTGGTGACGCTGGCCGGCTCGTCCGCGTAGCCCAGGCCGCTGCCGGCCGTGGTCGCCGCGCCGGCCACCTCCTGCAGGACGGTGGAGATGGCGTCGGTGGTCGTGGCCGAGGTGAGCTTGGCGAGCGCCGCGTTGACCGGGTCGACGTACCGGGCGAGCACCGGGCCGTACGGCGGCCGTGTGGGCGTCGGGGTGGGCGTGGGCGTCGGGCTCGGCGACGAGGTGGCGGTGACGGCGCCGGTGGGCTGCTGGTCCGCCGTCGTGGTCGCGCCTCCGCCGGAGCAGGCTGCCAGCAGCAGCGCGGTGCCGGCCGCCAGGCCTGCCTTGGTGATGGACTTCATAACCGCCCCCGGTGAGCTCTCATGCGCGCAGCGTGCACGCCCCCGCCGACATGATCCCGAGCGGACGGGGCCCGGTCAACGGGGCGTGCAAGAGGCGTATGGGAGCGCGTGCGGGGCGCATACACGGCGCACGGAACGCTCCTCGCCGTCAACTACGATCGGGCTCGTGCTCAGCCTTACGGGACTTCCGCTGCAGATCATCTCCTCCGCCCTCGCGATCGCCGCCTTCGCCGCCACGATGTGGCTCTGGCCGAGATTCGGCGGCCGGGGCTGGAAGCCCTGGGCCGGCCGGCTCGGCGCGTTCTTCGCCACCCAGATCGCGGTCCTGGTCGCGATGGGTCTGATCGCCAACGGCTACTTCGGTTTCTACAGCTCCTGGAGCGACCTGCTCGGCACCAACGGTAAGCCCGGCACGGTGGTCGACCACCAGCCCAGTGCCGCCCTCGCCGTCACGGCCGAGAAGAGCATGTACTCGGCGCAGGGCTCGGCCCGGGACCGCTCCGGACTGATCCAGGAGGTCGCCGTCAAAGGAGCCGCGAGCGGTCTGAGCAGCGACGCGTACGTCTACCTGCCCCCGCAGTACTTCCAGCCGGAGTACGCGCAGAAGCGGTTCCCGATGGCGCTGGTACTGGCCGGCTACCCGGGCTCGGCGGAGAAGCTGATCTCGCTGATGCAGTACCCGGCGTCCACGCTGACCGCGATCGAGCAGAAGAAGCTGCCGCCGACCGTGCTCGTGCTGATGCGCCCGACGCTCTCCGGCAACCGCGACACCGAGTGCATGGACATCCCCGGCGGCCCGCAGGTGGAGACCTTCTTCACCAGCGACCTGCCCAAGGCGCTCGCCGCCACCTACCGACTCGGCTCCGACCCCTCCTCCCGGGCCGTGATCGGCAACTCCACCGGCGGCTACTGCGCGCTCAAGTTCGCGCTGCGCAAGCCGGACGCGTACCGCTCGGCGATCTCGCTCTCCGGCTACTACACCGCGCCGATCGACGAGACCACCGGCGATCTGTTCGGCGGCAACGCCCAGTTGAAGCAGGAGAACGACCTGGTGTGGCGGCTGAAGAACACCCCGGCCGCCCCCGTCTCGCTGCTGCTCGCCACCAGCTACGACGAGAACAACTACGCCGGCACCCAGGCCATGGTGGGGGCGTTCAAGGCACCGACCAAGCTGTCGACGATCACCCTGGACACCGGTGGGCACAACTTCCACACCTGGACCAGGGAGATCCCGCCGGCGCTGGAGTGGCTGGGCCGCCACCTGACGGAGCCTCAGTCCGCCTAGGGCGGCGGCCTCCTGGCGGCCACCGGAGCCCGCCACCGGGACGGCCGCACGGTGCCGGGATCCGGCGGCCGGAAGGCAGGATCACAGACGGCTCATAGCGTCGTCTCACGGTTCTCTCAGCCGCGCGGCCGACCGTATCGTCCATGACCACGACCAGCTTCTCCCCTCCGGCCGGCGAACCGTGGCCCGAGGCCGCGAGCCACCCGCCGCCGGAGGTGCCGCAGCCGGCACCGGACGCCGCCGGGCCCGCCCGGACCCCCGCGGCCGGCCCGCTCTTCCCGGAGTTCCCGCTGCCGCCCACCGGCCCCAGGGGCCCGGCGTCCTGGAGCGGCCGGCTGCGCACCCTCCCCGCCCGCGCCTGGCGCGGGCGGGCGGACGACCCGCGCTGGGTGCGGCCCGCCCTGCTGGCGCTGCTGGCCGCGACCGCGGCCCTCTACCTCTGGGGGCTGAGCGCCTCCGGTTGGGCCAACGCCTTCTACTCGGCCGCCGTCCAGGCCGGCAGCCAGAGCTGGAAGGCCTTCTTCTACGGTTCCTCGGACGCCGGCAACTTCATCACCGTCGACAAGCCGCCGCTGTCGCTCTGGCCGATGGCGCTGTCCGCCCGGGTCTTCGGGCTCTCCTCCTGGTCCGTCCTCGCCCCGCAGGCGCTGATGGCGGTCGCCACCGTGGGCACCCTCTACGCGGCGGTGCGCCGCCGCTTCTCCCCGCTCGGCGGCCTGCTGGCCGGCGCCGCGCTGGCGCTGACCCCGGTGGCGGCGCTGATGTTCCGCTTCAACAACCCGGACGCGCTGCTGGTCCTGCTGCTCACGCTGGCCGCGTACGGGCTGGTGCGGGCCACCGAGACGGCGAGCACCCGGTGGCTGGTGTTCACCGGGGTGATGTTCGGGCTGGGCTTCCTCACCAAGACCCTCCAGGCCTTCCTGGTGCTCCCCGCCTTCGCGGTGGTCTACCTGGTGGTGGCGCCGACCGGGCTCTGGCGACGGGCGCGCCAACTGCTGGCCGCCGGGCTGGCGATGGTGGTCGCGGGCGGCTGGTGGGTCGCGGTGGTCGAACTGGTGCCGGCCTCGGCCCGGCCGTACATCGGCGGCTCGCAGGACGACAGCTTCCTCTCCCTCACCTTCGGCTACAACGGCTTCGGCCGCCTCAACGGCAACGAGACCGGCAGCGTGGGCGGCGGCCGGTTCCCGACCGGGATGACAGAGGTCCCCGGCGCGATGCCCGGCGGGATGCCCGGCGCGGTGGCCGGCAGCACGCGTGGCGGTGGCTGGGGCGAGACCGGCATCACCCGGCTGTTCGACGGCGACGTCGGCGGGCAGATCGCCTGGCTGCTGCCGGCCGCGCTGATCCTGCTGCTCCTCGGGCTCTGGGCGACCCGCCGCTACGCCCGTACCGACACCGCCCGCGCGGCCTTCCTGGTCTGGGGCGGCTGGCTCCTCTGCACCGCGCTGACCTTCAGCTTCATGTCCGGCATCTTCCACCAGTACTACACGGTGGCGCTCGCGCCCGCGGTGGCCGCCCTGGTCGGCATGGGCGCGGACGGGCTCTGGCGGGCCCGGCACCGGCTGCCGTACGCGGCGGTGCTGGCCGGCACCCTGGCGGTGACGGCGGTCTGGGCGTACGTCCTGCTCGGGCGAAGCGCGGAGTTCCTTCCGTGGCTGCGCTGGGCGGTGCTGGTCGGCGGGCTGGTCGCGGCGGTGGGGCTGCTACTGGCCGGTCCGCCGGCGGCGCGCCTGGCGGCACGGTCGGCGGGTGCGCCCGGCGCTTCGGGGGTCGGCGGACGACTTGCCACGGTGGCGGGACTGGTGGGCCTGGCGGCGGCGTTCGGCGGGCCGGCCGCGTACGCGGTGGACACCGTCGGCACCCCGCACACCGGCTCGATCGTGACGGCGGGCCCGTCGGTGAAGGGCTCCTTCGGACCGGGTGGCGGCAGGCACGGCGGGCCCGGCGGGCCTGCCTTCGTGGCCAACGGCGGGACGTTCACGCCCCCGCAGGGCGGCCAGGGCGCTCCGGGCGGCGGCTTCGGCGGCGCCTGGCCGGGCGCGGGCACCGGCGACGGCACCGACGGCTGGCGCGAGCGCGGTACCGCCGGCGGCCGGGGCAACGGCACCACCGGCCAGGGCGGCCAGGGCGGCATGGGCGGGCTGCTCAACGGCGCCAAGGTCGGCAGCGAGGCCACCGAAGCGCTCGGGCAGGACGCCGACCGCTACACCTGGGCCGCCGCGACCAGCGGCTCGCAGAACGCCGCCAGCTACCAACTCGCCTCCGGCGTCCCGGTGATGGCCCTCGGCGGTTTCAACAGCACCGACCCGTCGCTCAGTCTGAGCGCCTTCCAGCAGTACGTGCAGGAGGGCAAGGTGCACTGGTTCATCGGCGGCGGAGGCTCGCGCCGGACGCCCGGCGGCGCCGACGGCGAGGCGCGGGAGACGCAGACCGCGCAGATCGAGAGCTGGGTGGAGAGCCACTTCACCGCGAAGACGGTGGGCGGCTCCACGCTCTACGACCTGACGGCGCCGACGTCCTGACCACCCCATGACGAAGGGGGCGCACCGCGCGGCAGCGGTGCGCCCCCTTCTCGTGCGGGGCCGACGGGCCCGGCACGTCAGTCCCTCACATCAGCCCGGCGCATCAGTCCGTCGGGCAGCGCGTCCCGGCGGCCGGCACGGTGCCGTCCACCAGGAAGGTGTGGACCGCGGTGCGGATGCACGCGCTCCTCCCGTACGCGGTGTGCCCGTCGCCCTCGCGGGTGAGCAGCACGCCGTGGGCGAGCCCGGCGGCCAGCTTCTCCGACCACGCGTACGGCGTGGTCGGGTCGCCGGTGGAGCCGACCACCAGGATCGGCGCGCTGCCCTCGGCCTTGACGGTGTGCGGCTTCTCGGCCGAACGGAACGGCCAGGTGCGGCAGTCCGGGTCGAACAGGGCCGACAGCGGGTTGTGCTTGCTGATCAGCGGGGCCTTGGCGGCGAGCTCGGCGAGGGCCGCCTGGAGCTCCGCGTCCGTGGGCGCCATGGCGGCGTCCGCGCAGTGGATGGCGGTGTAGGCGTCGGCGGAGACGCCGTAGTGGCCCTGTTCGTCGCGCTTGTTGTAGTCGTCGGCAAGGCTGAGCAGGTAGTCGCCCTTGTCGTGCTCCATGGCCAGGGTCAGGATGGCGCGCAGGTCGGCGCGGGCCTTCTCGCCCCCGTAGAGGTTGTCGATCACACCGGTCCAGGCGGCGTTGGCGGTGACGGTGCGCCCGTTGGTGGCGGTGAGCGGGTGGTCCTTGAGCCCGTCGAGGAAGCCGGCGAGCTTCTGCGCGGCCTTGTCCGGGTCCTTGCCGAGGGGGCAGCCCTTCTGCTTGACGCAGTCGGCGGCGAATTCCTGGAACGCCCGCTCGAACCCGGCCTGTTGGTCGATGTTGTGCTGGATCAGCGGCACGGACCGGTCCGTGGCACCGTCCAGGACCAGTCGGCCGGTACGGTCCGGGAACTCCTCGGCGTAGATGCTGCCGAGGTAGGTGCCGTAGGAGAGGCCGAGGTAGTTGAGCTTCTCGTCACCGAGGGCCCCGCGCAGGACGTCCATGTCCCGGACGGTGTCGCGGGTGCCGAGGAAGGGCAGCGCCTTGCCGTACTTGGCCTGGCAGGCGTCGGCGAGGGTCTTGCCGTGGGCGTCGCCGGGTTCGTCGGTGGTGAGCCACCCGTCGCGGGCCTTGTCGTCCAGGCAGTTGACGGGGCTGGTGCGTCCGACGCCGCGCGGGTCGAAGCCGACCACGTCGAAGTGGTCGTGCAGCGGCCCGTCGTAGTCCGTCTGCCCGGTCTGGACCATGCGGACGCCGGAGCCGCCGGGCCCGCCGGGGTTGACCAGCAGGGAGCCGACCCGCTGGTCCGGCCTGGCGGAGGGAATCCGGGAGAGCGCGACGTCGATCGCGTCGCCCGCCGGGTGGGCGTAGTCGAGCGGGACCTTGAGGGTCGCGCACTGCACCGCCGACTCGTCGACCTTCTTGGTCGCCGGATCGTCGGCGCAGGGCGCCCAGTTGATCTGCTGGCCGTAGAACGCCTTGAGCGCCGGGTCCGCCGCGCCGGTGGGCGTGGGCGTCGGGGTGGGCGTCGCGGTCGGGGTGGGCGTCGTGGCGGGGCTCGGTGCGGTAACGGACGCGGTGGAGGCCGTGTCCGTCCCGCCGGAGCCGGTGCAGCCGGCCAGGAGGGCGGCGGCGACGGCGGCGGGCAGCGCGCGCCGGGAGAACCGGATGATCATCGAGTGCACCGCACACGAATGTCACCCGGTCATCACATGAGTCATATCGTTATCGCCGCGCCGCCACCACGCCCCCACCAAAGCCTCCACACATAAGGACAAAGGCTGATGAAACGTTTCGTCAGCCGCCGCACTGCTGCAGCATGGCCTTCTTGTCCGCCTCGGTGACCGGGAGTTGGTACTTCAGCGAGACCTGGGCGAAGCGCACCGCGTAGGAGCAGCGGATCGCGGTGTTGGCCGGCAGCCAGGAGGCCGGACCGGAGTCACCCTTGGAGGCGTTCTGCGAGCCGTCGGCCGGGATGAGGTTGAGCGGGTCGTTGGCGATCTGCACGCGCTTGGCCTTGTCCCACTTGGACGCGCCCATCTGCCAGTCGTAGGAGAGCGGCATCACGTGGTCGATCTGGATCTTCGTGGCCTGCTGCTTGGTCCACTGGACGGTCTTGCCGGTGTACGGGTCGTAGATGGTCATCGCGGTGACCACGCAGTTCGAACCGTCCTTGCGCTCCAGCGACTTGCCGTCGCGGGCGAGCAGGTCGTTGCGGGTGTCGCAGCTGTTGTGGCCGAACGGGACGCCGTCCACGTTGTCCGTCCAGGCGGGGCCGAACTCGTTGCGGTCGTAGCCGTCCTTGGAGCCGTTGGCGGCGGTGGCGACCTTGGCGATGATGTCCCGGCCGGCCTTCTGGTCCTCGGGCGAGGTCAGCGGCGCCAGGCCGGGCTTGGTGCCGTCGGGGTTCTGCAGCGGGCTGGTGCCCAGGTCCCCGGCGGCGGCCGGCGCCCCGGAGGACGCGGCACCGTCGGTGGACGACTTCTTGGCGCCGGAGCAGCCGGCCAGCGCCAGGGTGGATATCAGGAACACGGCGGTGGCGGAGAGGGCGGTACGGCGGGCGGGCACGGATGACTCCCGAGGTGGTGGGCGGCTGACGGCGACCCAGCAGACCAGCCGCCCGACACCCCGTCAAGGCGGCGCAACGCGAAGCGTTCGAGCATGTCGAAGCTCACATTCCGGTACCGGGCCGGGGACCGGCTGCGCGGCGGCGCCGCGGACGGGCAGGCTGGGCACATGCGGAACAGTGAACGACCCGTGGCCGCACTGGTCCTGGCCGCGGGGGGCGGACGGCGGCTGGGCGGTCGGCCCAAGGCCCTGGTCCGGTACCGGGGCCGGCCGCTGGTGGAGCACGCGGTGGCGGTGGTCCGGGCCGGCGGCTGCACGGAGGTGGCGGTGGTGCTGGGCGCGGCCCGGGAGCGGGTGCGGGCCACCGCCCATCTGCCGGGCTGCCGACTGGCGGACAACCCGGACTGGGCGGACGGCATGGGTTCGTCGCTGCGCGCCGGGCTGGCCGCGCTGGCACCGGAGGCCTCGGCCGCGCTGGTGATGCTGGTGGACACCCCCGGGGTCACCCCGGCCGCGGTGGCCCGGCTGCTGACGGCCCACCGGGCGGGCGCGGACCTGGCCGCGGCGGCGTACGGCGGGCGGCGCGGGCACCCGGTGCTGATCGGCGCCCGGTACTTCGCCGAGGCGGCGGCGGGCGCGACCGGCGACACCGGAGCACGCGCACTACTGGGGGCGCACGCCGACGAAGTCGCGCTGGTCGAATGCGCCGATATCGCCGTCCCGGACGACCTCGACACCCGGGCCGACCTCGCCCGCTGGGCCGCCGGGTGACCGCCTCCGGCCTGGGCCGGGGCGCCCGCTCCCCCGCCGAGGTGAGAGCGGCTCCTCCTCACCGGGGAGAGATCGGCCGCACACCCCTGATCTGTCCCTGAGGATTGCCCCATTCCGCGCCACGGCCCCCGCGTTTCGGGGAGCATGGGACACGTCCTTCCTCCCGACTCGAACGGACGGTGCCCTCGATGTCCGGACTGCCCGACGACTTCACCGGGCGCGACCCCGCGCAGCACGGGCCGGGGGCGGGCGGTGGCGCCCGGGCGATCCGCTGCCCCGCCTGCCGCCGCGAGCACCTGTACGAGCCGCCGTCGCTGCCCTGCCCCTGCGGCGCCTCGCTGAAGGTGCCGCTGCTGCGCGGCGGCGTGCCGGTCCAGGTGCGGTTCCGCTCCTGGGAGGACTCCTGGCTGAACATGCGCTGCCCGCACTGCGGCCGCTCCGACCAGTGGCCCCAGCCCGAGTTCACCTGCAACTGCGGCGCCACCGTCCGGCTGCCGGTGGACCGCACCACCCGGCTGGGCGGCAGCGCGACCGCGGGGCCGCTCGGCAGCACCGGCCCGCAGGGCACCCGCCCGCAGCCGGCCCACCCGCTGGGCGCCCCGGTCCCGACCCCGCCGGCCGGGTCCGGCACCGCGGCCACGCCCTGGCGGCGGCGCGCGCCGTTCCGCCCGCACCCGGTGCGCACCTCGCAGGACGCGGTGTTCACCGCCGCCCGCTATCTGGAGTGGCTGGGCTTCGACGACCTGGAGCTGACGGAGGCCCAGGAGCGCGACGGGGTCACCCTGCTCGGCAGCCGGATGGTCGCCCAGGTGGACACCTGGACCGAGCCGGCCGACGTGAAGTCGGTGGAGTGCCTCTGGCTGCAGACCCTGCACGCCGAGGAGATGGCCGCCGCGATGTTCACCCTGGCCGGCTACTCCCACCAGGCCACCGTCCGCGGCGAACAGCTGCTGGTCGCCCTGTTCAGCCTGGACCTGGCCGGGGTGCCGCAGCCCGCCAACGGCGCCGCCGAGGCCCTGATGGAGACCGGCTGGACCTCCTGACCCGGCGGCCGGACGCCCTGCCGCACCGGTGAACCCACCGGCCGGACGCCCTGCCGCACCGGCGGCCCACCGGCCGGCCACCTTCAAGCTGGTCACCGGCGAGTGGTACGGCCAGGCCTCCGGTGCCCGGGTGGTCCGCTACCAGCTCAACCCGGCCAGTGCGGCGACCGGG
>NZ_JBFBIL010000107.1:0-10111 GCF_040685575.1 Kitasatospora sp. NPDC088351 | reverse complement strand
CGGCGTTCGACGAGGTGTGTGCGGTGGTGGACGGGTTGGTGGACCGTCCGCTGCGTGAGGTCGTCTTCGCCGATCCGTCCGACCCTGCGGCGGCGCTCCTGGAAGGCACCGCGTATGCGCAGGTGGCGCTGTTCGCCGTCGAGGTGGCGCTGTTCCGTCTGATGGAGTCCTGGGGCGTGCGGGCGGACTTCCTGGTCGGGCACTCCGTGGGCGAACTCGCGGCAGCCCACGTCGCCGGGGTGTGGTCCCTCGCGGACGCCTGTGCTTTGGTCGCCGCCCGAGGCCGCCTGATGCAGGCCCTCCCCACGGGTGGGGCCATGGTCTCGGTGATGGCGTCCGACGAGGACGTGCTGCCGTTCCTGACCGGCCATGAGGGCCGGGTGGCGGTCGCCGCCGTCAACGGCCCCACCTCCACCGTCCTGTCCGGGGACGAGGAGACGGTGCTTGAGGTCGTGGCCGCCGGCGGCTGGAAGTCCACCCGGCTGCGCGTCAGCCACGCCTTCCACTCCCCCCGCATGGAACCGATGCTGGAAGAGTTCCAGCACATCGCCGAGGGGCTCACCTACCACGAGCCGCGCATCCCGCTGGTGTCGAACGTGACCGGCGACATCGCCTCGCCCGAGCTGGTGTGCTCGCCCGAGTACTGGGTACGTCACGTCCGCGACTCGGTGCGCTTCCACGACGGCATGACAACCCTGAGCACCCGCGGAGTGACCCGCTTCATCGAGCTCGGCCCCGCCGGAGTCCTCACCGCCATGGGCCAGTCCTGCGTCCAGGACGGACAGTTCATCCCCGTCCTGCGCAAGGACCGCCCCGAAGAGGAAACCGCCGTCACCGCCCTGGCCCGCATGCACACCCTCGGCCTCACCATCGACTGGAACGCCTACTTCACCGGACACAACCCCCACCGGATCGACCTGCCCACCTACGCCTTCCAACGCGACCGCTACTGGTTCGCGACACCCGCCGTCCCCGACGCGCCGACGGCCGGAGCACAC
The DNA here is from genome assembly GCF_040685575.1 of Kitasatospora sp. NPDC088351. NCBI lineage: Bacteria > Bacillati > Actinomycetota > Actinomycetes > Kitasatosporales > Streptomycetaceae > Kitasatospora > Kitasatospora sp. NPDC088351. The sequence continues at coordinate 9,113 of NZ_JBFBIL010000107.1, read as the reverse complement.
GGCATCGCCTCCGCGTCGTCGCCCGACTCCGTGGACGTGCGTTTCTGGGAGGCGGTCGAGGGCCAGGACCCGGACGCGCTGGCCGCGATGCTCGAAGTCGACCCCGCCACGCCGCTGAGCGGCATGGTGCCCCTGCTGTCCTCCTGGCGCCGCAGGCAGAACGACCACGCCACCACGGAGGCGTGGCGGTACCGGATCGCCTGGCACCCGGTGGCCGCCGAGCCGCGCGGCGTCCTGTCCGGCACCTGGCTGGTGGCCGTTCCGGCGGTTCCGGCCGCAGGAGCCGGCGGCGACGCACAGGCCGCCGTCCTGCGCGCCCTGCGGGAGCGCGGAGCGCGGGCGGTCACCGTCGAACTGGCCGAGGACGGTCGCGACGCGGTCGCCGCCCGGCTGCGGGAGGTCGCGGCCGGCGAGACACCGGCGGGCGTGCTGTCCCTGCTCGCCCTCGCCGACGGTCCGCACCCGGGGCGCCCGGTCCTGCCGTACGGTCTGGCGCTGAACCTGGCGCTGGTGCAGGCGCTCGGGGACACGCGGATCCACTGCCCCCTGTGGCTCGCGACCCGCACCGCCGTCTCGGTGAGCCCGACCGACCCCGTCGACCGCCCCGAGCAGGCGACCGTCTGGGGCCTGGGCCGCGTGGTCGGCCTGGAGCACCCCGAGCGCTGGGGCGGCCTGGTCGATCTGCCCGCCACCGTCGACGAGCGCGCCGCGGCCCGGCTGGCCGGAGTCCTCGCCGCCGAGGGCGACGAGGACCAGCTGGCGGTGCGCACCGCGGGCGTGTTCGTACGTCGGCTGGTGCACGCCCCGCTGGGCGCGCCGGCCGACGAGGTCAAGTGGCAGCCCAACGGCACCGTTCTGATCACCGGTGGCACCGGCGGTCTGGGGGCGCAGGTGGCCCGCTGGCTGGCCCGCACCGGGGCCGAGCACCTGGTGCTCACCAGCCGGCGCGGTTCCGCGGCGCCGGGCGCCGCGGACCTCGCGGCCGAACTGCGGGGCCTGGGCGCCCGGGTGACGGTCGCCGCGTGCGACGTCGCGGACCGTGCGGCGCTGGCCGGGCTGCTGCACGGCCTGGAGGCCGAAGGATCGCCGGTGCGTGCGGTGTTCCACGCCGCCGGGGTGGTCCACTTCCAGCAGATCGCCGACAGCACGCCGGCCGACTTCGCGGCCATGGCCGAGGGCAAGGTGTCCGGAGCCGTCCATCTCGACGAGCTTCTGGACGGGCCCCGCGTCGAGGCATTCGTGCTCTTCTCGTCCGTCGCGGCCGCCTGGGGCAGCGGCGGCCAGGGCGCCTACGCCGCGGCCAACTCCTTCCTGGACGCGCTCGCCGAGAAGCGCCGGGCCCGCGGCCTGGCGGCCACCTCGGTGGCCTGGGGCCCCTGGGCGGACAAGGGCATGATCGAGGGCGACGGGGTGGAGGAGCACCTGAGCCGCCGGGGGCTGCCCCCGATGGCGCCGGACCTGACGGTGGCGGCCCTGCACGGGGCGCTGGCCCGCCAGGAGACGACGCTGGTCCTCGCCGACGTCCGTTGGGACCGGTTCGTGCCGGGCTTCACCGCCGCCCGCCGCCGCCCGCTCATCGACGAACTGCCCGAGGTCCGGCGGGCGCTGGAAGCGGCCGCGGAACCCGGGGCCGCCGCACCGGAGAGCACCGGCAGCGTGACGGACGGCCTGGCCGGCCTGCCGGACGCCGAGCGGGAGCGGCTGCTGACGGATCTGGTGCGTACGCACACCGCGGCCGTCCTCGGACACTCCACCCCGGACGCGATCGCCGACGACCGCGCCTTCAAGGAGCTGGGGTTCGACTCGCTCACGGCCGTGGAGCTGCGCAACCGGCTCAACGCCGCCACCGGGCTGTCGCTGCCCGCCACGCTGATCTTCGACTATCCCGCCCCGGCTCCGCTCGCCCGGTTCCTGCGGGCCGAACTGTTCCCGCAGCAGCCGATGACGGCCGACTCGGTCCTCGACGACCTGGACCGGTGGGAGCAGGCGCTGGCGGAGCTCACCGCGGACACCGGCGTACGGGAGCGGCTCACCACCCGCCTGCAGAGCCTCGTGGCACGGCTCGAAAGCACCGCCGGCACCGCCCCGCAGAGCGGCGCCGCGGCCTCGGTGGAGGAGCAGCTGATGGCTGCTTCCGCCGACGAGATCTTCAATCTGATCGACAACGACTTCGGGGCGTCCTGATGGCCAACGAGCAAGAAGAGAAGCTTCTCGGCTACCTCAAGCGGGTCACCGCCGACCTGCACCGGGCCCGCCAGCGCCTGCAGGAGGTGCAGGACAAGGAGCGGGAGCCGATCGCGATCGTGGGCATGGGCTGCCGCTTCCCCGGCGGGGTCCGCTCGCCCGAGGACCTGTGGGAGCTGGTCGCCGAGGGCCGGGACGCGGTCTCCGCGTTCCCCACCGACCGCGGCTGGAACGTGGACGCCCTCTACGACCCGGACCCGGCCGTCTCCGGCACCTGCTACACCCGGCAGGGCGGCTTCCTCTACGACGCCGGCCAGTTCGACCCCGCCTTCTTCGGGATCTCGCCGCGCGAGGCGCTGGCGATGGACCCGCAGCACCGGCTGCTCCTCGAAGTCTCCTGGGAGGCCGTCGAACGCGCCGGGATCGACCCGCTGTCGCTGAAGGGGGAGAAAGCGGGCGTCTTCGTCGGCGCAACCTCCTTCCAGTACGGCGGGGACCCGGCGGTGGCGGACCCGGGCGTCGAGGGCCATCTGCTGATCGGCAACGTCACCAGCGTGGCCTCGGGCCGGATCTCCTACACCCTCGGTCTCGAAGGGCCCGCCGTCACCCTGGACACCGCGTGCTCGTCGTCGCTGGTGACCCTCCACCTGGCCGTTCAGTCGCTGCGCCGGGGCGAGTGCTCGCTGGCCCTGGCGGGTGGCGCCGCGATCATGGCCAACCCCGGTGTCTTCGTCGAGTTCAGCCGTCAGCGCGGCCTGGCCCCCGACGGCCGCTGCAAGGCCTTCGCCGCGGCCGCCGACGGCACCGGCTGGGGCGAGGGCGCGGGCATGGTGCTGCTGGAGCGGCTGTCGGACGCGCGGCGCAACGGGCACCCGGTGCTCGCGGTCGTCCGGGGCAGCGCGATCAACCAGGACGGCGCGAGCAACGGCCTCAGCGCGCCCAACGGCCCCGCCCAGCAGCGGGTCATCCAGCAGGCGCTGGCCGCGGCCGAACTGACCACGGCCGACGTCGACATGGTGGAGGCGCACGGCACCGGCACCAGGCTCGGCGACCCCATCGAGGCACAGGCGCTGCTGGCCACCTACGGCCGGGGCCGGCCGGCCGGTCAGCCGCTGTGGCTCGGCTCGCTGAAGTCCAGCATCGGCCACACCCAGGCGGCCGCCGGGGTCGGCGGGATCATCAAGACCGTCCTGGCGATCCGTCGGGGAGTGCTGCCCAAGTCCCTGCACATCGACGAGCCCTCGCACGACGTGGACTGGTCGGCCGGCGCCGTGTCGCTGCTCCGCGACGAGACGCCGTGGCCGGAGCTGGGACGCCCACGCCGGGGCGCGGTGTCGGCGTTCGGGGTCAGCGGCACCAACGCGCACGTCATCCTGGAGCAGGCCCCGGCCGAGGAAGACCCGGAGACGGACGACGCGGCGGCCCCGGCCCCGGTGCCGTGGACGCTGTCCGGCCGTACCGACGCCGCGCTGCGGGCCCGCGCCGTACAACTGCGCCAGCACCTGGACCGCCACCCGGAGTACGGCCCGGCCGAGATCGGGGCGGCACTCGCCCGCACCCGGTCCGCGTTCGAGCACCGCGCGGTCGTGGTCGGCCGCACCCGCGAGGACTTCCGCACCGCTCTGGACGCGCTCGCCGCCGGCGGCGCCGCCGCGGGGCTGGCCGAGGGCGTCGCGGTGAACACCACCCGTCCGGTCTTCCTGTTCCCCGGCCAGGGCTCGCAGTGGGCGGGCATGGCGGGAGAACTGCTCGAAACCTCGCCCGTGTTCGCCCGGACGATGGCCGACTGCGAGCGCGCCCTGGCGCCGTTCGTGGACTGGTCGCTGGACGAGGTGGTGCGGGGAGCGCCGGGCGCGCCCTCGACGGAACGCGTGGACGTGGTCCAGCCGCTGCTGTTCGCGGTGATGGTGGCCCTCGCCGCCGTCTGGCGCTCCCACGGCGTGGAGCCCGCCGCCGTGGCGGGTCACTCCCAGGGGGAGATCGCGGCGGCGTGTGTGGCGGGCGCGCTGTCGCTGGAGGACGCCGCGCGCGTGGTCGCCCTGCGCAGCCGGGCGCTGCGGGCGCTGTCCGGGGACGGCGGCATGATGTCGGTCTCGCTGCCGCAGGACGAACTCGTCGAGCGCATGGCGCCGTGGGGCGAGCGTCTGTCGCTGGCGGCGGTCAACGGCCCCGGCTCGATGGTGGTCTCCGGCGAACCCGAGGCGCTGCGCGAGCTGCTGGCGTCCTGCGAGGCCGACGGCGTCCGGGCACGGATCATCCCCGTCGACTACGCCTCGCACTCGCGGCAGGTGGAACGGATCCACGGACAGCTGCTGGAACTCCTCGCCCCGATCAGTCCCCGCCCGTCCGAGACCGTCTTCTACTCGACGGTCACCGGCGGCCCCGTCGACACCTCCGTCCTGAACGCGGAGTACTGGGCCCGGAACCTGCGGCAGACGGTCCAGCTGGAGCAGGCCACCCGCCGGATACTGGCCGCGGGCCACCGGGTGATCATCGAGGTGAGCCCCCATCCGGTCCTGGCCTTCGCCGTGCAGGAGACCATCGAGGCGGTCGGCGCGGAGGCGTCCGTGGTCGGTTCGCTGCGCCGCGACGAGGGCGGCCCCGACCGGATGCTGCTGTCGCTGGCGCAGGCGTACGTCCGCGGTGCCGCGGTCGACTGGGCGGCCGTCCACACCGGGCGGCGCACCCGCCCGGTGGACCTGCCCACCTATCCGTTCCAGCGGCAGCGCTACTGGCTGGAGACCGCCGTCGCGCCGTCCGCGGCCGGGCAGGACCCGGCGGAAGCCGCCTTCTGGGCGGCGGTGGAGCGCGAAGACCTCCCGGCGCTGGCCGCGACGCTGGACGCCGGCGACGCGGCCGAGGCCGCGGACCCCGGTACGGCCGCCGCGCTGCGGGCGGCGCTGCCCCTGCTGTCCTCGTGGCGCCGCCGGCGGACGGACGGCGCGGCGCTGGACTCCTGGCGGTACCGGATCGGCTGGCGGCCGCTCCCCGAGCCGGCCGCCGCGCCGCTCACCGGCACCTGGCTCGTCGCCGTACCGGCAGGACACACCGCGGACCAGCCGGTCACGGCCGTTCTCACCGGCCTCGTCGGCCTCGGCGCGGACCTCGTCCCCGTCGAGATCGCCACCGGCACGGACCGCACCGCCCTGGCCGAGCTGATCGGCGCGACGCTGAAGGACACCGACGCGGCACCCGCCGGGGTGCTCTCGCTGCTCGCCCTCGACGAGGCACCCCAGCCCGGCGCCCCGTCCGTACCCGCAGGGCTCGCCCTCACCATGACGCTGGTTCAGGCGCTGGGCGACACCGGGACCGAGGCACCGCTGTGGCTGGCGACCCGGGGAGCGGTGTCGACCGACGCCTCCGACCGGCTCGACAGCCCCGCCCAGGCGGCCGTCTGGGGGCTGGGCGCGGTGATCGGTCTGGAGTCCCCGCAGCGCTGGGGCGGCCTGGTCGACCTGCCGGCGGTCCTCGACGACCGGGCCCTGGCCCGGCTGGCCGCCGTGCTCGCCGGTCGGGCCGACGCGGGCGGCGGCGAGTCCGAGGACCAGCTCGCGGTGCGGGGCCCGGGCGTGTTCGCCCGCCGTCTGCTCCGCGCCGCCGCGCCGCCCCCCGCAGCCGGCTGGCGGCCCGGCGGCACCGTCCTGATCACCGGTGGGACCGGCGGGGCGGGCGCCGGAGTGGCTCGCAGACTGGCCGGGGAGGGCGCCGAGCACCTGGTGCTGATCAGCCGGCGCGGCGGCGCGGCACCCGGCGCCGGGGAACTGGAGGCCGAACTCACCGCGTCCGGTGTCCGGGTCACGGTCGCGGCCTGCGACGTCGCGGACCGCGCCGCGCTCGCCGAACTGCTGGGCTCCCTGCCGCGGGACCTGCCGGTGACCGCGGTGGTGCACGCCGCAGGTGTGCTCGACGACGGCGTCCTCGACTCCCTGACGGCCGAAGAGGCCGACCGGACCCTGCGGCCGAAGGTCACCGGGGCGCTGAACCTGCACGAACTCACCAAGGACTGCGACCTGTCCGCGTTCGTGCTCTTCTCCTCCATCGCCGGCACCGTGGGCGCCGCCGGTCAAGGGAGCTACGCCGCGGCCAACGCCGTCCTGGACGCGCTCGCGCGGCAGCGGCACGCGGACGGGCTGGCCGCCACCTCGGTGGCCTGGAGCGCTCTCGCCGACGGCGGGATGATCGACGCGGCGGTGGCGGACCAGCTGCGGCGCCGCGGTGCGACCCCCATGCCCGGCGACCGCGCCGGCGACGCGCTGCTGCGGGCGGCGGGCGGCGACGAGCCGTTCCAGGTGGTCGCCGACCTCGACTGGGAACGGTTCGCGCCCGCGCTCGCCGCCGGCCGGCCGCTGCCCCTGCTGCGCGACCTGCCGGAGGCCCTGGCGGCCCTCACGTCCGCATCGGGCCCGGAGGGCGAGGACCGCGACGACTCCGAGGCCCTGCTGCGGCGCATCGCCCCGCTGGGCGACGCGGACCGGCAACGGGTGCTGCGCGACCTGGTCAGGTCGCTGGCCGCCGTCGTACTCGGCTACCCCGACTCCACCGCGGTCGAGGCCGACCGGGCCTTCAAGGAGCTGGGTTTCGACTCGCTCACCGCCGTGGAGCTGCGCAACCGCCTGAGCGTGGCCACCGGGCTCAGGCTGCCGGTCACGCTGGTCTTCGACCACCCCACCGCCGCCGCTCTCGCCGCCCACCTCGACGCCGAACTGCTGCCCGACGGCGGCTCGCCCGCCGGGCCCGTCCTCGCCGAACTGGACCGGCTGGAGGCGTCACTGGCCACGGTGGGCGCCGACGAGGCCGCCCGCGCCGCGGTCTCCGAACGCCTGCAGTCCCTGCTGCGCACCTGGTCCGGCGCCCCCGGGCAGCAGAGCGCCGTCGACGACCTCGAGGCGGCCACCGACGAGGAGATGTTCGACCTCCTGGACCAGGAACTCGACGACATCGCATGAACCACCGCACACCCACCCACGGCCTTCCGTTTCACGGTCTTCGAGGAGCTGACGAGTGATGGAGAACGAAGCGAAGCTTCGCGACTACCTCAAGCGGACAACCGCCAATCTGCGCGTGGCCCGTCAGAGCCTGGAGGAACTCAAGGAGAAGGAGCACGAGCCGATCGCCGTCGTGGCGATGGGCTGCCGCCTCCCGGGAGGCGTACGGACCCCCGAGGAGCTGTGGGACCTCGTCGCCGAGGGGCGGGACGCGATCGCGCCGTTCCCCACCGACCGCGGCTGGGACCTCGACACGCTCTACGACCCGGACCCGGATCGCCAGGGCAGGACCTACGTCCGTGAGGGCGGATTCCTCGACGGCGTCGACCGGTTCGACGCCCCGTTCTTCGGCATCTCGCCACGTGAGGCGCTGTCGATGAACCCCCAGCAGCGGCTGCTGCTGGAAGTCGCCTGGGAAACGCTCGAGCACGCCGGGATCACTCCGGCCTCGCTGCGCGGCTCGCGGACGGGGGTGTTCATCGGGGCCACGGACTTCGACTACGGCAGCAATGTCACGGACCTCCCCGAAGGCCTGGAAGGCCAGATGTCGCTAGGTGCCTCCGGCGCGATCCTGTCCGGCCGCGTCGCGTACACCCTCGGCCTGGAGGGGCCGGCCCTCACGGTCGACACCGCCTGCTCGTCGTCGCTGGTGGCCCTGCACCTGGCCTGCCAGTCACTGCGCAAGGGCGAGTCGTCGATGGCGCTGACCGGGGGGACCACCGTGATGGCCACCCCGACCGGATTCATCGAGTACAGCCGTCAGCGGGCCCTGTCCCCGACCGCCCGCTGCCGGGCGTTCGCCGCGGCGGCCGACGGCACCGTGTGGGCGGAGGGCGTCGGTGTGCTGCTGCTGGAGCGGCTCTCCGACGCCCAGCGCAACGGGCACCCGGTGCTGGCCGTCGTCCGGGGCAGCGCGATCAACCAGGACGGCGCGAGCAACGGCCTGACCGCGCCGAACGGCCCCGCCCAGCAGCGGGTGATCCGGGCCGCGCTGGCCAACGCCCGGCTGAAGCCCGAACAGGTCGACACCGTCGAGGCACACGGCACCGGAACGACGCTGGGCGACCCGATCGAGGCCGGTGCCCTGCTGGCGACGTACGGTCAGGGGCGGCCCGCGGACCGGCCACTGTGGCTGGGCTCGCTGAAGTCCAACCTCGGTCACGCGGCGGCGGCCTCCGGCGTGGCCGGGATCATCAAGACGGTGATGGCCCTGCGGCACGGCGTGCTGCCGCGCACCCTGCACGTGGACCAGCCGTCGCAGAAGGTGGACTGGGAGTCCGGCGCGGTGCGGCTGCTGACCGAGGCCCGGCCGTGGCCGCGGGGCGAGGAGCCCCGGCGGGCCGGCGTCTCCTCCTTCGGGGCCAGCGGCACCAACGCCCACACGATCATCGAGGAACCCCCGGCGGACGTCCCCGAGGCCGGGGCGTCCGACGCCCCGGCCCAGGACGGGCAGGGCGAGCCCACCGCCACTGCTGCGCCGCTGGGTTCGGGTGTGGTGCCGTTGGTGGTGTCGGCGCGCAGTGCCGGGTCGTTGCGGGGGCAGGCCGAACGGCTCGGTGCGCTGGTGGACGGCCGTGCCGGTACGGAGCTGGGCGGGGTGGGTTTCTCGCTGGTGTCCTCACGCGCCCTGTTCGAGCACCGCGCGGTCGTGCTCGCGGAAAACCCCACCGACGCCGCCACCGGCCTCAAAGCCCTGGCCGGGGACGTCCCCGGAGACGGCGTGACCTCCGGAATCGCAGGCCCGCTCGGCGGCCGGGTGTTCGTGTTCCCCGGCCAGGGCTCCCAGTGGGCCGGCATGGCAGTGGAACTGCTGGACTCCTCACCGGTGTTCGCCAGCCGACTGACAGAATGCGAACGGGCCCTGTCCCCGTTCGTGGACTGGTCACTCGAAGACGTCCTGCGGGAAGCCCCGGGAGCACCCTCACTGGAACGCGTCGACGTCGT
>NZ_JBFBIL010000106.1:0-10169 GCF_040685575.1 Kitasatospora sp. NPDC088351 | reverse complement strand
AGTTGCGCTCGCGTCACACACCACGGTCTACCGGATCAGGACCCGCCGCGAAGGTGAATCACACAGATTGATCACGACCGAATACGCGCCCTAGGCGCGTGGGCCCGCGACGCTGGCTGCGTCGCGGGCCCGGGCTCGCCGGATCGGATCCGTCAGGCGGTGTTGGGCAAAGCCCGCACCACCTCCCGCACCACGACCAGCACCACCACGCTGCCCTCCGCCGTTCCGGCCGGCACCACTCCCATCTGCCTGGACGCCACGGGCGCCAGCAGCGCCAACGGCACCCCTGTCGAGACCTGGACCTGCCACGACGGCAGCGCCCAGCAATGGACCATCGGCTCGGACGGCACCCTGCGCGTCCTCGGCGCCTGCGCCCGCCCGGTCGGCGGCCAGGCCGGCGCGAACGCGCAGATCGAGTTGTGGACCTGTGACGGCAGCGCCAACCAGCGCTGGCGCACCGCCACCGACGGCGGCCTCGTCCACGACTCCGGCCTCTGCCTCGACATCCCCTACGCCAGCACGACCCCCGGCACCCGCGTCACGCTGTGGACCTGCAACCAGGGCCCCAACCAGAAGTGGGCCACCGGCACCGGCACCCAGCCGCTCGCCGGAGCCGCCCAGACCCTCACCTACAACGTCGAAGGCCGCACCGAGACCGTCACCAGCCCCAACGGGGTGGGCACCAGCACCTCCAGGTACCTGTACGACGCCGACGGCGAACTGCTCGTCCAGCGCGGTCCCGACGGCACGATCCTCTACCTGTTCGACGACGCCGAACAGCTCACCCTTTCCCCCGACGGCACCACCGTCACCGGTGACCGCCACTACCCCCAGCCCGACGGCACCACCGTCGTCCGCTCCAGCAACGGAGCGCTCACCTACCAGTTCACCAACCCTCAGAACACCTCCACCCTCCAGGTCGACGCCGCCACCCGGGCCATCACCCGGCGCCCGTTCGACCCCTACGGGAACGTCCGCAGCGGCCTCCAGCCATCCGGGTGGGTCGGCAACCGCGGCTACCTCGGCAAGCCGGTGGACGCCGCCAGCGGCCTCAACCTGTTGGGCGCCCGCAACTACGACCCGGCGCTCGGCCGCTTCCTGACCGTCGACCCGCTCCTCGAAGCCGGCAACCCCGACCAGATGGGCGGCTACTCCTACAGCAGCAACGACCCCGTGAACCGCTCGGACCCGAGCGGCCTCATCGACGGCGACTGCTGGGAAGGACGCTGCCACGGCCACTACAGCGGCCGGGGGGCCGCGGACGTCAACTTCGACGGCACCCTCAAGGTCGTCAACCGCGACTACGCCGTCGAGCAGGCTCACGACCCCTGGATCCACCTGGGCGCGGACCTCTACATCCCCAACACCAAGGGCATCGGCGAGACACTCAGCGCGTACCGCGACGAGCTCGCCAAGGAGCAAGGTCCAGCTACGGCATGGACCTGACCGCGTCGAACTACCGCGGAGCGATGTCGCGTGCCTGCGAACGCGTCAAGTCCTGCAACGAAGCGACGCTGCTGACCAGCAGCACGGCACAGCTGGTCGCGCTCGGCGAGATCACCGGATCCGACCGTGGCGGCATGGGCGGTGGTAGGGGGCCGAAGGGAGCCAAGCCAGGCCCGAAGGCCAACACCGGCCGCTCGGACAACGGCGCGAAGACAGGCCAGGGCAGGTCGACCAACCCGAGCACGCCCCAGTCCGAGAAGTCCGTCGCCGCACGGCAGCGGGCCGAGTGCGGGGACAACCACTCGGGCTGGTGTGTTCCGGGAGAAGCGCATGATATGGTACCTGACTCTTTGGGGGCCCGGAAAGCCAAATAAGAAAAAAGCAGGAAATAGGTGGCAGGATCCCAATAGTCAGGGCAACGGGGTTCGAATTGGTGAGGGTGATCCGAATAGCGAGAACCCGTCCCGGCGGGTGGATCGCGTTGTTGTCAGGTCGGGCGGAAAGGTCTTGGGTCGAGATGGAAAGCCAATCACTGGCTCGATTCAGGAGAATGGTGAACACTCTCACATCCCCCTCTCTGAATGGCTCACTTGGTCGGCTTGGAATAAGAAATGAATCCTGTTGGATTTCCCGACATGCGGGAAGGGTTGATCGGAAACCTTGCGCGCCTTGCGGACCGTGACTATCAGGTTCGAGTGTGGGTGAATCGAGAATTTCCGTTCGATGGATACTATGACGATTTTTCCGAGGTGTATGAAGCCTTGGAGGACTGCGGCATGATTGAGGACCCGGAAGGAATCATCGGAGCAGTACTGAAGGACGCTTCAGAGGCTGCAGCAATCGCCAAGCTCGCTGCAGCTCTTGGAGCACTGTTTACTCGGTACGGCTATGGGCTGTCTGATTCCGAGTATCTGGCATGTGGCGAGTGGGAAGGTGTGCTGAGAGCTTCCTCTGAAGCGCATGATCTACTGACTGGCAGGGCGCTCGGATAGTATCGGTCAGGGGCGGGGTGCGATGTGAGGCGTCCCGCCCGTTGCTTTCCCTTTTGTTCCTCGGTTTCGCTTTCTATGGCCCAATCCAACCTGGTGGCTGCGGGCCTGCACCAAGGTCGCCATCTTTCAGTACGTTCACAGTTGTGCGAGCGAACCGCCCGTGAATTGTCCGCGCTCAGCTCGGAGTATGACAATAGAATCCCTCTGTGCATGCGGCATTGCAATGAATAATAACGAACTAAAGGAAAAAATAAACCTGTCTGTGGTTCCTGTGGCTTGGGACGGTGAGATGAGCCGGGTTGATTTTCGCGAAATGATTGATGTTGATTCATGGTCCAGCCTGACTCCCGTCGAGGTGTGGCTGGGAATTGAGGAGTGGGCAGGGGGAGCGCTTTCAGGTGACTTCAAGGAATTCGTGAACCTCTACGGGGACGGGATTGTGCGAGGTCACCTCTATGTGCCGCATCCATGTGGTGCAGAGCCCCTGATCGATTTCATGAAGAGAGGCCGGGAATCTCTCCGGAGTGTGGCTCATCACTACCTCGGAGATTCCAGGTATCCGCGCTTTGACGTCGACTCCGTAATTCCATGGGGATATTCTGATTGGGATGGGGACCAGTGCTACCTCGTGCCGAGAGGAAAGGAGGCCTGGGACATCCTGGTAGAGTTTCGCCAATTTGGCTGCGTCCGCCTCTACCAAGGCTGCTTCTCCACATTCATTTCCGGGGTGCTCTCCGGGACTGCGGCTCCTCCCGGCTGGCCGGGCTCCGGGCCGCTGTGGAAAGCGCTCGACCGGTCCCCGTTGGTCTGAGCTCGCCACAGTGCCCGGGGGCCTGGCAGGCTCGGCGGTCCCGTTGCCGAGTAGGTCAGTTCTGTGGGTGTGAACCCCGGAGTGGGCTCCGGGGTTCACACCGGCCGTGGGCCGGCTTGTCGGCTGGGAAGAACGGGAACCGGGTAGAACCGCCGATTGCTGCGAACGGTGCGGTCACTTGCGTGATGTGACGATGGGTTGACCGCATTCGGGCGCTGACGGGGTGGGACGGTTCGGCCCGGGTGATCCGGGGCCCGTACAGCTCGCCGCCCGGAACCCGGCCCGGGCGGCGGAGGCCCGATCCGGGCGGGGCCGCGGCCGTGAGGGCCCGCAGGACCGTGAGTGCTGCGCACACCTGCCGCAGTCGGCCGACGACCTGGTCGGGCTGCCGCCGGAGCAGCGTCAGTTCGGCGGCCTGGTCCAGCTGGTTCCCGCACGTTTCCAGTACCTGGTTCACCTGGTCGTCCAGGTGCACCCGCCGGGCGCGCGCGTACTGACGGGAGACGCCGCTCGCCAGATGCCATTTCATTGCACGCGAGCTTGGTGGACGCGGCAAGGCTGCAAACCTGGCTCCAAGTACCATTCCTAAGGCGTTCTTCATGGTGGCCGTCGGTCAGAAGGTTGATGGCAGCCCCGGGGTGTGCGACTTTGCGTGGGTGAGAAATGAGAAGTTCAACCCAGATACTGGAGCGACGGTTCAGCTGGGTAACTGGCCGGCGCGTCTGCCGGCCTGGTTGATTTCTTTGATCTAATGACTTGTTGGCTTCTCGGTAAAAGTTTCTGCGGCTATATGGGAGTCGTGTTATGGGTGAGTGGTTTGAGCGGCTCCGATCAATGATGGGGGAGCCTCTGTATGTGCCGGCCGGCGTTCCGTGGGAGGGCGCGCCGGTCGAACTGGGTGTCCAGCTGCCGTCGGACTACCGGGCGTTTGTCGATCTGTATGGCGGAGTGAGTTTTGCGGGTGAGTGGGGGGTGTGTTCGCCCAGGCTTCATCTCGGTTCGATGGCCCTTTCGGGCATGGCCAGATGGCGCTTTGACAGTAATGCGGAGTTCAGGGTTCAGGTCGAGATGGAGGACGAGTTCCGGCGTCAGGAACGAACGGCCGTATATCCGGATCCATCTGGACTGCTGTACTGGGGTCGCAATACCAATCATAATCACTTGTGCTGGATCACTGAGGGTTCGGACCCTGACCGGTGGGATGTTGCGCTATGGTACCGGGGAATGGTAGATCGGTTCGACGGGGGGTTTGCCGAATTTGTAGTGACGGTACTGGAGGGAAGATATCGCCGAGAAGCAGAGGTGCTGGTCAAGGGGGACCCGGAGGAGTGGGATCTGCTTGAACCAGAGCCCATGTGGCGTCCTTCACTTGACTGGACAGGGCGAGATTGGGCGGCCGAGTGGGACGTGCCCGCGGGGTCGACACAGATGCCGTGGAGGCGGCAGTTGACGGGTCACTGACGATCGAAGCGCTGTGGGCGCCAGCACTCGCGGCGCTGGCTGTCGCAGCTTCGGCCGGGATGGTTGTCGTGGAGGGGGCGGACATCGTGCCGCGCTGCCACTTCACCGCGAGAGAGTCCGGTGGGCGTGCCGCGGTTAATTTGCGCGGATCTTCGAAGCCTCCTGGCGGGTGCTGGGAGTAGCGACTGCATGTCGGTCTCGGTGGCAGTGGTGTATCGAGTGGTGAGAATGTGAGCGAGGCGTTGGATCGAGTGCGGGGGATTCTGGGGGAGCCCGCGTACGTTCCGGCTCGTGTGCCGTGGGAGCTGGCGCCGGCAGAACTCGGGGTTCAGCTTCCGTCGGACTACCGGGCGTTCATCGACCTGTACGGCTCGGTGACTTTCGCAGGCGAGTGGGGAGTGTGCACGCCCGCGCGGCGCCCGGGAACCGATGACTCTCCGGGAGGTTTGGCTGGGTGGCGCTTCGAGAATGACACCGAGTTCAGGGCCCAGGTTGAAATGGAGGACCTCTTCCGGCAGCAGGTCCGAACCCAAGTATTTCCTGACCCGGGTGGACTGCTCGTCTGGGGCCGCAATAGCGACCACGACCACTGCTGCTGGCTGACCGCCGATCCGGACCCTGACAGGTGGCCCGTGGTGGTTTGGTTCCAAGGGGAACTCGACCGCTTCGACGGCGGCTTTGCCGAGTTCCTGGCCGCGGTGCTGAGCGGTGACTATGTCATGGACGAAGAATTGTTGGTGCGTCCGGACCCTGATGATGAGTGGGGCGTAACCCGTCCCGTGCCGCTGTGGGCGCCGGGGCCCGACTGGGCAGGGAAGGATCGGAGTGCTGCGTGGGCTTTGCCCACCGGATCAACGGCAATGCCTTGGCGCCTCGGCAACTGACCTGGACACCGTGGTCCGGGGCCTCGTGCTGAGCCCGGCGCGTGGCTTGGCCAGGTCCGGGCAGGGTGTCGACTTCGGTCTCGTCCGACGGTCCCGGCTCAACGGTCGCGGTCCGGCACAAGAGAAGCGTGTCGGAGCGTACTTGGGGCTGATCCACTGTTCACGCCGCAATCGAACCTGATCTGCACGGCGGGGAAGCGGCTGGAAGAACCTGGGCTTCCCGATCGACAGCCGTTCGGGACAGGACGCAGGGAAACCCTGCGGCCCATGCAGACCGCAGCGCCGTTTCGCATCTGCTGGTGCCGCTACATGCCGCGGTCGAGCGCCCGGTCTCCCAGTTCGACTGGGCAGCCAGGGACCCCCGCGACATCCTCAGCGTCATCGCCGCCTCCTGCGGCAGCGCCGACCTGCTCGCGATGCTCGCGCTCGTCCCCAACGTGACCCCGAGGACGGAGACCGCCCCCGTTCCGGGTGCGGGCAACAAATCCACAGGAAGAGGACGAGCACCGCAGTTGCCTCGACCGCCGTCCGGCGAGCGCGGTGGGTGATAACGGCGGCAAGGGAGGCTGGATCGACTGCTGGGCCATGGAGGATGTGGTCGACCCGGGCGCAGGTCCGGGGGCGTCGGTCGCGAAGCGTCCTGCGGGAGCCCACGGCTGCCTGGCCGGGTCCCTGAAGGGGAGCTGCGGAACCCTTGCAAGTGGCAACATCACTATCGAGCTACTGGACAGAAGATGAACATGGAACTCGGGTGAACATGGAACTCGGCCGTCTGGCCCAGGTTTCGGTGAACCCTCGCAACGGCCGGCGGCTACACCGTGGGAGCGTTCCCTCGCGGAGGTCGGCTTCGCCTTCCCGGCGGACTATCGGGAGTTCGTGGACCGGTACGGGTGCGTGCGGATCAATGGCGAGCTGTCTGTGCCGGTGCCGACCCTGCGCTCCTATGACGGCGGGCCGATCGTCGGCTTCCCCGGGTTCGTGCGCAGGACGACGGACGGGATCGCCGCCGAGCTGGCCGCTGACCCGGACTGCCCGTATCCTGTCCACCCTGAGCGCGGTGGGATCCTCTCCTGGGGCTCTAACCTCAACGCTGACCAGTTCTTCTGGCTGACCGAGGGTGAGGATCCGGATTCCTGGCCGGTGGTCGCGTTCTACCGGAGCCTGGAGGAGTGGGACCGTTTCGACGGAGGATTCGCGGCGTTCCTGCTTGCCGTTGTCGACGGCACGTACGTGTACGCGGACGAGGTGGCGCCGGCCAATTCCGACGAGCCGATGTGGCGGTACCAGGGCGACTGGAATTGGGTGGGGTAGTGAAGGCGGGGTCGGCCTGCCGGTGGCGGAGGTGTACTCCCGCCATGGGCGCCACCGCCGGGTCTGCCGCGCAGACCAGCTGTTCCCCTTCGCGTGTTCCCGGACGCCGCCCGGGCTGCAGCTTCGTCCAGGCGAATCTGTCACCCTGCTGGACCACCCCCGTCAACGTTGGCAAAATGACAGGAATTCAGGCGGTGGTGGCCAGAAAGCTGGCGATCAAGGAGAATCTCGTGGAGATGCCGGTGGTGTCCGACTATATGTACGCCGGCAGTATGACTCCATTTAAATGCCGATTCAAGATCCAGGTCCGGGATTCCAGGGGAGTTCTCGTTGACCGCGGTGCGTCGGATGTTTACAGCGAAAGGGATGGCCACAGCCTTGAAGCCGGTTGCTGCTGAGGCCACCTGGTGTCCGCATGCGCGATGACGTGAGGAGGCTCTCCGGCCTGGCGGGGTGGAGGGCCCGGGAGGACGCTCCTCGCGTGTCGTGGGACAGGGCACAGGAGGAGGCCGGCCTTGGGTTCCCTTCGGCCTACCGGGAGTTCGTCGACGTCTTCGGCGCCGGGGAGGTTCGGGGTGACCTCGGGGTCCTCGACCCGCTGCTGCGCCCTGGGGGAGCGGCAGGGGAGGGTGGGATCTCCCGCATGGTCCGTCGGACCACCGAGGACATTGGCCTTCAGTTCAGGGCCATGCGGGAGGAGTCGTTCGACCTCTGCCCGTACCCGGTCTACCCGGAGGCCGGCGGGCTGCTCGTTTGGGCGGGGAACTACAACGGTGATATCTGCTTCTGGTTGACGGAGGGGGACGATCCGGACTGCTGGCCCGTCATCGTGTGGCACAGGGGGCGGTTTCCGGATGCCTGGAGCCGCTACGACGTGGGAATGGTCGAGTTCCTCCTCCTGGTGGTCGCCGGCGAGACCCCGGAACTGGCCGACCTCGCGTTCCAGGACCCCTCGGTGCCCATCTGGGTCCCCGAGGAGGGGTGATTAGCGAGCAATTTGCGGCGGCCGACGGTTCGCTGGTTGATCTTGTTTGCGTGTCGAGTGAAACTGCATCCGGCCCTTGACCGGGGCGAGCTCACCATCGCGGAGGAGCCGGACACCGCCACGGATCCCGACGCCCCGTCGGCCAGGCGGTTCGTTCTCCCGGACGGGGCGGCGCAGCGGAGCTTTGTGCGCTGTGCGTCCGTCCGCCTGTACCGCTCCGGGGTCGACGATCAGGGTGGCGCCGCTCCTGACTCGCCCTCACCCCGGACGGGGCCAGGCCGCCAACCTGCGGTGGGGACACCGATGCATGGGGAGGTATTCGCCAAGCGGATGGGTGGAATAGCGTGACTGGCCATACCCCTGGTGCATCGGATGCCATAGCTGAAATCGGTGAGACGGTCTACCGCGCGGTGCGAAAGCCGATTGCGGCCCCCAGCCGCAGTAAGTGCCTGGTGAAGTGCCGGATCCCCTCAGGCTGTTAACGACGGTCGGTCTGTGGCGCGGCTGTTCGTGCGGAGGCCCGAGCGCACCCACGGCGATTGCCGGGCCCGGCGTGACGCGGTGGCTGCCCGGGATTGGTTTGAGGCACCCTGGGTCTGATTGGTCACACGGACGAGCCGCTGTGCGAAGCCGTCTGCCTGCCCGGGCGTGGTTTGGGAAGTCGGCGGGTCCGACTTCCCAAACCCGCCCAGGCGCAGTGGTGTGGTGTTCAGAAGCTGTTGTCTTTTCGGGTGGGGGCGCCGTGTTCTCGCTGGTCAGGCATAGGGTCAGTGGTTCTGTGGGAGTCGTGGCCTGCCGGGTTGTCGTTGAGTGGTGGTCCGGGTCAACGCCTCCAGGTGGCGGCCTGGTGCAATTACTGATGACGGACAGGAGGGTTTAGGTGAATGTTTCGGTGGCGTCCCTTGTCGAGCTGCTGAATGTTCCGGGTTCCGGTGCGGGCTATGAGGTGCCCTGGAATGGTTCACTGGTCGAGGTCGGATTGGAGTTTCCGGCCGACTATCAGGATTTCATCAACATATTTGGCCGAGGCGCCATCGGCGGTGAACTTTGGGTTCATTCACCGCTGACTGCAGGGCCGGTCAGATGGGCTTCCGGTGGATTCGCGCGCATGGTTGCTCGTACGATCCTTGAAGTTGGTCCGATGTTCAATGGGCTGCGTGCGAGCTATCCCGATCTCTTCCCGTATCCGATGTTCCCGGATTCTGGCGGGCTGCTTGAGTGGGGTTGCAATTACAACGGGGATCGCTGCTTCTGGCTGACGGGTGACCCAGATCCTGATCGGTGGCCGGTGGTTGTGTGGTTCCGGGGGGCGCCCGCGGCCCGGGCCTGGTCGAAAGCGGACGGGGGTATGGCCGAGTTCCTCGTCCAGGTGTTGTCGGATCCGACTTCCGACCTGCTCGCATCCGCGGAGGACAGGACGGTCTGGGTCCCTGACGCCGGGTAGGTGACGGCGGCGCGGTGTTCCGGATCGTCGGCGCTGCGTCCTGCCTGCCCACCAGGGCCGCGGTTTGGGTCGGTGCATCATGGTCCACCTGATCTTGGTGGGGTGCCTGGCTGTAGTTGGTGTCTGGTGAAGTGTCGGAGGTTCTCGGGTGGTTGGCGATGGTTGGTCTGTGGCGGGGTTGTTGGTGTGGAGGTCCGGGTGTATCGATGGTGCTTGTCGGGCCTGGTGCTTGGCGGGTCTGGTGTGATGCGGTGGTTGTTCGGGTCTGCGACGGGTCGGCGGTCGTGGTGCTGGTCGGCCGTGCTGACGGGTTCGTTGTCGGGGTGCGGTGGGTCGGTCGGAGGGTGGGGTCGGTGATTTCGCCGGTGGTGGGCGGTAAGTCCTCGTTTGTGAGCAGGTGTTCGGTCAGCGGGTGTCTGCCCGTGTGGGTGACGGCGTCGGTGAAGGTGGTGTCCTGGTCGTGGATCAGGGCTGTCGCAAAGTCGTGTGATCTGGTGGGTGCGCTGGGCCGAAGTGGCTTCGACGCCATGTCCGTTGCTCCCTGCCGGTGTTACTGTCGCACCATGTCCAAGATCGAGATTGATGCGATAACCGCCGAGTTCTTCGGGGCTTTCGACAACCGCGGCGGCGAGGTCGCGGACGTGGGCCGGATCCGTCGGCTGGTCATTTCGGGTGGTGTGATCGTGCTGACCGGGCCGAAGTACACGGTCTACACCGTGGACGAGTTCATCGAGCCGCGCGAACGCCTGCTCGCCGGCGGGCGGTTGGTCGAGTTCTCGGAGTGGGAGACCTCCGAGCGGACCGAGATCGTGGGCGACATCGCGTCGCGCTTCGG
>NZ_JBFBIL010000105.1:0-10704 GCF_040685575.1 Kitasatospora sp. NPDC088351 | reverse complement strand
AGCGGGAGGACGGCGCGGACCCGGAACCCGCCGCCGGGCAGCGGACCGGCGTCCAGCGTGCCCTCGTACAGCCCGACCCGCTCGGCCATCCCGGCTTTGGCGCCGGTACTGCCCGCTCCTTCGGAGCGGGGCCCTCGGCTTCGCCGAGAGCTGGCCCGCGCTGCGCGCGGACAGCGGGCCGGCTGCGCCGGCCGGATCGGGCTGCGCCCGATCGGGCGGGGGTAGCGGGCGCTGCGCGGGCGTGGGTGGTGGTGGGTCAACTCCGCGCTTCGCTGCGGAGTTTGGGTGGGTGTCAGGGTGGGGCCTTCGGCCCTTGGTGGGGTGGGGAGTGGTGCCGGGCTTCGCCCGGGCTGGCTGGGGTGGTGGGTGGGGGGCTTCGCGCCTTGAGTGGGTGGTTGGGTGATGGGTGGTCATGGGGTGGGGTCACTCGTTGGGGTGATGGTGGGGCGGGCTTCGCCCGTTCTCGTGCATCAAAGACAGCAGCCCGCTAGACTCTGGATTGTTGGACAGGCTCCGTGCGGCTCTGGAGCCCGCTGGATCGGCTGGGTCTGGACCTCTTGAAAGGGCCCGGATGTGACTCCTCAATGGATGGTGAGTGCTGTGATCGTACGAGACGCTGACGGTATTGAGCTGCCGGAGCCGGAGAAGGCGGCGCCGGTTGATCTGTGGCGGGTGCTGCGGATGTTCCCGGGCATCGCCGACGACATGGAGCAGGAGCCGCACAGCTTCGCCATCGCCGGGCCCCTCCTGATTGCCCACTTCGAGCGGGTGGCCGAGCTGAGTGAGTGGGTGACGAAGTGCGCCCACGCGCTGCACGACGAGCTGGCCGATGACCTGCACAGCGGGCGGGGCCCCTGGCAGCCCGAAGGCTGATCTGGCACTGCTGGAAACGGGCCAACCGAATAGCGGAACGCCATCGAAAGAGACCGTAGCGGCTTTCCTGTCGCGTCGCATGAATTCCGGAAAAGGGAGACAGTCATTATGGCGAAGAAATTGCGCCTGAACCAGGAAGAGGCGTGCGACGCGGCAGTACGACTTCTGACGCCTCCGGCGTCGGGTCTGGTGCCGCCGGAGGGGCTGCGGTGCCAGATCCGGGCCGCGACGGGCTCGGGCAAGTCGCTGACGGCCGTTCACGTCGCCGGGCGGCTCCGCTCGGAGCGGACGCTGGTGATCGTGCCCTCGCTGCCGCTGCTGGAGCAGACGGTCGAGGTCTGGCAGCGCGAGGGCCACGGCGGGCTGATGGTCGGGCTCTGCTCGCTGGTGGGCAACGAGCAGCCCGTGGGCCTGCGCTGCACCACCGACCCGGCGGAGCTGGTGAAGTGGACGGCGGGTCCGGGGAAGGTGACGGTGTTCGCCACCTACGCCAGCCTGGGACTGGGCCACCTGGAGAAGGCCCACCAGGCCGGACTGCCGGCCTTCTCGCTCGCGATCGTGGACGAGGCGCACCGGACGTCCGGGCAGGCCGGGCGGCCGTGGGCGGCGATCCTGGACAACGCCCGCATCCCCTGTGACCGCAGGTTGTTCATGACGGCCACCGCTCGGTTGTGGGCGGTGAAGGAGTCGGATCGGGAGCGGGCGGCGGCGGCCGGGATCGAGTCGGCCGAGCTGATCGCCAGCATGGACGACGAGGCGCTGTACGGGCCGATCGCCCACGACTACCCGCTCGGGACCGCGATCTCGGACGGGGTGATCGCCCCGTACCGGATCCTGTGCGTGGACGTCTCCGACCCCGTCCTCCAGGGCCTGGAGCAGCGGGGTGCGAGTGACCGGTCGGTGGAGTACCGGGGGGCCCGGCTGGCGGCCTTGCAGACGGCGCTGCTGACCGCCTGTTCGGAGTGGGACCTCTCCCGGGTGCTGTCCTTCCACCACATGGTGGCCGAGGCCCGGGCCCTGAGCACCGGCCTGCCGGAGGTGGCGCGGGTGCTGTGGGAACAGGACCCGGCGCTGCACCCGGACCCGGCGCTGCACCCGGACCCGGCGCTGATCGGGACGACGTGGCTGGAGGCCGAGCACACCTCCGCCGAGCGGCGGGCCGTGCTGGGCACGTTCGCGTCGCTGGTCAGGGACGACGGGTGGCGGCTGCTGCGGTACATCCTGGCCTCGGTGAAGGTGCTGTCCGAGGGCGTGGACACCTTCGACTGCGACGCGGTGTTCTTCGCGGACGTGCGCGGCTCGATGGTCGACCTGGTCCAGGCCGTCGGGCGGGCGCTGCGGATGAAGCCGGGCAGCGGGAAGGTAGCCACCATCGTCGTGCCCGTCCTGCTCGGCGCCGGTGAGAACGGCAGCCAGTTGCTGACCTCTCGGGCCTACGACGGCCTGTCCAAGCTGCTGATGGCGCTGCGGGCGCACGACGCGGCCGCCGTGGAACGGCTGGCGATGCCGCAGTCCGAGACGCGGCCGCCGAGGGAGCCGAAGCACGCCGGGGAGCCGGACGCGCTGCGGTCCGCCAGCGGGGAGGCGCAGCTGCTCCAGTTCTCCAGCGAGCGGGATCCGGCGGTGATCGCGGCGTTCGTGCGGACCCGGGTGCTGGAGCCGGAGCGGGCGGAGTTCCGGCGGGGCCTGGAGGAACTGCTGGCCTACCGGGAGGCGTTCGGGGACGTGAAGGTGCCGTACGCCTACCGGGCGCCGTCCGGGCACCGGCTGGGGGTGTGGGTGGCCGACCAGCGCCGGTACAAGGCGGCCGACGTGCTGGACGCCGAGCGGGTCAAGGAGCTGGACGCGCTCGGGATGGTGTGGTCGGCGTTCGACACGGCGTTCACCGACAACCTGGCCGCGGTGGCCGGGTACGCGGCCGAGCACGGGCACGCCTGCCCGCCCAACGAGGCCGTCTGGGGCGGGCGGCCGGTCGGGACCATCATGAAGAACCTGCGAACCGCCCAGCGGCGCACCGAGGCGCTCCAGCGCCGGGCCGAGGCCGGCGAGCAGGGCCTGGACTGGACCGGCGCGCTGAGCGCCGAGCGCAAGGCCGCCCTCGACGAGATCGACGCGGGGTGGTGCCCGGCCTGGCCGGTGGAGTGGCGGCGGTGCTTCATCCTCGCCTGGCACCACATCAAGGCCGGCGGGACGCTCGCCGGTGCCGAGCCGGGCAGCATCATCGTCCAGGGCGAGGACCTGGCCGGGTGGGCCCGCGCGCAGCAGGCCGGGTGGGACAAGCTCGTCCCGGCCCAGCAGTGGGCACTGGAGCACGTCCTCGGACTCGAACCCCTGGCACCGGAACAGAAGCCGGCCGCGAAGGTGACGCACGCGGAGAAGGAGCAGCGGAACCTGGCGACCGCCGCCCAGTACCGGGAGCGGGAGGGGAACCTGAACGTGCCGCGCAAGCACAAGGAGACGCTGCTGCTGGCCGACGGCACCACCGTGGAGGTCAGCCTGGGCCTGTTCATCGCCAACAGCCGCAGCAGGCGCGCCGCCGTTCCCGCCGCCCGCGCCGCCCGGCTCACCGAGCTGGGCATGCGCTGGGAGTAGCCGGACGCGGGCCGGGGCGCGGGGTGCAACACACCCTCTGCAACGCGGCCCGGCCGCCCTCCGGGGGATGTGGATGCCCAGGTCAGGGGCGCAACACAGGCCGCGTTGCACCCCTTTTTGTTGGCGCTCGGGGCCTGCCGCGCGTAGCTGTCGCGATACACTGCTGCCCAGTACTGGCGGGCCGATTAGGACGACCCGGTCAGCCGGTGTGGTCCGGTCGGGCCGCCCGCTTCCTTGCGGCTGTCGCCCTTGAGCCAGTTCGACACCGCCGTCACCGTCGCGCCGATCTCGTTGGCGAGGGACGTAATCGTGGGGCGTTCGACTTCTGGTACCAGCCAGTACCGCTCGCGGATCTTGCGGATCACAGCATCGGGATATCGTCTGCCCAGGTGATGTGTTTCCCCTCGGCAGTCGGTCCCATGGATCGCCTTGTCGGCGATGTTCTCAGCAGAGGTGCCGGCCTGCAGGTGCCTGGGGTTGTTGCAGTTGTTCCGCAGCTCCGGGTCCGGACACTTATGCATGATGACCGTCGTACTGGGTATCTCCTTGAGCCTCAGACCATGGTGAATGGCGTAGGCGATGCGATGGGCGAGCGCGGTCTGGAAGCCTTCCCACCGCATCTGTCCATACCCGAAGTGGTTGCGGGTGCGGCCGATCCACGGCCAGCACTCGTCATCTGCGCGGCAATCGACACGCGCCCAGAACCGAGACTCGTCCGACGCTCGGAGCATCACTGCCAGCTCTCCGCTAATGATCTTCCACCCTCCCGTCGGGGGCGGCTCCGGATCAGCGACCTCGCGCGCCCCGGTGTACCCCTCCTTGCGGGCGCGCCAGGTGTCGGCGTTGTTCTCGCCCTTGGTTCCGGGGCGTAGGTGAGCGGGGTTGCAGCAGGGCTTGAAGTCGCACAGGTGTCGCAGCAGTACCTTCCTGTCGGGCGCGGCCGGAAGGCCGCAGGCAAGGGTGTAGGCGACGACATGCGAGCAAGTGGAACCGGCGAGGTTCTGGCCAGCTGCGGTCAATCCGTACCGGTTGCCAGTGACGCCCTTAAACGGCCAGCACGCGTGAGGGCCAGCGGTCATGTCGACCCGGTCCCAGAACCTCGCCTCCCGGTAGCGGCGGGTCTCCGGCGTCTCCGCCAGCCCGTACAGCTTGCCTCCGTCTGTGATCCGCTGGCCTGCAGTGCCGTGCAGGTGCCGGTACGTCTTCCCGTTGACGAGTTGGTTGATCCGGGACAGGGTCGCTTGGAGCGCGGCGGCGACGGCGGTCTGCGTCATCCGGCCGGACCGGACTTCGTCGATCGCCCATCGGGCCTGAGCATCCGTCAGGGAATGTCGCATGCGCCCGACGGTAGAGCGGGGGTCTGACACCAGCATCAGCCCGATCCCCAGGTGCCCACCGTCCGCAACTACCTGCGCAGCGTCCTTGGGCTGGGTCCCAGGCGGGCGCGGCAGCCTGACTTGTGGATGGGCCGTCGAGGTGCAGCACGGCCTGACGGCGTCGGTAAGGGAGTAACAGGCCGTAGCGCCAGCAGAGGAGTCCGAGCGGGCCGTGCTCGGGCCAGCAGTTCCAACAAGGTGGCGATGACGGATGGTGTCCCGCCGAATGGTGTAGCAGGGATCTTGACGTAACCCCTGGTCATAGAGGAGCCATCGCGCAACTCTCCGAGTAGGCATGCTCGTTGAGTGAGAGGTGCGCGATGGCCTTGTCCCAGTCTGACCTACTCCGCCTCATGGAGTCACTGCGTACGGCAGACGGAATCGAGTTGATCAGGCCCCTCGCCCAGCGGCTCCTGCAGGAGCTGATCGAGGCCGAGGCGACCGCCAGAATCGGCGCCGAGCCGGGCGAGCACACCGCGGGCCGCACCACCTGGCGCAACGGCCACCGCGACAAGACCCTGACCACGCAGGCCGGCGACCTGGAGCTCGCCATCCCCAAGGTCCGCACCGGCAGCTTCTTCCCCAGCCTGCTGGAGCGACGCCGCCGCATTGACCAGGCCCTCTACGCGGTCATCATGGAGGCCTACGTCCTGGGCGTGTCCACCCGCTCGGTCGACGACCTCGTCAAAGCCCTCGGCGCGGACACCGGCATCTCCAGGAGCGAGGTCTCAAGGATCTGCGCCGACCTGGACGAACAGCTCACCGCCTTCCGCGACCGGCCCCTGGGCCACACCCGCTTCCCCTACGTCTACCTGGACGCGACCTACTGCAAGGCCCGGGTGAACCACCAGATCGTCTCCCGGGCCGTGGTCGTCGCGACCGGCATCACCGAGGACGGCGGCCGGGAAGTACTGGGGCTGAT
Organism: Kitasatospora sp. NPDC088351; assembly: GCF_040685575.1. Lineage (NCBI taxonomy): Bacteria > Bacillati > Actinomycetota > Actinomycetes > Kitasatosporales > Streptomycetaceae > Kitasatospora > Kitasatospora sp. NPDC088351. The sequence continues at coordinate 4,941 of NZ_JBFBIL010000105.1, read as the reverse complement.
GGTCGGCGACAGCGAGACCGAGCTGTTCTGGGCCGAGTTCCTGCGCTCCCTGCGCGAACGCGGCCTGACCGGAGTGCGGCTGGTCATCGGCGACCACCACAGCGGCCTGGTCAAGGCGATCCGCAAAGTCATGCTCGGCGCCGCCTACCAGCGCTGCCGCGTCCACTTCCTGCGCAACACCTTCGCGGTCATCCCCAAGGACGCCGGCGAGATGGTCGCCGCGACCATCCGCACGATCTTCGCCCAACCGGCCGAGGCCGCAGTCCGATCCCAACTGGACACCGTCGCCGAGATGCTCGGCAAGCAGTTCCCCAAGGTCAGCCAGATGCTCCTGGAGGCCAAGGACGACCTGACCGCCTTCGCCGCCTTCCCCGAACGACATTGGAAGAAGATCCAGTCCACCAACCCGCTGGAACGGATCAACCGCGAGATCAAACGCCGCACCGACGTCGTCCAGGTCTTCCCCAACGACGACGCACTCCTACGGCTGGTCACCGCCGTGCTCTTCGAGATGCACGACGAATGGATCGCCTTCCCCCGCCGCTACCTGCCCGAGGCCAGCATGGAGAAGATCTACCCCAACCAGCACGGCCGGAGCGAACTCCCGCCTACTTCATGACCGTTGGTCTACGACCACTACACCACTTCATGGGACGCGACCCGATGACGAGCACGGCATCGTCGTACTTGCGCCCGACCCCGCGGCCCAAACTGGGCTGGACACGCCCATTGTGCTCAGGTTTGTTCCCTAGGGGAGAGACGCCGCGCCATCTCGATCACGAAGGTTGAGGGCCCGTGAGATATCCAGTATCCGCTCTTGGTCTCGTACCCGGGGCCGACGATCATGGTCACGGTCGACTCAGCTCGGGTGAGAGCGACGTAGAAGGTGCGTCTCTGCTCTGCGAGCTCTGTCTCCGTCGGCCTCCGCCACTTCGTCCCGGCGGGTACATCACGCGGAATGATGCCTTGAAGGAGGCCCGGCAGAATCACGGTGTCGAACTCTCGGCCCTTGGCTGCGTGGTAGGTAGCGAGCAGGACCTTCCCGACGACTTCCTCACCGCGCGAGAGATCCTGCAGCGCAAGATTTTTGGACCTGCACAGGCTGGCTAGTACGTCAAGGCTGCTCGTGTTGTCCTGGTCGGGGTGTCCTGCGGCTACCTCCTCGAGAGCCAAACTGGCACGCAACTTCTCCAGCCAGGCGGCGGCTGGAGCCTCCGCTGGGTAGAGCTCCTGAGGGTCGAGGCACAGCTGCAGGGCTCTGGGCAAGAAGAGCCGCGAGGGAGGCGGCGCGAGGTGGGCCTCAGTGCGTAGCGTGGTGAGGGCGCGGGCCAGAGCGGCCAGGGACGGTGCTGGCGTCCGGCGCAGCATGTCGGCGCGGTCGGTGCCGGATGCGGCGTGGATCTGGTAGTTGGTGACAGCGCGGCTTGCGCACTGCTGGACGAAGCGGGAGAGACTGCCTGCTGGCAGCTTGTCGTCGCCCTCGTGTCGGAAGTCCAGTTGGCGTCGAGTGAGTTCGTTGCGTACGACGTCGAGCAGGAGACCGCGAGCGGGGTAGAGGATGGCGATCCGCTCGGGGCTGATGCCCCTGTTGCGCGCCTGTTCGACAAGGTCGCAGGCCACCCGGGCGTGGTCTTGGATGCCTCCCTCGACCTGTTCGAGGTTGACATCGCCTGGAGGTGCGCCTTCGCGAGCGAGGCGGCCTCGGGGGAGTCCGAGGGCGGCTTCGGCGGCGGTGATGATGTCCTGGCCGCTGCGATAGTTGACTTCGAGCTCAAGGTCGCGGAAGTCTGCACGGCCTGCCAGTTCGGTCAGGTACTTGGCGTCCGCTCCGGTGAAGCCGTAGACGGCCTGGTCGGTATCCCCGACGGCGAAGATGGTGATGCCCGCCAGGTCGCGCAGTGCGAGGACGAGTTCGTGGAGGACTCCGCCGAGGTCCTGGTACTCGTCGACGACGAGGTGGGGGAAGCGGGCGCGCAGGAGGTCGCGGACGTGTGCGTGCTCCCTGACGAGGTGCACGGCCCGGGTGACCATGGCCTCGAAGTCGATCACGCCTCGGAGGGTGAGCTGTTCCTCGTAGAGGCGTGCTGCCTGGACTTCCCGCGGGTCGAAGCTGTCCAGGTTCTCGTTGCAGGCCAGGGCTCGGCGGATTCGGGTGCTCTGGGGCATGCGGTGTTGGGCGAGGACCTCGGCGATGCCGACTTGGTCGAAGCAGCGCTGCAGGAGCGCTTCGGTGGCCGCCTTGTTGAGGACGTGTCCGGCTTGGGGCGCCGGCTGCCCGGTCAGATGTGCGAAGGCGCGCAGTATCTCGTTCAGGCAGAAGGCGTGCACGGTGGAGCAGGTGATGCGCCCTTCGGCACGTACGCCGCTGCGGAGAACGCGGCGGCGGATCTCCTCGGCCGCCGCGTTGGTGTAGGTGATGCAGGCGACGCCGCGGAAGGCCGAGATCTGGGTCTGGAGCACGTAGGCGATCCGGGCAACGAGGGTGCGCGTCTTCCCACTTCCGGGCCCGGCTCGCAGGACGACGTTGCTGTCGTGGAAAACGGCGGTCCGCTGCCTAGCGTGCAGACTGTCGAGCTCCGCGAGAAGAGTGTCACTGACCTGCATCACTGCCCTGTCCGTTGGCTGGCGGCGCCGTGGGGCCGGTGACCAGCGAGGTTCCGCGGGCCGCGAGGCTGATGCGTTCCATGGCCAGGAAGAGGTAGGAAGCCGTGCCCAGGCGGCGCAGGGCGTGCTCGTCCAGCGGGACATCGTCCTCGATCTGAGCTTCGGAGCGGATCCGGGCGCCCAGGTCGACCTGGGCGATGTGCTCGGCGAGGCGCTGTGCGAAACGGCCCTTGCCGAGGTCACCGATCCGCTTGAGCATCTTCTTCCGCAGCTCGGGGTCGATGATCGTGGCCAGCTCGTTGGCGACCCCGCGGCTCACGTCGTCGATCGCGGTGGTGTTGCCGTTCAGCTCCTTGAAGGCCTGGACAATCTCCTCGCCGAACATGGAGCACAGGTCGGTTTCTAGGGTCTGGGCGCCGACGTAGATGTCGAGGTCCTGGAGTTCTGAGGCGAGGGGATCGCGGGTCGTCCGGTAGTCGGCTGCGCCGGTTTCCGGCAGGGCGGCAATCTGGGCCAGGAGGGTCGTGCGGCGGGCTGCCTCGGGGTGGAGTTTCGCGCCTCGCTTGAGGCCGGCTTCCCGCACATCGCGTTTGTCGCGGGCGGCGTCTCCGTCGGTGATGACCACGTGGGGGGTGTCGAGGCCCTTCGGGCCCAGGAGCGCCCGGTAGGGCTTGAAGTCGGTGCCGTGGACACTGGCCACCACGGTGCCGTAGGCATCGAGGTCGAAGCTGGCGGCTTCGGCCAGAGCTGGGAGGATGTACAGCTCGGCCAGTCCTTCGACCAGCACGACGGCGGAGGCGAAGAGGACTTCGGCGCGGCTGACGTCGAGGTAGCGCTCCAGGTCCGCGGCTTCCTTGCTGCTGACTGGGAGGGCGGCTGTGGTGGCTCCGGTCGTGCCGTTCTCTGTGGCGCGCAGGACAATGAAGGAGCGGACCGGGGCGACGGCGGCGATGTGCGGACTGTGGGTGGTGAGGATGAGCGACGGCCCTGTGCGCAGCAGGTACCGAAAGAGGTGCCGCTGGAGGGTGACGTGGAGGTGGGCCTCGGGTTCTTCCACGGCGACCAGGGTGGCGATGAATTCCTCGTCTATTCGCTGCTGGCTGAGGGCTTCGAGCAGCAGACCGAGGTAGATGACGTTGGCGCTGCCAAGGCTGGTGTCGGAGATGCTCCTGCGGCGAGCCGTGTCGAAGAACAGGCGTACGGCGCGGATCAGTTCGTCCGGCTTGGAGGAGGCGAAGCCGAGGGTGGGCTGGACCGCCAGGCGCGGCCCGAACATCGCTCCCAGCCGGTCCGTAAGGTGCCCCTCCAGCTTGACCACGTTGCCGTCCTTGGTGAGCTGGTCGACAGCGGTCGCGATCGCCGACGCGGTGGCTTCCAGGTTCACGGGGTCCAGAGGAAGCCGTTCGAGGAGATCCCGCATCGGGCTGCGCCGCCAGTTGTGCAGGTCTCCTTCGGCGTCACGCAGGGCCGGGAGGACGCGCAGGGCCACTTCGCGGCGGATGGCGCGCACGTCGTTGGTCTCCCGGTCGCCGGCGAAGACGACGACGTCGTAGTCCTTCGCGGTAAGCGGCCGGCCGGTGGCCTGCACCTGGGAGCCCTCAGCAGCTGCCACTTCCGTTCGAGGGGCGAAGCGGTAGGTCAGCCGGGCTACGTATGGGTCGTAGTCCACCATGGCGCTGGACAGGATGCTCTTGGCGTCAGCATCGTCGTCAAAGCCTCGCAGCTCGACCACGATGATCACTTCGGCTCCGCCGGCAAGGCCTGCGGGGTGCCCTTCCCAGATGTCTTCCTCGCGCAGTATGCGCCGGGCATCGGACAGAGACGGGTCGAGGACCAGGCGGACCGCTTCCAGCAGATTCGACTTGCCGACGCCGTTCTCGCCGACGATCACGGCGTGGGCAGGGAAGTCGTCGATGACGAGGTGCTGGAAGTTGCGGAAGTTGCGTATCTCGATCCTCGAAATGTGCAGGCCCATTCGTCCCCTTGCCGATCTGTTGCGATGTGGTGATTCATCATTCCAGGGCCGTCCCGGTGGTGGGCGGTTTCCCGATGTCCGATGTTCTTCTCAGGGCTCCCGATGGCGGAGGAGGCTCGGGGGCGTTCCTGCAGTGCTCCATCGACCACTCCACGTACCACGATTGGGCTTTCTTCGCCGCCGTGGGTACCGGCGGACGCAGCGGGAGCCCCGGTCATGGGGCGATGGCGGGAACGACGGAGCCGCCCTCGGCGCCGTCGATGGGCATTAACCTCCGTGTTTCGGTTCGCGTCGGCTGATCTGGGGTGATCCCTGTGTCGAAGGTCGCGGGGCTGCCGTCGGATGTTGGGCATGCCGAGGGC
>NZ_JBFBIL010000104.1:0-11106 GCF_040685575.1 Kitasatospora sp. NPDC088351 | reverse complement strand
AGTTGCGCTCGCGTCACACACCACGGTCTACCGGATCAGGACCCGCCGCGAAGGTGAATCACACAGATTGATCACGACCGAATACGCGCCCTAGGGCGGTGAGTTCCGCGGTGCGGCCCTTGAGGTCGACGACCGCGCGCACTGGCAGGACCAGGTCGGTGCTGTCCCACGCGTGGGATACCCCGAGCTCGGCCCGGACGGTGTCCTCGATCGCCTCGGCGACGGCCGCCAGGTCGAGCAACCGGTACGCGGTCGAGCGGCCGATCCCGAGCTCCGCGAGTGCGTATGCCGACCATGACGGGTGCCCGAGCGCGGTCCACACCTTCGCCTGGTGCGCGGCGCGGACCCGGCGGGCGAGGACCAGGACGGCGGCGCGGACGTCCTCGATCGCGGTGCGCAGCTGCTCGGTCAGTTCCCGGGCGCGCGCCGCGTCGACCGGGCCGGCCTGCTCCTGGTGGTGCTCGTCCATGCTTGAAGCGTTCCCTGCTCCCTCGGGCGAAACCACGGCCGAGGGCCGGGCTGTGGCCTTCCGCTACTTGGCGAGCCACATCCTGATGACCTCGGCGGGCGGGGGTACTAGCTCGTAGAGTGCGATGGCCTTGGCGATGGCGGCGGCGAGCTCGTCGACCGTTCGAACCGTAGGCGATCGATCGGCGGCCGGGGAAGGGCCGTGACGCGGATCGGCGACCCGGGCTCGCACGGCGAGGTCGGTGAGGCGCCGGTCGGCCTGGGTGGAGGGGATAATCGTCTGTATGACGCCGCTTGCTTCCGCTGACAGTCGTTCCGGGCAGCTGGCTGCCCGCCTCCCGGGTTCACTCGGGGAGCTGGAGGGGCCGACGGCCGGCCGGGTCGAGCTTCCGCTGCACCTCGCGTGGTCGGGCCTGAGGGTCTTCGATCTGGGACAGCCGCGGCAGCGGATGGGCCTGTACCGGATCGTGCTGAACGAGGGCATGCGCGAGGATCTTCCGCGGTTCCTGGACGCCGGCCTGCTGGTGCAGCAGTGGCCGGTCCTGAGGACCCTGGTCGGCCCCGCCGTCCGGACAGCGTGGGAGAACAATTTCGTCGAGCTCGCCGCTGTTGCCCGCCCCGCCGCCGCGTGAGGCTTAACCCGCTCCACCGGCGCCTGCTGGCCGACGTTCTTGATGTCGGCGCCCCGTACGCTCTGGTGCTCACCGGCGGGTACGCGGTCCAGGCCCACGGCCTGGCCGACCGCCTTAGCCAGGACCTGGACGTCGCCACTGAGCACCCGGCCGCCATGGCGGAGATCACCCGCGCGCTCACGGGCGGACTGGTGAAACGCGGCTGGCAGGTCCACCAGGTCGAGGTCGTCCCGCTCTCCGCCCGGCTGGTGGTCACCGACCCGCACAGCGGCGAGGCCTGGCCCGGTGCTGGCGGTCGAGGATGTCGTCGGCACCAAGATGCGCGCCCTGGCCGACCGTGGCTACGCCCGCGACCTGATCGACGTACGGGCGGCGGCCCGGCGCTTCACCCGCGCTGACCTGGAGGAGTACGGGCGTCGTGTCCGCAACGGCCTCGACCTTTCCGAGCTGCGGTTCCGTCTCGCCGGGGCCGAGTGGATCGACGATGCCGAGTTCGAGGCCTACGGACTCGGCGATGACGACATCGAGGAGCTGCGTGCGTGGGCTCAGGAATGGGCCGATGACCTCGCGCAGCGCCTGGACTGCGGCTTCTTCGAAGACGACTGACCGGCGGTCGCGTTTCGGGGTGCGGCATGGCCGGGTCCTCAAATTTGCAGCTCGGGGCGCAGGCTGCCTCACCCCGTCCGTAGCTTGTTCAGGAGTTTTCGTCAGGGACCAGCCGCAGCGTCGGCCGGGCGTTCTCCGTTTCCCGTTCGGCGAGGATGTCCGCCGCTACCTGGCTTCCATGGCGCGCAGGCGGGCTTTGTGGTCGTCGTCGGCTTCCTCGTTGCTCAGCGGTCGAACCGGCTTGATGGGGCGACGGGCCTGGGCCTTATAGTCCGACGGTGTACTTGTGTTACGTCGATGATTCGGGCTCAGACAGGATCCGCACCCTGACCGGTCTGCTGGTGCCGGCCGTGGGCTGGGGGGACCTGATGCACTGCTGGCTGGAGGGCCGGCGGGAAGTCGAGTCGGAGTGGGGCGTTCCCAAGAACACCGAGCTGCACGCGGTGAAGCTGGTCAAGGGACGGGGCCAGTTCTGCTCGACCCCGGAACAGGAAGCCCGGTTCCACAAGCGGAGCCGGATTGCCGCGCACGAGATGCTGCTCAAGCGCCTGGGGCGGTGCGAGAACCTGGCGGTCACCACGGTGGCGTGCCGTACCAGCGTGCTCCCGGACGTCTACACCTGCTTCGTCGAGCACCTGGAGGAGTGGGCGGCGGCCCGGGACACCCACGTGATGGTGGTCCTGGACGGCAATCCGGGGCCGGCGGACACGGGCGGCCTCTCGGCGCAGGAGGCGAGCGAGGCGTGGAGGCACGCGGTGCGCAACGCCGCTCCCTACCGGGGTGTGCACCGTGGCCTGCCGCTGGCGTCCCGCCGGGTCCTGGAGGACCCGATCATGCAGGACAGTGCCCACAGCCAGCTCATCCAGGCGGCCGACATGGTCGCGTACGCCGCCTACCACCACCTGGCATGCGGCGACCCCGGCCTGTGGCCGAAGCTGACCCCCATCGGGACGATGTCGCGTTCCTACCGCCGGCTCGCGCCGCGATGGCTCGGAGAACGTGCGGACGAAGGCATCGTGTGGAAGGACGTTCCCAGGGGTTCCTGAACCGTCCCGGAAACGCAGAAACCCCCGGGAGAACCGGGGGCCTACGAGGTGCAAGATCCCGTGGGCGCTCTCGATCGAGCGCATAGGACCTTGCCTGCCCATGGTCCCGGATGCAGCAGGCAATGGCAAGTCTCGGAGAGCAACGGAGAGGAACCGCGAGGAACGGAGAGGACTGGAGAGGCGCTGCGGGTCGCAGAAGCGTCGCCGGGACATGCTCGTCCGAGCGCCGTGCCAGCGCGCCCGTGACCTGGAGCTATTGGTCGGCGAGAAGCTGCTGGAACAGCGTGCAGTCCACGGCGTGCCACTCGCGGACCATGATCTCGGAGCCGTCGCGGACGATCTCGAAGTGCCAGGGGTGACAGTCGTGGCAGGGCCAGATCTCGTACGGCGTCCCGTTTTCGTCGAAGCCCGGCAGGTCGATCGATCCGACAGGTGCGTTGTAGGCGATCTTGCGTGTGTGGGGTGACGTCATGGTGTCCTCTCTTTGGTCTGCTAGCGGTTGCTGAGGCGGAGGCGGTCCCGCCGGGCGGTGATGAGGGTGCGCCAGCGTTCGCGGACGGTGTCGGGGCCGTTGAGCCAGCGGGCGGGGGAGGGGTGGTGGAGGTCCCGGTCGGCCATGAAGTGGGCGATGTCGGTGTAGTAGGCGTAGTCGTGGCCGCGGGTGAGCTGGTCGAGGTCGCGGATGGCGGTGTTCAGTGCGTTGTTGTCGTTGAGGACGGCGTGGTGGAAGCAGACGGCGAGGGCGAGGGTGGTGCGGGCGGCGCGTACGCCGGAGGCCCTGACTTCCGTGTCGAGGAGGTTCGCGCGGTGACGGAACTCGTCGTCGGCGGTGCCGGCGTCGCGGACGAGGGCGGCGATGCGGGTGGTGAGGGTGGTGGCGCGCAGGTCGAGGCCGGCCAGGAGCTGGGCGGCGAGGTCGAGGTCGTCGGCGGCGGTGCGGGGGTCGGTGAAGGCGCGGACGAAGGCGAGCTGGGCCTGGCTGGTGGCGCGTTCGCCGGCGACGGCGTGTTGTTCGGCGTCGGTGCGGGCGGCCTCGTAGTGGGCGGCGGCCTGGTCCATCTCGGCGTGGACCCAGGCGAGGTCGCCGAGGACGCGGTGCTGGCGTCCGGCCCAGCCGAGGGTCTGGGCGGCTTCGTGGGCGGTGGGGAAGTCGCCGTCGAGGCGGGCGAGGTGGACGAGGCCGCGGCGGGCGGCGGGGGCGAGGCGGGTGGTGCCGGCGGCGACCTGCTGCATGCCCTGGCGGGACGCACGACCGCGGCCGAGGTCGCGGTGCGCTTTGGCCCGGTAGTAGAGGGCCATGTCGGTCAGGTCCTCGGGCAGCAGACGGCTGTCGAGGACGCGGGTGAGGCGGTCGGCAGTGCGGGTGCGGTGCTCGCGCTGGCGGGCGGCGAGCGTGCTGAGGGTCTCTACCAGGGCGTCGGCCGGCGTCCCCAGGACAGCGGCACTGGCCGGCCCGGCCGCGGCGGCCTGCCCGGCGGGGGCATCGGGTGCGGGCGGGGCGAGGGGCTCCCAGACCGAGTCGGAGACGTAGGTCCACGCGGCGGCCGCGAGCCATCCGACGTCGAGCCGGTGGTCGCGGGCGAGGGCCAGGCCCTGGCGCAGGCAGGCGACCAGCAGTATCCGGCTGCGGCTGGCGCTGTTGGCCCACTGGTCGCCGAGCGCGTCGAAGGCCCGTGTGGCGGCGCTCGCCCAGTCCTGGTCGGACCAGCGGTCGTCGGTGTGGTCGTCGGCCCGGCGGATGGTGGAGCGCACCACGGCGTGCAGGTGGTAGGGCCACAGGGCGAGCCGGTTCTCGCGGACGAAGGGCCGTTCGGCCAGGCGCAGGGCCGCGGCCTGGTGGGCCATCCCTGCCGCTTTGGTGGCGAGGGGGAGGTCGAAGGCGTCCAGCAGGGACACGGCGCGCAGGACGTGCCGTTCGTCGGGGGTGAGGTCCTGGAGGGTGCGGGCGACGAGGGCGGGGAAGTCGTGGTCGAAGTCGGCGGCCGCGGGTTCACGGGTGCGGCGGATCTCCAGGAAGCGCATCACGGCCAGGTCGAGGTACAGGGGCAGGCCGTGGGAGCGGGCGGTGATGACCCGGCGCAGGTCGTCGCCGATGAGGGGCCGGCCGTCGGCGGTGAGGCGGCGGGCGAGGTAGTCCTCGCAGTCCTCGGGGCTGAAGTCGCCGATCAGGACCTGCCGGTCGGCCGACGCCCCGGCGCCGCTCTCGCCGGCTCCGGGCTCGCCGGCGGCGCGGGCGTGGGGGATGTGGGCGGCCAGCTGCGGCCAGGCGGCGGGCCCGGTGTAGTCGAGCTGCCCCTGCAGAGCGTCGTCGGCCCACTGCAGGCGGCTGCGGCCGCTGATGATGAACAGGGCGCCCGGCATCAGCCACACCACGCGCTGGACCAGGCGCTCCAGGTCGCGGTTGGTGCGGTCGCCGATGTCCTCGAAGGTGTCGAGCAGCACCACCGGCACGACGGCCTTCTTCGCCGGCAGCCGGTCGATCTCGTAGGCGAGCAGGTGCGGATAGAAGGAGACCGCCTCCAGGTCCGGCTCCGCCTCCAGCAGGTCCGCCAGCCGCGGACAGCCGGCCAGCGCCCGGGCCGTGGCACGGCGCTCGCGCACCGCCCGCACGACGGCCGTGGCGACCTGCCCGACCGCGGAGCCGACCACGCCCGGCAGGGCGAGTTCCTCGGCGGCCTTCGACAGTGCGGCCTGTACCTGGCCGGGCAGCGCCCTGGCGAAGCGGCTCACCAGCCCGGCACGGCGCAGGTACTCCTCCAGGCTCTCGCCGGGGTGGTTGTGTTCCCAGTACCGGCCGAGCGCGAGGTCGAACGCCGGCAGGGCGCGGTCCAGGCCGGCGAGCGCCAGACGCAGGGTGAGGACGAGGCGCTCGAAGTCCGTGCCAGCGGAGCGGGCGAGGTCGATACGCACCGGCAACAGCCGCGGTGCCTGCGGCCAGGTGGGCTCGCCCCACTGCGCGGGCCGGAACTCGGCCGCGGTGAGCGAGGCCTCCAGCTTCCGCGACAGCGTGGTTTTTCCGACACCGCCGATGCCGTGGAAGACCAGCACGTTGCGCCGCGCCGCCTCCAGGTCCTGGACGTCGAAGCCAGGAGCGGCCACGTGGGCCAGGTGCTCGGCGAGCGCGGCCGCGACCTGCGCCCACTGCCCTTCCCGGTTGGTGAACGCCTCCTCGGTACCCAGGCTCCGGTCGTTCGAGCCAAACAGCGCCCGCAGATCCCGTCCCGCCATCGACGTGTCCTCCCCCTGAAGATGTGACTGGGCATCAACCTACGTCGTCGTGGTTCTGGCGAGGGACGTTGGACGAGGTGCTCTGCTGCTTGGAGTCGGCGCACGTCTGCCGGATGAAGCGGGTGATGGCTTCCCCAGGGCGATGGTGGACGTGCCGTTCGGCGGCCTGGATCTGGAGTCTGTTCAGCTCATCGACCTTCTGCTTGGGGACGGTGAGGATCCTGTCCTTGTTGGCGAGCGCTACCAGGTGGTGGGGGCCGAGTGGGAGGAGGATCGTGCTGCTGTCCATCAGGGGAACGCCGAAGACAGCGTGCTGTGGGACGGTGTAGCGGACTGTGATGGCGGGGTCGTCACCGATCAGGAATTCCCCCTCCTCAGCCGTGATGATGCAGAGCGAGGCGTCGGCGACGTGAGCGCGGGCCTGGGCGAACGAGTCCTCCAGGGCGGTGCGGAACAACGCGCCGCACTCGTACATGGCGGTGGCGGGTTTCATGAGGAGGTCGACGAAGTACTCAAGGCCAGCGGGGCCTGCCAGGTGCAGACCGTGTTCGGCCAAGGCGGCACGCCTGACCCGGTTGGCGTCGTCGGTGAGCAGGCGCAGGCGGCGCTCGGCGTGAACTCGCCGCCAGGAGCTCTGGTGTATGCGTCGCACGCGCAAGCTCCGGACGAAGTGCAGCGCGACGGTGTCACGCAGCGTCGCCTTCACCCGGCTGCTTGTGAGCAAAGTGCCGTCGTCGAGGGCGTCGAACGCGGCGCTCAGGCGGTTTTCGGTGTCCTGCCACAGTTTCTCAATGGAACCTGAGCCGAATGGCACGAACTCCTCGATCCAGCCGAACCCGGCCGAGCTGTTGTCCTTGTGCCGACGTTCCGGATAATGCAGGTCGAAGCGGCCGACCCGCAGCCCCGCTCGGCGCTGGGGCGTGGCGAAGCGCTTGAGGAGGACCTGGGATACGACGTGCTGTCGGTGGACGGGCCGCTCGGGTTCGGCGCTCAGCTCGAGAACGCGGGCTATCAGCTGCGGGATATCCACCGGCTCTGGGGCGGGTCCGCTCGGCGGGACGTTCATCGCCCGATGGTGGCACCCTGGTCGGGCCGGGTCCACCAGATTGAAGTACCACGAGGTGGGGGCAAGGCACCCGAAGGAAGGCGGATCGCGGGTGGCCGTAGGCTCCGACGCGTCAGGAAGCCCCTGGCCTGCGCATTTCCGAGAGCGAAGGCGGTTCCCGTGCACGATCCTGAACTCCCCGAGCAGCACCGTCCGGCCGGTGCTGGTCCCGGCACACCGGAGGACACCGGAGACGACGGCGCGCGCCGCCGGGTCGCGGAGAAGATCGAGGAGGTCGCGGCCTGGTACGCCGAGCAGATCCATGCCGAACGCCGGCGCCCGGCGCCCGACCCGGTTCGGGTCGAGCGGCTGCTGGCCGAACGCGCGGCCTGTACCAAGGCGCTGCGTGACCTGCCGGAGACGACCGGCATGGAGCTGGGGCGGATCGAGGCCGACTACGAGGCCAGGCTCAGCGAGATTACCGGGGCGTAGGAGCGCGGCGCCGGGAGCGCGGCGGGCGGGGCGAAGGCGAGCCGGCCGGGCTGGAGCGCGGGTGGCAGCAGCGGCCAGGCGAGGCGGGTGATCGCGTCGACCTCCCGCCGGTACTGCGGCAGGCCTGCGCGCAGTTCGCGCTGGCGGGCGAGGAAGTGGCGGGCTTCCTGCTCGGTGTAGGGCCGCACCTGTCCCGCCCGGGTGGCGAGCGCGGCACCTGCCGGACCGGTCCACTGGCCGTCGCCGAGCGTGTTGCGGAAGACGGCGGTGTTGTCGCGGCGGATCACGGTGATGTGGTCGACCAGCGCCTGGTCCTCGACGGCCTGGACGCACTCCAACAGCGCCGCCAGGCAGCGGTCGTGCCCACTCGCGGTGGTGAACCGGCCCGGCAGGGTGCCGCCCCGGCTGACCTCGGCGTAGCGCAGGGCGGTGCCCTGGCGGCTGTCGGCCGCGCGGACGTCCAGGACCAGCAGTTCGACGCGGTACCCGGCCCGCCGCCACGCGGTCGCGTCGTCGAGGAAGGCGTTCGTGCTGCCGGGGGCGATCTCGATTACGGCGTCCGCGCGTCGCTCCCGCACGTACGCCTCGGCCCGGGCCTGCCATGCCTTGTAGTCCGCGCGGATCCGGGCGGAGGCGGTACGCGGGTGCTCGCGCAGCAGCCGGAAGTAGTCCGGGTGGGCCGCCTTGAACAGCTCGCCCGCGATCCACACCGGCCGCCGCTCGCGCAGCGCTCGGCGGACCATCATCGTCGCCTGGGTCTTGCCCGCGCCGGGTGCCCCCATCACGTACACGACGACGGGCCGCTCCTGTGCCACGATCTCCCCGAGGTCCGGGACGATCAGGTTCTGGAACGTCCAGTCGTGCTCGTCGGCGGACAGCCGGTGGTAGTCGACGCCGGGCGGTCCGGGGATCGGCTGGGCGGTGCGCCGCACCGGCTCGGCCAGCGCGGCGGCCCGCTCCGCATCCCGCACGACGGCCAGCACCCGGTCGGCCGGCAGCCGGGTCTCCGCCCGCACCAGGGCGCGCTCGGTGCGGGCCAGCGACCGGCGGAAGGACGCGGTCTCCACCGCGCCCCACCACCTGGCCCGCTCGGCTTCCACCGCCCGCGCCGCGTCGGGCGGCCGCGCCCAGATCCCGTCGACGAGCTCGTTGCCGTACAGGAACTCCAGGCCGCGCCGGACCACCGTGACGCGGTCCACCAGGTGCTCGTCCTCCAGCACCGCCAGGGTGCGGCCCAGCTGGCGGGCGCACTCGTCGTGGTTGGCCCACGACACCCAGCGCCCGGCACCGTCCCCGTCGCCGAGGTAGCGCTCCAGCACGCCGAGCTGGCTGACCGCCAGGGCGCACGCCACGGCGACCACCTCGATCCGGTGCCCGGCCGCCCGGTAGGCCCGCGCCTGGGCCCGGGCCTCGCTTGGGTCGGCGAGCGCGGTCTCCACCAGAGCGTCCAGGCGGTGGGCGCGCACGTACTCCTCCACTTCGGCCTGCCAGCGACGGGTGTCCGTACGCACACCGGCGCCGGCGGTGCGCACGTCCTTCGCCAGCAGCGCCTCGTAGTGCCGGTGCGCGGCCTTGTAAAGGTCGGCGCCGACGCGCACAGCGCCGCCGCGCCGACTGATCACCGGCAGCAGCAGGTCGCCGAGGGTGGTCTTGCCGCTTCCGGGCGGGCCGGCCACGAGGAGCACCACCGGCTCCTCCTGCGGCATCGCACCACCGGCCCAGGCCGGGAGGATCACCCCGCTCAGGACCTGGCTTCTCTCGGTGTCCGGCAGGACCGCCGGGACGGCCGTCCGTTGCTCCACCACTGCTCCGATCCATCCCGAATAGTTGATAGTTGATAGATGAGCCGGTAAGGAGTAGCAACTATCCGCGCTCGGGGGGAAGCATAACGTCGAATACCCTTGGCGCTAAGCAGAGCCAGGTATCGGGAGGGTGGATGATCCACATCAAGCTGGGCCCCCGGGCCACGGCGAAGGCGCACGATCCCCTCGGACGCAGCCACACCGGCTGGGAACCGGGGCTGAGTGACGAGCAGACCTACGAGGCAGGCCGCGGCGCCTGGGTCCTGGGGACCAAGGCCGACCGCGAGCGCTACCTGCTGCTCGCCGCCGACGGCGTTGTCCGCCAGGCGATCGAGATCGACCGGCTCATCCAGGTCACCGGCAGCCGCCGGGCCGTGGAGGGGACCGTCCTTTCCCCCGGCCACCCCGTCCACGACGCCTACGTCGACAAGCCCTCCCCCGTCCCGGCGTCCGTGCGCAACCCCGTCACCTACATCGACTCCGCCCACGACACCAAGGCCTGCGCCTGTGGCTGCGGCGAGACCACCACCACCGGCTGGTTCGTCCCCGGCCACGACCAGAAAGCCCTCCACGAACGCGTCGCCCGGATCGGCACGGTCTACGAGTTCATCCGGTGGTTCGACCGCACCCACCCCGACAATCAGGTGAACTGACCAGCTGGGCAGCGGACAGTCGCAGCCCGCAGGTACTCATCCGTGGATTCCGCTGACGAACCGGCACGCCCTCGGGCACGCTGGTGAACGTGACGGCCTGCCGTCCCCGCCTACGTCGCCGCCCTGCCATGGGACCCCCGCGGATACCCGGTCCCGGCCGAGATCGGTAGCAGGGGCTTAACCGCTCTGTTCTGAGGATCTGAAACAACGGGCCGGTCTGGCCCTGATAGCCAGGGCCAAAGCACTACCACCGGTGATAGCGGTCTGGCTTACCCGGCCCCGTCCGGGCTGCGAGACTGGTGATCATGACCGACCGCCGCCCTCTCGCGATGCCCGCCTTCTCCGCGACCGCCACGGACGCACTCCTGCCCGCCCAGTCCGGTGTGCGTCGGCTGCCGGTCGAGCAGGGCGCCGACTTCCGCCAGCCGCCCGGTGAGACCGTGAACGCGCCTGCCCCTGCCCGCCGCCGCCTCTCGCCCGGAGGCCTGACCTTCTCCGACCCGGACCGGCAGATCTGACCGGCCCCGGCCGCGCCACCGCAGGCTTCTGACCTGCGGAGGGTTCAAAAATCGGCCCTCAAATGAGGGCCCAAAAGTAGAAGTCCCCGCGTGTGGCCTGCGGTTCTACCAGCCGTCCATCGCCCGGGCGTCGCCGCTGATCGCGTACCGGCCTCACCGCCCGCCGCGGCCGGGCCGTCGTGCCGGGACGGAGGCGTCCTGGCTGGTCAGGAGTGGGCCAGGGCGTTTGCGCGCAGGTGGTCGAGCAGGGCTTGCACCTCGGTCCTGTCGTCGCCGTCCGTGGTGAAGCTGAGGACGGAAGATTTCAAGTCCAGTGAGACGGTCGTGACGCTATGAGGTTTGTGGTGTGGGTTCGCGGCGCTTGGCGGGGTCGTTGATCCACGCGGTCTTGGGGATCTGGGGTGGTCTGGGGCGGCGGCCGAAGCGTTCGGGGTGCCGCGCGTAGGCCTCGGCGAGGGTGACGGCGCGCTGGTCGCGGATCTCCTCCGCCGTCCCGAAGCGGACGCTGGCGGGGGTGTGAAGTCCGATGCCCGAGTGCCGGTGCTCGTGGTTGCTTGTGTCCTGAACGTGAGGAGTGGCTTTATGTAGGTGAAGTCAATTCTGCGGTGCTGTGTGG
>NZ_JBFBIL010000103.1:0-12279 GCF_040685575.1 Kitasatospora sp. NPDC088351 | reverse complement strand
TTCACCAAGAAGCAGTAGCCGACCGAACCCCCGCAGCCAGCAGCCCTCTCCCCAACCTCAACTCGAAACGGACATCAACTCTCGAACCGCCCTCTTAAAAGTTACGTGGAATCTGCCGGGGTGATCATGTCTCCCCGGTGCAACCACGGACTTGGGAGATGGCTTGAGCGGCACGACGGTGCTGAGGGAGAAGTGGCCGGTGCTGGGCCGGCACGAGCAGGCGGCGGTGTGGCTGGAGATCTGGACCGATCTGGGGCGGGCACCGAGGACGATCGACGCCTACGCGCGTGGGCTGGCGGAGTACCTGCTGATGTGCGAGCGGGAGGGTGTTGACCCGGCCACCGCGAATCGCGCCGACATCGCCTTCTACGTAAGGGAGTTGACCTCACGACCGCACCGTCGGGGTGCGAACGTGGTGGTGATCGACTCTGGGTCAGGGCTGGCGAACGCCACGATTCAGCAGCGTCTGGTGCCGGTCCGTCTGTTCTACGACTTCCTCATGGAGGAGGGTCTGCGCGAGTCGAACCCGGTGGGCCGGGGCCGCTATACCCCTGGGC
This sequence comes from Kitasatospora sp. NPDC088351, assembly GCF_040685575.1. Taxonomy (NCBI): domain Bacteria; kingdom Bacillati; phylum Actinomycetota; class Actinomycetes; order Kitasatosporales; family Streptomycetaceae; genus Kitasatospora; species Kitasatospora sp. NPDC088351. Next base: position 11,722 of record NZ_JBFBIL010000103.1, on the reverse strand, counting down.
GCCAGCAAGGCGGGCAGAAGCGCGGACTGGTGCCGCGGCTCACGAAGCTGGCATGGATCCCCAGCGAACAGCAGTGGCTGGAGATCCTGCAGGTCGCGCGGGAGGAGCCGGTCCGCAACCGGGTGATGCTGGCCCTGGCCTACGACGCCGCCATGCGGCGCGAGGAGCTGTGCTCGCTGCGGACCGACGACCTCGATCCGGCCCACCGAACGCTGAGGGTGCGGGCGGAGACGACGAAGAATCGGCTGGAGCGGGTGGTGCCGTACTCGGCGGCGACCGGAGTGCTGCTGTCGGCCTACCTCGCCCACCGGGCCACGATCAGCCGGGCCCGGGGGCCGCTGTTCCTTTCGGAGTCCCGGCGCAACCACGGGCAGCCGCTGACCCTGTGGACCTGGTCGAAGGTGGTCCGCCGGATCGCCCTGGCGGCTGGTGTCCCGCGGTTCTCGACCCACACCACCCGGCACCTGTGTCTGACCGATCTGGCCCGGATGGGCTGGGAGTTGCACGCCATCGCCACCTTCGCCGGCCACCGCAACACCGATTCCACGCTCCAGTACATCCACCTGTCCGGCCGGGACCTGGCCGACAAGCTGGCCCGCGGCATGGAGCACATCCATGCCTGGCGAATACAGATGCTCACGTCCGCGGACGGTACGACGGCGGAGGTGTCGCGGTGACCGCACCACTGCCGGCCATCGCCGCCGAGGACGGGGCCCGACGCTGGTCCTGGCCGATCTCCCGGCCCCGCGACAACGCCGCGGTGGCAGTGCGACCCGCCGAGGCCAGGGCCGTGGCCGACCTGGGCTTGCGCAACCTGCGGCGACTGCAGTACCACGACCCGTCCGCGCCCGGCTGGCGCGTGATCGCGCGGCTGCTGGTTCCGCTGGAGGCGGTCAACGCCGCACTGGACTCCCCGCCCACCTCGCATCGCCGACGGGCCATGCTCGACGTGGTCGCGGTGTTGCTGACGCGGTGCGCGGAGACCGGCAGGACCTTCTGGGGCTGGACCGAGGAGGAATGGTTCCACCTGCTCGGCCGCACTCAGGCCGAGTTCCGCCAGCACGCGCCCGCCTGGGCAGGCGACGAGGTCCGCCCCTATCTCGCGGCGCACGCCTACCTGCTCGGTGGCTTCAACGAGTTCCACCGACTCGGCAGCTTCCAGCGGCTCACCCTGGCCTGGCGGATCTTCGGACGCGACCGCGTCAACGGCGAGGTCACACGACTTCGTACGGTCCTGGGCGCCTGGGGCTACCGGCTCGGCCGGGACGAGGACACCCTGCTGCCGATGGTGGCCTGCCAGCTGTTCCTGCTCAACCGCAGCCCACACCTCGAAGACCTGGACACCGCACTGTTCGACCGGGTCCGCCGTGACGGGCTGCTGGACGGCAGCAGGCTGAACACCCTGCACGCAATGCAGCGGGCGGTCGCCGAGCTCGGATTCTGCGATTCTCCGCGTCCCGGCACCGGCCGCCACTCGGCCCGGGCCAGCGGCGGAGCGCCGATCTGGGAACAATGGGCCGACCGCTGGCACGCCACCTCGACGCTGACCCCGCGCGTTCGCGGCGGCGTCCGCTCGAACCTGCTCAAGGTCGGCCGGTGGATCGCCGCCGAGCAGCCCGACGCCGCCGATCCGGGCGACTGGACCCGGCAGACCTGCGCATCCTGGATCGCCGCACTGGACCGGATGAAGGTCGGCGACTACGTCCAGCGCACAGTTGGGCTGGGGGACCGTCTCGGCAAGCCACTGGAAGCCCCCAGCAAGGCGGCCCAGATCACCGCGCTGCGAACGTTCTTCCGCGACTGCCAGGAATGGGAGTGGCTGCCCCGCCGCTTCGACCCCCTGTGCGCGCTGGCCATCCCTCGCAGCATCACCGCCCTCCTCGGGCCCGACCCCAGAGTGATCGCCGACGAGGTCTGGGCCAAGCTGTTGTGGGCCGGCCTGAACCTCGAACCTGAGGACCTGCCGCAGACCCGGTCTGGGCACTTCTATCCCTTCGAACTGGTCCGTGCGGTCACACTGACCTGGCTATTCGCTGGCCAACGCAGCGACGAAATCGCCCGCTTGAGGCTGGGCTGCATCCGCTGGCAGCACGACGGGAGACCGATCGCCGGCGACTCGCCGCAGGTCCTGGCCCGCGACGCGGTCTGCCTGCTCGACGTCCCGACCCACAAGACCGGCACCGCCTTCACCAAACCGGTCGACCCGATCCTCGGCCAGGCCATCGACGCCTGGCAGGAGATCCGCCCGGACCAGCCGAAATTCACCGACCGCCGCACCAACGAGCTGGTCGACCCGCTGTTCGCCGTCCGGGCCCGCCGCGTCTCCACCAGCTACATCAACAACACGATCATCCCGATGCTCTGCCGCAAGGCCGGAGTCCCGGCCGCCGATGTCCGCGGGAACATCACCAGCCACCGGGCCCGGTCCACCATCGCCAGCCAGCTCTACAACGCCAAGGAGCCGATGACGCTGTTCGAGCTACAGGCCTGGCTCGGACACCGCTCACCGCAATCCACCCAGTACTACGCCAAGATCACGCCCAACACTCTCACGAAGGCATACACCGAGGCCGGGTACTTCGCCCGCAACGTCCGCACAGTCGAGGTCCTTCTCGACCGAGATGCCGTCACCTCCGGGGCCGCGGCCACCGGTGAACCATGGCAGTACTACGATCTCGGTCACGGGCTGTGCTCCTACTCGTTCTTCGAACAGTGCCAGCACCGGATGGCCTGCGCCCGCTGTGATTTCTACACTCCCAAGGAATCGACGAAATCCCAACTCGTCGAAGCCAAGGATAACTTGCAGCGCATGCTCGTGAGCATTCCGCTCACCGAAGAGGAACGCGCCGCCGTCGACGACGGCCAGAGCGCACTCGACCGCCTGCTCGAGCGCCTCTCCGAGGTGGCCACCCCAGCCGGCCCGACCCCGAGCGAGCTCCGCGCCGAACCTGGCCGCCCCCTGCCTCTGACTGTCCGATCATCACCCGACTCCACCGACCGAAAGTGCTGCTGACATGCGACCCGCCCTCTTCACCATCGACCTCCCCGGCCCGGGACGACTGAGCACCATGGCCAGACCCCGCGGCAATGACTGGCTTGAAGACGAGATGGCCGCGCTGAAAAACTGCGGCGTCGACACCCTGGTCTGCGCGCTCACCGGACCCGAACTCGACGAACTCGGCCTCGCAGACGAACCCCGAACAGCCACAGCAGCCGGGCTGCAATTCGTCGCGATACCCATCCCCGACCGCACCGTCCCCGACTGCACCGCGATCCTGCCTACCCTGCACAGACTCGCCGAGCAGCTACGCGACGGTGCACACGTTGTCACCCACTGCCGAGCCGGCATCGGACGCTCATCCCTCCTCGCGGCCGCACTCCTCATCCTCAACGGCGTCGCTCCCGACACCGCCTGGAACCAGATCGAACGAGCTCGCGGGCTCGCCGTCCCAGACACCGCCGAGCAGCGAGAGTGGACGATGCAACTGCTCAAATAGGCATGATGTTGACAAATCAGATTCCACAGAATGATCCGGTTGACGGTGCCTTCGACGGGGCCGGAGTTCCAGTGGGTGGTCAGTCCGGCGTGGACGGCGTCGTAGTCACTGTTCAAGCCGATGGCGAAGGTGCTGATCCCGGGCAGGCCCGAGGTCATGGCCTCGGTGATCCATTCGGTGAGGCGTTCGCCCTCCAGGCGGGTGAGCATCTCGGCGAAGGAGGTGACCAGGCCAGCGGCGGTGTCCAGTTCGGGGCAGTGCGCGAGGACCGCCTTGCGCTGGACTTCCTCGTCGGGAGTGAGCCCGGCAGGGTGGCGGGTCAGCCAGCCGGTGACCTGCCGGATCGAGGGTGGCGGGGGTGGTGGCGGTGTGCTGTCCGGGGCAACAAGGGCCTGGCGCTTCCACTGGACGAGGAGCGTCCGGCCGCCCCGGTAGCCCCGAGCGGTGATCTCCTCGAACAGCACCCGAATGGTGATCCTCCCGCCCGTCTCCTCCCACCGCTGGGCCAGGTAGGGCTTGAACGGGTCGAGCTTGCTCGCCCGGGGGCGCCGGTCCTTCATCATGTCCTGCCAGCGCGCGGCGTGCGCGTAGCGGCCGACGGTGTTGCGGCTCCAGCCAAGGCGGCGGGCAACCTCGCGCATGCTCATCCCTCGTTCCAGCAGCTCGTGGATCAGGGCGTGGTGGGCGCTTCGCCGGTCCGCCATCCGCCCGGTGGGGTCGGTTGGCTCACCGTCATCGTTGGCACCGTTGTCGTCGGGGATCGGGGCCTCCCACTGCGGTTCGGGCTCCGGCTCGAGGACAGGGAGGCTGTGCAGGCAGGAGCGGTGGTCGAGCACGGTGCGCTCGACGGCCTGGGTGAGGTTATGCCACAGGTGGTACCGGTCGGCAACCTGCCGGGCCTGAGGTGCCGCGGCATCGGCGGCCTCCGCGTAGGCGCTGGCGCGGTCGCGGCAGATCACCTCGACCTGCGGGTGGTCAGCGAGCCACGGGCCGAGGGTGGCCGCGTCGCGCTCCGGGAGAAGATCCAAGACCCGGTGGGTGATGGCGTCGATGATCACGGTGCCGTAGACATGGCCCTTGCGCAGGGCGAAGTCGTCCACCCCGATCGCGGTCGGGGCGCCGACGGGCAGGTCCGGCATCTCCATCACGCGCCGCAGCAGCGTGCTGCGGCTCCCACGCAGGCCCAGCAGCCGGGCCATCCGTTCACCGGCCCGGCCGGCGAGCGCCAGCCCGACCGCAGCGACCGCCGAGCGCAGCCGCTCGGTGCTCTGTCCGTGTCGGCGGGTCAGGCCCTGACCGTGCCTCCACCCGCACCACGGAGCCGACCGGTTCCACCTGGACCACTGCCACCTCCGGCACTGACGGGAACAGCAACTCCTGGAGCAGGGACCACGATTGCGTCACGGTCGCCGACTGTCAGCCACCCGAAACCCGAGCCGACGACTTTCAGTCGATCTACGAGCCCGCCGAGAGCCGGTGATCCGTTACGGACCGTCACCGGTCACACAACCTGGGCCAGAACCTCATATGAGAGCCACTGCTTCGGTGTGAACGGGAGCCGGGTGTAGACCGTTCGTGGCGGTGGTGCACTCGCCCGGGACGGGTGCTCTTCGGTGAGTTCGGGGGCCACTTCGGCGGGAATGGGAGCCACTGATCGGGTGACCGGGCGGGTCTGGGCGGAGTGTCCGAAAAGACCGGGTCAGCGTCGTCGATAACGTGGGGTCGCGGGCCCGGGTTGCCTCCCTGACAAGTCGTGGCCAGGGCCCGCCCCGCACGAAGCGAGAGTACTGCGACAGCATGCCGTGATCGAGCCCGTTGGGTTCCTCGAAGTGCCTGGCGCACTGGTCCAGCTGGCTGTCGCGTGGCGTACCCGGCCGTCCCCCGCCTTCAGCACCGCTGTAGCGTTGTCCGCAACCGATCAGGGGGATTCAGTGACGAGGTCCTTGCACTTCAGCTGGGAACTGAGCGGCTCCGGCTGGGCGACGTGCAGGATCTGGGACGGCTCGACGAAGCACCGGGAGAGCGTCAGCTACTGTGCAAACGCGCTCGCCGACTTGTTGAAAGGCGTGACGGGCCTTTACGGCCCCCATGGCATCCAGCGGTTCTCGTTCGACCTTGAACCGGCAGAGGCGCGGTGGATTCTTCGTCGCCGAAACAGTGACGTGCACATCGCGATCCGTCGCTTCCCGGACATGTCGACCAGCTTCGACGCACCGGACGGCAAGGGCACCCTCGTGTGGACGTCCACACGTCCTCGTACCTCCCTGGCGCATGCGGTCCTGATGGCTGCCGAGAAGGTGCGGCGAACCCACGGCGAGGACGGCTACCTCCAGAAGTGGCAGATGCACGCCTTCCCCACCGCCGAACTGGAAACCCTTCGGCACCTGCACCTGGCAGCGGATGACTGCGCTCTCCAGCACTGAACCAACGGCGCCTCACGGCGCAAACAAAAGCTGAGCCAGAACCGCTTCTTATGCTCAGAGCCAGCCATCAGTGGGGGCCAGTCCTTCGTGCTGCCTGGCGGGTTGTCAGCTCTGAGCGGTGAGGAGGGATTCCTGGGTGGCCTGGTAGCGGTAGGACTCGGTGCCGGTCTGGATCAGGGTGCAGCGGAAGGTGATCCGGTCGGCGATGGCCGCGCAGAGGCGGGCGTCGCCGAAGGTTTTGTCCCACTCAGTGAAGGGTGAGTTCGTGGCGACGGCAGTGGCCTTGCGCTCCTCGCGCTCGGTGAAGATCTGGAACAGCAGCTTGGCGCCCTTGCGGTCCAGGTTGAGGTAGCCGAACTCGTCCAGCTATGCGGATATCCGCATAGCTGGACCTATGCCGAGACCGCGACTATGCCGAACGGGGTGTCAGCGTGGCTGGCCGCAACCGGTGAGGGGAATGCTCGTTCCGCATAGTCGTGGGGTCCTGCTGACGAATGGCTGCCCGGCTTCTGACACACTGGTGCCATGACAATGCAGCGAAAGGACCATGCCGCGTACGCGTCCTTCGGACCTGCGCTCGGACCGCCGAAGCTTCCCGGTTGAGCGTGGGCGATATTCGAAGGTCGGTCAGGTTTCTGGCTCGGCGCAGGCCGAGATCATCCGCTTGGAGCGAAGTCGCTTCGCGCCCGGTGACGTGGGCAAGGCTCTGGCTGCGTGGAGTGAGCTGGCGCATACTCCACGGCAGCGTTCGCCTGACGTTCGCACGGGATGTGGTGAACCGTCCTGCTGTCCGCCGGAGCCGGACGAGTGGCGGGAGCTCCTGGAGATCGTCATGCATGCCTTGCCTTCGAAGTCCGCGCGCGAGCTCGCCCGTATCGTCGGACGTTTGGGCAGCAGAATTCTCGATCATCCGGCCTTGAGACACACCGTTTCACCGCGCGGTCGATGGTGGCACTTCAGCCGGTGGCCGTGGGAGGACTGACAGCGGGCGTCGGGCTTTCATCCTGGGGTGCAGCTGATCGGTGTCACAGGCGGTCGAGGAACGCGAGGACCTTGTCGGTGGGCCGGTAGCGGCCCGGCCGGGCGGTGACCGGTGCGGTGAGGGCCAGCGCCTGTTCCTTGATGGTCATGTCGGCGTGGACGTAGGCGTCAGTGGAGCGAACGCCGGCGTGGCCGAGCCAGAGCGCGATGACCGTGGTGTCGACGCCGGCCTGCAGCAGCGACATTGCGCAACAGTGCCTTCTGTCCGCAGAGGCTGTGTGCGGATAGCTTCGTGTGGTCATTGAGCACGTCCATCGTCGACGCCGTGTTCGCGACGCTGGCGGTGCGGTGTGTGGCATTCCGAAGGCTCCAGTGTGATGCAGTTCACTGCTGTGGTCGCGCTGCTGGAAGGATGATCGCTGCGGAGCTGCTGTGACAGAGTCGGGTCATGCCGTTTGATCACAATGACCACTACCACCGTCTGCTCCTGCGTCAGATGCCGCAGAGCTGTCATGCGGCGCTGGATGTCGGCTGCGGGACCGGCCGGTTCGCCCGTCGGCTTGCGAGCCTGGACGTCGAAGTCCGCGCCGTTGACCCCTCGGAGGAGGCCATCGCGGCGGCCCGCGCCTTATCCGAGGGGATAGCCAGCGGCAGGGCGCCCAGGTTCGAGCACGGGGACGTGACTGAGCTTGAGTTGCCGAAGGGGCACTACGACTTCATCTCCTGCCTGGCGAGCATCCACCACATGCCGTTCGACACGGTCGCCGCGCTGCGCGACGCGCTTGCGCCCGGAGGGGTCCTGGTCGTCCTCGGCTGCTATCCGGAGAAGACGCGAGTCGACTGGGCCTGGAGCCTGGCGGCGGTTCCCGCCAATGCCGTTGCCAGGCTGGCGGTTGCGGTGATGGACAAGATCCGCCCCACCTCCGCCGGATCCGGACGTGGCCTGGCCAAGGCACCGGTGGCGCCGCCGACCATGCCCCTGTTCCAGATCCGGCAGGAGGCCGCGGTGCTGTTGCCCGGATTCACTCTGCGCAGACTCCTGTTCTGGCGCTATCTGCTCGTCTTCCGCAACAGCAGCTGACTCGGCTGCTGGTCGGCGTCAACTGCTCGAGCCGATCGTGATGGTGCGAACCGTGGGAAGCCGGGTGATGCGGCTGGCCGCGTCGGCGGTGCCGCGAAGGCGGACGATCTCCTCGTGCTGGGCGGCGAGCCTCGCGAGAGCCCGGGCCCGGAAGTCGGTGAGCTCGTCGATAGTGCCCGCGGAGCGGGCCAGGCGTTCCTTCAACGCCGTGACCTCAGCTTTCAGGTCTGCGATCTGGGCCTCTTGTGGGTCGGTGACCTCTCCGGCCTGTTGCAGGGCTTGGAGTCGGCGTTCGAACTCTTCGCGCAGGTGGGTATAGGGGCGGGCTCCGTAGAAGGCGGTGCGGTCGACGGCGGCTTCGTTGGCGAGGGTCTTGATGTCGCATCGGCCTCCGGGCGGGATCTCGCCGCGCAGGAGGCGGTCCATGGCGGTCCGGGCGCGGTTCGACGCCTGGTACGCCGATGCGACTTCGTGTCGCCGGCGTCATCGTTCTCCTCTACGCTCAACCCCTGACCCGCATCGTCCAGTTGACGGTCGACGACGTGCTCAACGACGGAGAAGCAACGCTTCTGCGGCTCGGGGAACCCGCCTCACCCGTCCCCGTACCAGTCGCATCCCTGCTGCTGGAGTACATCGCAGGCCGCGACAACATGAACACCGCCACTAACCAGGCATCGCGCTGGCTCTTCCCCGGCCGGCGGGCAGCCAGCCTGCCCGCCCAGACCACCTGTCCGCGCTCCTGTGCGAGATCGGCATCCCGGTCGCCGCCGCGCGCGGCGCCGCCATCCGACAGCAACTCCTTGAACTTCCTGCCCCCGTCGTCGCGGATGCTCTCGGCTACCACGACAAGACCACCAGTCGCCTCCTTAAGGAGACCGGTGGGACGTGGAGCCGATACACCGCAGGCGACCACCTACGGTCACCATCCGGCTGGACAGCACCGCGAACTGACGGTAGCCGAATAGGCGAGCTCACCAGCACCAAGACCGTTAAAGCGGCCCTGCTTCCCGTCCTCCTGAGCCCCTGAGGGATCCTTGCCCACGTGCTTACAGTGCAGATGAACGATGCGGCGGCGGCCCTGCTCGGCGCATGGGCAGGACTCGCACCGACACAGTCCCCACAGGGACTGACAGCTGGCCTCCGTGATCTCACAGCCAACGGCATCACTCGCCACGGGGACGCCGTGGTGCTGACCGATACCGCCCGTCACCTGCGCGACACCGGACCCGGAGGCTTCATCGACCTCACCGCGTGGGAGTGCAGCGTCAACAGCTTCCACCTTGAGGATTTCGTGCCCGTGACCGTCGATGTCCTGGATGACGGCGAGCCCGTCATCGCCGAGGCCGATCAAAGGCTACTGCTGGCCCAGGGCCTCACGCTGGCCTTGCACATCTGCCATCTCGGGCGGTCCGTCGAACCTCCGCTCCAGATCCGATGCATCGTTAGCGCGAGTACCACCAACGGGACCTTCCGCTTCCACCGCATCCGGGTTGGCCAGCAAGAGCACCATCCGAACCTGGACAGGTACACGCTGGAGAAGATGATCGTCATCGACACGGGCTCGCCGAGTTCCTGACCTCCTGACCCGACAGAAGAAGCTCCCCGTCCTCCAGCCGCATCCGTCCAGAACTACGAACAGTCACCACCAGGCTTCCTACGGCTGCGAATACGCGACAGTTGATTACGCGAGCTCACCAGTACCATGGCCGTTGCGGGAGTGTTGCGGCGTCTCGTCGGCGTCTCGTCGGCGGCCGTCCGGCGACTCGCTACGGCCGTCCGGCGGGCAGGAGGGTGATCGCGGTGGCGAGCAGGCCGTGGCGCACCGCCCAGCGGCCGTCGAAGGCGTCGATCCGCCGCCCGTCCACGACCGGCCCCGGCACCAGCAGTTCGGCCCGGAAGGTGCCGTCCGGGTGGAACGTGAGGTCGGCCTCGTGGAAGTCCAGGAAGAGCCCGGTGAGTGGGAACCACGTCTTGTAGACGGACTCCTTGGCGCTGAACAGCAGCCGGTCCCAGGGAAGTTGGGGGTGGTCGGCGAGCAGCTTGGATATCCGGTCCTGCTCGCCCGGCAGTGCGACGGCCTCCAGCACGTCCGCGGGCAGCGGCTGTGCGGGCTCGGCGTCGATGCCGAGCGAGACCACGTCACGGGCCAGAGCCACGGCGGCGGCGCGGAACCCGGCGCAGTGCGTCAGGCTGCCGACCACCCCGGCGGGCCAGCTCGGTGCACCGCGCAGGCCCGGCACCAGTGGCCGGTACGGCACACCGAGGCGGCCGAGCGCGGTACGGGCGCAGTGGCGCACCGTGGCGAACTCCCGGCGCCGGGTCTCCACCGCCCTGGCGATCACCGCCTCCTCGGCGGGCTCCAGCCGGGCCTCCGGCGAGTCGTCGTACGCCACTTCGACCACCACCGGAACAGGCAGCAGTTCGCCGATCACGGGCTCCCCCTCTTCGTCCGCACCACGCGGCCCCGCGCCGCGCCGAACGAGCCTAGCCCAGCGGGCCCCGGACCGCCCGGCATGCTGTCGGCGACATGGCGTGTGGGTCCTCGACTCCGCCCCGCCGGATGTGATCCGGTGGGGCGAAGCGCTGCCAGGTGGGAGGTTCGGGTGCGGGCCCGGGGTGTGTCATGAACCAGGCGTGCGTCCCGTCCGTGGGCGGCTTCGCCGTGGTCCTGCGTGGAGGTGACGGACTTCAACGGGCCGTGCAGCGCGATGCCGTGATCCCGGTGGGCGGCGGCCGGCCGTGCCGTGGGCCTGGCCGGGGTGCCGATGACACGGCGCGGATTTGAGCCACCGGGGGGTCAAATCCGGTACTCATCCCGGTATTTGGGTCCGGCCAGGGGTGATGGGCGGGGTGTCATGGAAGCATGCGACATGTGAAGCGTGACATATCACATGCGTTTCCCGGCCCCTCTTGCTGTCGGTTTTCGAAGGAGAGAACTCTGATGAAGCGTTTCGTCGCGGTCCTCGCGGCCGGTGCCGCACTGTCCGGGCTCGGTGTCGCGGGCGCCGCCCAGGCCACCGCGCAGACCACGGGCACGGTCGCGACTCCGTCCGCGACCACCTGCGCCTACGGCCCGGTCGGCATCGTCCGGAACCAGGTCTGCGTCACGGTCGACGGCGGCCTCGTGTCCGCCGCCGGCTACTCGACACCTGCCCGTTCCGACTGGATCCCGCAGTCCGTCTCGTACAGCCTGAACCTCGGCATCACCGGCGGCGTCCCTCTCGAAACCGAGAACCTCACCGGCATCGTGCCCCGTGGCGGGCTCGCGGTCGGCTACGTCGCGAGCACCGTCCCGTGCGGCTCCAGCGTGACGGCCACCCTCCAGACCGTGAGGCAGGGCTGGCCGCCGGCGACCGCCACCGTAACGGTGCCGGTCACCTGCTGATCCCCCGGCAGCACGCATTTCGCCAACAGCATCCGCCCGGGTCGGGCGACGTCCTGGCCGCGCACGCCGTAGGGGAGTGTGTCTGGCCGGTCCTGAGCGAGGAGCGCCGCGTCGGCCTCGGTGACCGGCAGGCCCAACTCGTCCTGGATGAGCGCGATCAGGTCGCCACCGCCGCCCGCCCTGCCGGTGCCGGATGCCTGCCAGGGGTGCGGGCGGGGGATCCGGCACCGGCAGCCTGCGGCGGTCGGCCGAATCCGGCCTAGTACTGCAACGGTGCTTAGCGTGACGAGGCTTCAGCTCTTGGGCTGTGGCCTCGTCTCTTGTAGTGGCTGGTCCGGGCCTGGTGTTGGCGTCG
>NZ_JBFBIL010000102.1:0-13618 GCF_040685575.1 Kitasatospora sp. NPDC088351 | reverse complement strand
TCGCTGAGATCAGCGAACGCCTCCTACCCGAACGGCGTCAACGATCCTGCCCCCGCGTCATCAAACGCAAAATGTCCAACTGGCCCCTCAAACGCGCCCAACACCGCAACTGGCCACCACCCCAACCAGCCACCGTCACGATCACCAAGCGAGACACGAATTAAGTCACCGGCATTGGGCCTAGGGCCTGTCCGACAGTTCCCGCCGCGCGGGCCACCGGCGGCGCGGCAGCCCTCGGGGTTCGAGTGCGCTCGAACCCCGAGGCTTCTCACCTGCGATGCAACTGACTCCGTACGCCCGGGAGATGATCCTTCGTCAGCGCGCAGGAGGACGCCGGGCTCCCCCTGTGAGGCGATGCCGGGCCCGGTCCGGCCGCCTAGCGTGATCGTCATGACCAGAATCCGCCGTACCGCCCTGGCCGTCGTCGTCGCGCTCGCCCTCCCCCTGCCGCTGATCGGCGCGAGCGCCGCCTTCGCCGCCCCCGCGCCCGCCGCCCCGGTCACGTCCGCCACCGCGTCCGCTGCCTCGGAGGTGTCCGACCCCTCCGCCGCGCAGGCCCGGCTGCCCCGCCCGACAGGCCCGCACGCCGTCGGCCGCGGCACCCTGCACCTCGTCGACGAGCAGCGCCAGGACCCGTGGGTGCCCGCGGCCGGGGCCCGGGAGCTGATGGTGTCGATGTACTACCCGGCCCGGCCCGGCACCGGCGGGCCACCCGCCCCCTATCTGACCACCGAGGAGGCGCGGCTCCTGCTCCAGGAGAAGGTCCCCGGCTCGGCCTTCCCGCCCGAGCGGCTCGCCGCCGTCCGCACCTGGGCGCACCCCGACGCCCGCCCGGCGCCGGGCAGGTTCCCGCTGGTGGTGCTCTCCCCCGGCTTCACCCTGCCCCGGGCCACGCTCACCGGCCTCGCCGAGGACCTGGCCAGCCGCGGGTACGTCGTGGCGCTGGTCGACCACACCTACGAGGCCGCCGGCATCAGCTTCCCGGACGGGCGGACGCTCACCTGCGCGATCTGCGAACAGCCGCCGGCCGGCGGAGAGACCGCCATCACCGGGAGCCGGGCCAAGGACGTCTCCTTCGTGCTCGACCGGCTCACCGGCCGCCACCCGGGCTGGCAGTACGCGCGGATGATCGACACCACCCGGATCGGCATGGCCGGCCACTCGGCCGGCGGGGCCGCCACGCTCACCACCATGGCGGCCGACAACCGGGTGCGGGCCGGGGTGAACATGGACGGCACCTTCTGGGACGAGGTCCCCGCCCAGGGCCTGAACGGCCGCCCCTTCCTGATGCTCGGCGAGGAGACCAGCGCCCAGGACCAGTCCTGGCAGCACACCTGGACGAGCCTGGACGGCTGGCGGCGCTGGCTCTCCGTCAACGGCACCAACCACGGCAGCTTCACCGACCTGCCGGTCCTCGCCGCGCTGGTGGGCGTGGGCGACCCGGACGAGATCTCCCCGGAGCGTGCGGAGCAGCTCACCCGGACCTGTGTCGCGGCCTTCTTCGACCAGTCCCTGAAGGGCATCGCCCAGCCGCTCCTCGACGGCCCGTCCCCGGCCAACCCGGAGGTCGTCGTCCGGCTGCCCTGACCGCCCCGTGGGGGCGGGGCCCCGCCCGCGAGCCGCCGCCGCGCGGCGGGGCCCGCACACAACATCATGTCCGTCCGTGAACAGTTGATTTCATCGGTTGCCCCGTCCCTCCCCCGCTTGCAGGATTGGCGAGTCCTCACAGCCCTGCTGACAGGAGGCGCTCAACCGTCATGCCCGGCAAGCAGATTCACCTCGCCGCGTTCTTTCCCGGGATCGGCACCACCACCGTCTGGTCCGATCCACGCTCGCGGAGCCAGATCGAGTTCGACTCCTTCCTGCACCTGGCACGCACCGCCGAGCGGGGGAAGTTCGACTTCTTCTTCCTCGCCGAGGGGCTGCGGCTGCGCGAGCACAAGGGCGCGATCTACGACCTCGACGTGGCCGGCCGGCCGGAGTCGCTGACCGTGCTGAGCGCGCTGGCGGCCGTCACCACCCGGCTCGGGCTCGCCGCGACCGTCAACTCCACCTTCAACGAGCCGTACGAGGTGGCGCGGCGGCTGGCCAGCCTGGACCACCTCAGCGACGGGCGGGCCGCGTGGAACGTGGTGACCAGCTTCGACACCTTCACCGGCGAGAACTTCCGCCGGGGCGGCTTCCTCGCGGAGTCGGACCGGTACACCCGGGCCGCGGAGTTCCTGCACACCGCACGCGAGTTGTGGGACAGCTGGGCGGCGGACGACCTCCGGGCGGACGCCGCGGCCGGCCGGTTCGTCGCTCCGGGCGCCGGCGAATTCTCCCACCGGGGAAAGCACTTCGACATCGCCGGGCGGTTCAACACGCCGCGCCCGCCACAGGGCCACCCGGTGATCATCCAGGCCGGCGACTCCCCGGAGGGCCGGGAGTTCGCCGCCGCCGACGCCGACGTCATCTTCAGCCGGTACAGCAGGCCCGAGGAGTCCCGCGCCTTCTACCGGGACGTCAAGGGCCGGCTCGCCGCCCACGGCCGCGCACCGGAGGACCTGACGATCCTGCCCGCCGTGACGTACGTGCTCGGCGACACCACGGAGGAGGCGCACGAGCGCGCCGCCGAACTGCGCCGGGCCCAGATCGGCCCGCAGACGGCGCTGGCCTACCTGGAGGCGGTCTGGGGCCGCGATCTCTCCTCCTACGATCCGGACGGGCCGCTGCCCGTCGTCGAGCCCGACCCGGAGAGCCTCCTCCTCAAGGGCCACGCGCTGTTCCGCACCGACCGCGTCGCGACCGCCAGGCAGTGGCGGGAGCTGGCCGAGTCCCGCGGGCTGAGCATCCGGGAGCTGGTCACCGAGGTCACCGGGCGTCAGACGTTCATCGGCACGGCCCGCGAAGTCGCCGACGCGATCGACGAGTTCGTACAGAACGACGGCTCCGACGGCTTCGTCTTCACCCCGCACCTCACCCCGGGCGGGCTGGACGAACTCGTCGACCGGGTCGTCCCGCTGCTCCAGGAGAAGGGCGTGTACCGCACCGACTACACCGGCACCACGCTCCGCGACCACCTCGGGCTGAAGCCGCCGCGCACCGCCGACACCCGGGAGACGACCTCGTGACCCCGCCCCCGCACCTCGCCGTGGCCCTGGACGGCGCCGGCTGGCACCCGGCCGCGTGGCGCGCACCGGACGCCGACCCGGGCGGGCTGTTCACCGCCCGGTACTGGGCCGGTCTGGCCGCCGAGGCCGAGCACGGCCTGCTCGACTTCGTCACCTTCGAGGACACCCTCGCCCTGCAGTCCGGCAGCCCGATCGGCCCGGACGACCGGACCGACCAGGTCCGGGGCCGGCTGGACGCCGTGCTCGTGGCGGCCCGGGTCGCCCCGCTCACCTCGCGGATCGGGCTGGTCCCGACCACCAACGTCACCCACACCGAGCCGTTCCACCTCTCCGCCGGCATCGCCACCCTCGACTTCGCCAGCCGGGGCCGGGCCGGGTGGCGGCCGCAGCTCTCCTCCCGCGCGGACGACGCCGCGCACTTCGGCCGCCGGACCCTGCCGCAGCTCACCGCCGACGACGTCCGTGACCCGGAGCTGATCGCGGCACGCCTGCGCCCGCTGTTCGACGAGGCGGCGGACGTGGTCGAGGTGGTACGGCGGCTCTGGGACAGCTGGGAGGACGACGCGGAGATCCGGTCCGCCGCCACCGGCCGGTTCCTCGACCGCGACAGGCTGCACTACATCGACTTCACCGGCGAGCACTTCGACGTCCGCGGCCCGTCCGTCACCCCGCGACCGCCGCAGGGCCAGCCCGTGGTCGCCGTCCTCGCGCACGCGGGGGTGCCGTACCGGCTGGCGGCGACCGGCGCCGACGTCGTCTTCGTCACGCCGCACTCGCGGGCGGGCACGGCGGCGGTCCTCGGCGAGGTCGAGGCGGCGAAGGCCGCCGTCCGGCGGCCCGCCGACCTGCCCCTCAAGGTCTTCGCCGACCTCGTCGTGTTCCTGGACGAGCGGCCGGGCGCCGCCGCCCTGCGCAAGGAGCGGCTGGACGACCTGGACGGCGCGCCGTTCACCTCCGACGCCGAGGTCTTCACCGGCACCCCGTCCGAACTCGCCGACCTGCTCCTCGACCGGCACGAGGCCGGGCTGGACGGCTTCCGGCTCCGCCCGGGCGCGCTCCCCCACGACCTCACCGGCGTCACCCGCGCCCTCGTCCCCGAACTCCGCCGCCGCCGGGCCTTCCGCACCGCCTACGGGACCGACACCCTCCGCGCCCACCTCGGCCTCCCCCGCCCCACCAGCCGCTACGCGAAGCGGGGGTAGGGGGTTCCGGGAGGACGGACGCCGACCGCACCCCCGCCCTGACGGCGGGCGGCGGGGGCGGCCGGGGCGTACGCCGACGGCCCGGTCAGCGCTTGACGGCCACTCCGCCGTACATCGCGATGTCCTGGTCCCGCACCGGCGGGGCGTCCTGGTCGGGCCGCCAGTGGTGGACCGGCGTCACCCCGGGGTCGAGCAGGTCGTACCCGTCGAAGAAGGCGAGGGCCTCCTTCTTGTCGCGGATCTGCAGGGGGATGCCGCGCGCGTTGTACTCACGGCCGACGCCGCCGACGCCCACCGGGTCGGTGTCACCGGTGAAGACGGTCAGCGCCAGGACGCTGCCGGGGGCCAGTTGGTCCATGAACCGCCGCACGATGCCCTGCGGGTCGTCCTCGTCGAGCACGAAGTGCACGATCGCGATCAGGGAGAGCGCCACCGGCTGCGTCAGGTCCAGCACCTCGCGCAGCCGAGGCGAGCCGATGATCGAGTCGACGTCGCGGAGGTCGGCGTCGATGTAACAGGTCCTGCCCTGGGGGTTGCTCGACATCAGGGCCCGCGCGTGGGTCAGCACGATCGGGTCGTTGTCGACGTAGGCGACCCGCGACTCGGGGGCGATGCCCTGGGCGATCTCGTGCACGTTGGGCGAGGTGGGGATGCCGGTACCGATGTCCAGGAACTGGCGGATCCCGTGCTGCTCGGTGAGGTGGCGGACCACGCGCTGCATGAAGGTGCGGGTGGTCCGCATCGAGACCGGGAGGGCCGGCCACGCCTGCACGGAGGCGTGGGCGGCCACCCGGTCCGCCTCGAAGTTGGTCTTGCCGCCGATGAGGTAGTCGTAGACCCGGGCCGAGTGCGGAACATCCATCCGCAGATCGACGGCCGGCCAGTGGTCGTCCTTCGGCGGCTGTGCTGTCGAGCCCGTGTCCGGCATCTTCACGCTCCTGTGTTCCCGGTTGATCCCACAACCAACTGCCGCATCGGCAAGCCGTGCTGGGCATGCTAACGGTCCTTCGGAAACGGTGGTGGAACCACCCCCCGACCCAGGACCGAACCAAGGCCGAACCGGGGCGGAACCAGGGCCGGACCGGAGCCGGGCCCGGGCTACCGCCCCTTGGCCTCGAACCGCGCGAAGTCCCGCCCGGCGGGCCCCGCCTGGGCGAACAGCGACTGCCCGACCACCGTCTCCGGCGCCCCGACCAGCGCGCAGAGCCGACGCAGAACGTCCTCGGTGCTGGGCCGGGTGCCGTCCGGGCCCGGGTCGTTGCGGACCTCGGCGAGCACACCGGGCTCGGCCAGACCGGCCTTGCGGGCGATCTTGTCGCACTCCTTGGTCCAGGCGTCCCGGTGGGCGGCGAGCTCCGCCGGGTCGGTGGGCGGGGTCCAGTCGGCGGCCCAGCCGATCTGCTCGAAGCCCCCGCCGGGGAAGCACACCGTGGCGCAGGCGCCCCAGTCGGTCCCTTCCAGCAACCAGACCGCGGTCTTCGTGTCGACCGCGAGCGCCCAGGGGGCGTCGCGCAGACGACCGCGCGAGATCCGGCCGAACCGGGGCTTCGGCGGGTCGAACAGGACGGCGGTACCCGGGGTACCGGCGTAGAGGTAGCCGCCGGACTTGGAGCGCTTCAGCGCGGTCAGGACCTGGTCGGCGGGAGCGGAGGTGATGGCTGCGTACGTGGGCATGGAGGTTCTCTCGACAAGGGATGCGCGGGCCGCGCGGTAAAGGCCGGCCGGCCGGTCGGTCAGTCGGCGGGACGGAACGCGGACGCGGCGTAGATCAGGTGCGCGGGGACCCGGGCGTCGATGGCCCGGACGGCCGGGCCGAGGTTCGCGAACAGCTCCGGCACCACGGGGACGAAGCAGGTGCTGCGCCCGAAGACCACCCGGCCCGGGCCCCGCATCTCCACCCCCACGACCTCGTCGAACGGCACATGGTGGACCTCACCGTCCGGCTGACGCACCCAGACCCCGGCGTCGTCGACCACCAGCCGCGCCTTGCGCGCCCCGGAGTACCGCAGCCGGTCGGCCAGCGGCGGCCTGAACACCTGGCCGCCGGCGGGGAGTTCGACACCCTGCCCGCAGAGGTACCGCGGCAGCCCGGTGCCGGCCGGCTGCACCAGGTCCACCTCGGTGTCGCACGGGACCACCAGCAGCGCCGTACGCAACGCGTCCGCCAGCGCCTGCCGCACCTGTCCCGGGGTCACCCCGGCCAGGGTGTCGAGCCTGGCCGCGGCGTCCTGGTAGTCGTCGCCGAGCAGGAGGTCGGCGGCGGCCTCACCGAGTTCGTACGCGGTGGAGCGGGGGTCGTTCCAGGCCTCGCGCGCGCCTTCCAGCTCCTCCGCGAGCTCGTCCTCGGTCACGCCGTCACGGGCGAGGCGCAGCGCCTCCCGCCAGAGCAGTTCGGTGACCCGCTGCTCCTGGCCCTCGCGGGCGTCGAGGCAGATGGTGCGCTCGCCGTGGCCGGGGCCGGCGAAGACGGCGGAGCTGTCGACGTCGTAGGAGAGGCCGTGCTGGTGACGGACGGTCTCCCGCAGGCGGTGGGCGAGGACCTTGACGGCCAGCAGCAGCGCGGGGTCGTTGAGGTCCCCGTGCAGGGCGAGTCCGGGGCCGGGGACGTCCTCCTGACGCCACGAGGGGCCGGTGTGCAGCGCGGTCTGGGCGGGGCCGCGGTCGGGGCGCTCCCCGGCGGGCAGCGGCAGCCTGAGCCCGGCCGGCGGGGGGCCGGTGAGTACGAGGGCCGCGTTTCCGGCGTGGAAGTAGCGGGTGACGGTCTCCCGGACGGCGTCGAGGGGGATCCGGTCGGCACCGGGGCCGCGGTAGGCGGCCAGGCCCAGGCCCTGCACGCCGTAGCGGTGGGAGAGCAGTTCGCCGGTCTGCGGGTCGGCGACCCGGCCGTCCTCGGCCGCCAGGACGCCGGACTCCTGCTCGATCCGTTCCACCGGCAGGGCGGTGAGCGCCTCGCAGACCCGGGCCAGGAACTCGACCACCTGTTCCGGCCGTCCGGAGCAGGTGAACTGGGTGAGCGCCAGGTCGACCGAGGCGTTGTGGTCGTGGTGCAGTCTGGGCAGGGTGCTCATCGCGAGGTGCTCGACCAGGTGGGTCACACCGAGGGTGCGCATGGTCTCGTCCCGCGCGCCGCAGCCGAACATCAGGATGGCCTCGAGCGGCCCGGGGGCTTCCGTCCAGAAGACGGGAATGGTGTCAATGACCTCGCGATTCACCGGTCGATCATATTCGCGATTCAGGCCATTCCTGCCAAGGTTTTCCGCCACGGGCCGGCCCGCTTCCTCCCTCGCCCGCGGAGGCCGCTCCCGGAGGAGAGGTCCACGCCTGACGGGTGTCGGCCGCGCTCCCCTGTTCCGTGCTGCGCACCGCCTGGGCGAGGAAGGCCTCGGTGGCGGGGTGTGTCGGGGTGCGGGGCCGGACCAGGTAGACCGTCACGGGATCCGCGTCGGTGAGCGGGAGATAGCGGATGCCGGGGTGCGGATGGCTGTGCCCGGTGCCCTCCGCGGTGACTCCGACGGCCTCGCCCGTGGCAATGGCGGTGAGCCATTCGGCGACGCCCGGGACCGCGAAGGTGTACGGGCGCCGGGCGGTGGGCCACAGATCCGCGCCGGTGGTCGCGGCCGTGGCGCACAGCACCACCGGCTGGTCCGCGAGGTCGGCCAGCCGCACGCCGTCCCGGCCGGCGAGCGGGTGTCCGTCGTGCACCGCGGCCAGGCGGGCCTCGCGCACCAGCGCCAGAACGGCCAGCCCGGTGTCGGCCGCCGGTTTCGTCCGGAGGAAGGCCGCGTCGGCCTCTCCCCGGCGCAGGGCGGCCTCGGGATCGTCGTGGCTCAGGACCTGGACGGGGGTGTCGGGGTGCTGCTCGCGCCAGGCGCGCAGCAGGGGGACAGTGTGGCGGCCGAGCGCCGCCCAGGCGAACGCGACCCGCAGCGGGCGCGGCCGCGCGGTGGCCTCGGCCAGCGCGTCGTCCAGCTGGTTGAGGATGCGGTGGGCGTGTTCCCACAGGCGCGTTCCGGCCTCGGTGAGGGCCAGCCGGCGGGTGGTGCGTTCGACCAGGCGGGTGCCGAGGCGCCGCTCCAGCTGGTCCAGGGTGCGGGACAGCGCGGGCTGACTGATCCCCAGGGCGATCGCGGCGTCGGTGATGGTCCCCTCGTCACCGATCGCGGCGAGGGCCCGCAGATGGCGCAGCTCCACGTTCGCCACCGCCGCGCCCTTCACCTCCGGCAAGCCGTTCATAACCGCCAAGCATAAGTACCGCGCGGCGGGTATTTCCCTCCCGGGACCGGCGGGACCTAGCGTCACGGGCATGAAGATTCTGCTCATCGGCGCCACCGGAAAGCTCGGCACGGCCGTCCGCGAGACCCTGTCCGGCCGCGGCCACGAGGTCGTCACCGTCGGCCGTACCGGCGGCGATCTGCGCCACGACATCACCGACCCGGCTCAGGTCACGGCCCTGTACCAGGCGGTCGGCCGGGTGGACGCGGTGGTCAGCGCCGCCGGCGAGGTCCCCTACAAGCCCGTCACCGAGATGACGCCCGCCGACTACCAGGCCGCGTTCCGGGGCAAGGTGCTCAGCCAGATCGAGCTGGTCCGCCAGGGCACCTCCCGGATCGCCGAACGGGGCTCCTTCACCCTGATCACCGGGGTGCTGTCCCGCGAGCCCGTCCCCACGGCGAGCGCCGCATCGATGGCCAACGGCGCGGTGGAGGCGTTCGTCCGGGCGGCCGCCATCGAGATCGCCCCGCAGCGCGTCAACGCCGTCAGCCCGACGGTCTTCACCGAGAGCCTCGCGGACTACGAGTCCTTCTTCCCCGGCATGCCGTCGGTCGATCTCGCCCTGGTCGCCCAGGCGTACGTCCGCTCCGTCGAGGGCGCCCAGACCGGCCAGGTCTACACCCTGCCGTAGCGGGCGGCCCCCGGAGACGGCCCCCGGGGTGCGGGCGCGGCGGTGGGGACGTGGCCGTCCGCCCGCCTCCCGGGATCAGCCGGTGAAGGGGGCGATGACGGCCAGGATCTCGGCGAGCCGTTCCCGCAGGGCCTCCCGGTGCGGCAGGGTCACCACCGCCGCCTCCCGGTCCGCGCCGGGTCCACCTCGGCGCACAGCCCGAACGCGCCGAGCGGGTCCGCACCGTGCGCGACGCTATGCAGCCAGCCGAGAGCCGGTCGGGCAGGCTCGGGACCCACTCGGACAGCACGGTGAACGCCTGCCCGTCACGCACGAGTCGATCGGGCGGCCGCGGCATCCCGGCCAGTTCCCGGCCGAGCCCCTCGACCGCCGGCGCGTCCGCGCCGCCCGGAACCGGGCATCCGTCGTCGGCCATCATCCGCTGCCGGTTCGTCATGGCCGGTCGCGTGGCGCACGCCCGGGCCCGTCCCGTCACCGGTTCGACGGGCCAACCCCCGGGAGGCGTACCGGCGATGGCAGCCGCCGTTATCCTGCGGCCGTGACCGGTTCCACGCGCTCTTCGCAGCCGCTGCTCTTCCTCGATGTCGACGGCCCCCTCATCCCCTTCGCGCGACGCCGGAGCAACTGCCGGACGGGTACCCCACCTGGCCGACGGAGCCCGACACGCCGGAGCCCAATCCACTGCTGGCCCGGATCAATCCCGCCCACGGCCCCCGGCTCGCGGCGCTGCCCTGCCGATTGATCTGGGCAACGACCTGGCTCGACGACGCGAACGAGTGCGTCGCACCGCGGCTCGGTCTGCCCCGGCTGCCGGTGGTGGAGTGGCCGGAGCCGTCCGCAGCCGACGACCTGGACGAACGGACCGGGCTGCACTGGAAGACCCGCGCCCTCGTCGCCCGGGCCGCGGGGCGCCCCTTCGCCTGGGTCGACGACGAGATCACCGACACCGACCGCGCCTGGGTCCGCGCCCACCACCGGGGAGACGCCCTGCTCCACCGCGTCGACCCCCCACCGGGGCCTCACCGACGCCGACTTCACCGCTCTCGCCGAGTGGTTGCGTCCCCACGCGGTACCTGCTGGCGACCTCCGGAAGTGCGGCTATGACGAGCTTCTTGATCACGGCTTGACGGTCCGGCTCTGCGCTGGCCCACATGGAGGTCTCCAGGCTGAGGAGGGCCCCCGTCCTGCGGCTGCGGGGGCAGCAGCAGGACGGGGGCGGGCCCGCCGCTGGGGTTGAGGGCAGCGGGGGTGCGAGATGGTCAGTGACGGTCGACAACGCGGACGTCGATGGTCAGCCCGCGCCGCCACACCTCCACGCTGCGGCGGTCCCCGACCCTGGCGCACCAGATCTTGTCCGGGTCGTTCTCGTGCCGGGGTGTGCGGTGGTACCGGAAGCTGGTCGCCATCATGACGATCAGGGCGAGGATGAGGAAGGCGCGGGCCATGGGGTACTTCGGAGGTGCAGGAGGTGTGGAGAGGGGCCGTCGGCCGTTTGCGGCGGCCGGATGGCGTAGGTCGTGAATCCGGCGTGCTCGCCGGTGGGCACGAAGCCCGCCTTGCGGAGGACACGGCCCGAGGCCGGGTTGTCCGGGTGGTGCTTGGCGTGAACCTCCGGCAACCCGAGGTGGCCGAAGGCGAGGGCGAGAATCTTGCGAACCCCCTCGGTGGCGTGGCCCCGACCCCAGGCGTCCGCGCGCAGGATGTAGCTCACGGCGGCGACCGGGCGGTCCAGGTGGAGCTTGACAACACCGAGCAGGTCGCCGTCCACGACGAGGCCGAACATGTAGAGCGTGCGCGGGGACTGTGCTGCGGACGCTGCGGCGTGGCGGGCGTAGTGCCGGGCCTCGGTGGCATCCATCGCCGCCCGGCCCAGGTGCTTCGTCGCCTCCACGCTGTAGATGCGCAGCAGTGCCCCGGCGTCGCCGGGGGCCAGCTCCCGCAGCTCAATCACCCGTCGACCGCTTCGACGAGCTTGGCCAGTTCGGCGGCGGTCGGCCTGTCGTCGGGCTCGGCCAGCAGGACGTACCGCAGCCGGGCCTGGAGGGCGGGCCAGGGCATCACGGCGGACATCGGGACGGCTCTGGTGGCGATGGCCTTCCGCATCTCCGCCAGGGGCGTGCCCTTGCCGAGTCCGGCGGCCTCGTAGTCCAGCGGCCACTTGCCGGTGACGCAGGTCCACAGGGTGCCGGCGAGGGCGTAGACGTCGGCGGGCTGCGTCGTGTTGACGGGCTGGGGGCCGGTGATGATCCGGGCGGCCAGCTCGGGGGCGGTGAGGTGGATCATCGTGCCGTCGAACGTCAGCCACGGCGTGATGCCGATCTGTCGGCTCCAGGCGAAGTCGATGAGCCGGACTCCGTCTTCGGTGTGGATACCGTGCTGGGGTTGGAGGTCCCCGTGCACCCACTCTTCGGCGTGGAGAGCGGCCACGGCGCGGCACAGCCCCATCGCGGCAGCCAGGGCCTCGTCGCGTCCGCCCTCGCCCTTGCGCCCGGGGCCGAAGACGTCCCAGGTGGACGGCCCCGTCAGCCACGGGGTGACGTACCAGACGCCGTTGTCGAAGCGACCGGCGGTCACGGTGTAGTCGGGAAGCTGGTACAGGACGGAGGCTTCGCGTGCGGTGACCTCGGCGGCCTCGCCGGTGCCGAGCTTGATGCTCGCCGAGCCCCGCGGACCGCTGGCCTTCCACACCGCCGAGCCCCGCCGGTTGCTGATCTCCTCCAGTTTGACCGGCCCGCAGACGGCCTCCGCGGCCCTCAGCGCTGCTCTGGCCTCGGCAAGGAACTCGCCCATTCTCGAACTGCCTTCCACTCGCAGGGGATGTGCTCGAACACGTCGCGGCCATCGTCCACGGCCCCGGCCACCGCTGCCGCGAGGTCGGGTGTGTTCGTCAGGAACTTCGGGTCCAGCGGCCGGACGGCGGCCCGTACCGGGAGGAACGAGGCGGGGGCCGGCGGGATGTTGTGCCCGGCCCGGCTGGTCTCGGCAGCCCCTTTCACGAACTTGCCGAACATCACGCCGACCGGCCCGTACAGGTTCTTCAGCGCCCAGTGCGGCCACGCCAGCAGTTCGCGGTGGTCCGCGTCCGCGCACTGGCCGACGATCACCACGTTCTCGCACGCCAGCAGACCGTTCGGTCGGGCCATGAGCGGGCGAATCCACTCCGCGGCCTGCACGCCCGCGTGGAACAGCTCCGCTTCGACCTCGTACCGGTAGGTACCGGACGCGATCTCGTAGACGGTCCACCCGGTCATTCCGCGCGCCGTGGACGGCTGGAGGAACGGGCAGTACTGCTCCATCGTGGACAGGTAGCGGTTCACGTCCGCACTGGCCGGGTTCTCCGTCCGGGCTTCGGTGAGTCGGAGCGCCCCGGCGGTCGGCCGGGACGCTCCGTCGTGGGGTGCGGTGATCACCGGACGACCGGCTCCGGGGCCGCGTCCGGGTCGGACGGCGCGGGCGAGCAGCTCCACTCCGCCCAGACCTCGCCCGACTCGCGGTAGCGGGCCAGGGCCCCGGTGTTGACCGTGCCGTCGGCGTCGGCGAACCAGATCTCCGGCAGGGGGCCGTACGCCTCCTCGTAGGCGCTCACCCAGGAGATGAAGCCGGTGCCCGCGCTCTCGACGTGGGCCAGCTTTCGGCCGGCGTGCTTGAGCGCGAACGCCTCGTGCACGGCCGGGTCGTTGACGAGCTGGTGCCACGCGGTGTCGATGGCGGCGGAGAACATCTCCGGCGCGGCCTCGCCCGCGTCAATCCGACGCGCGGCGATCGTGAAGAACTTGCCCAGCTCGTCCAGCTCGGTGCCGGGCTTGATGGTGGTGGTGCTCACGGGCCTCTCCAATCCGTTGGCTCTGCTCGCCAGGGGGACGAGCAGCAATGCAGGGTGGTGCGACCCCGGCCCGGCAGAAGACCCTTTCCGACGGGCCGGGAGCTTGTGGGCGCCAGGGGCGCGATTGCTGGCTAGAAGATTCGGTCGCAGATGACCAGCGCCGTCGCCACGGCCATCAGGACGAGCAGCGCGACCGCGTAGGCGACGGCAACCCGCCTGGGGGCGGGTACCCCGAGGGCGGCCTCCTTCGCCGCGTCGCGGTAGTCGTCCTGGCCGTTGTCCACGGCGTCCTTCCTCCTCGTCGGCACGGGCAGGGACTACGCCGTGCGTCGGCCGAGCGCGGCCCGACAGGGCACGGCGACGGTCGCGGGTCTTGGCCAGGGTGACGCAGCCCTCACAGATGAGCAGGCAGGTGCTCGGGGGCCTGAATCGAGATCCGGCGCAGACCAGCGTTTCCCGGTGGCGGACCCAACAGGTATCGGCTAACTGATCGTTTCAAAATGAGTTCAGCTCAGGGGCTTGGCAGTTGATGTGTTCGGGCGGCAGAGTGCTCCACGTGTCGGATGATCTTGTGCCT
>NZ_JBFBIL010000101.1:0-13955 GCF_040685575.1 Kitasatospora sp. NPDC088351 | reverse complement strand
GGGGTTCACCCCCCGGGCCGGCCGGCCCTCGGCCGTCTGCGGCTACTCGCGCTCGGCGGTGGTGGACCCGGTCGCCAGGCCGGCCGACCACTTCTCCTCGACCCGGCCGAACTTCCAGTACCCGATCGCCGCCACCCAGGTCAGCACGAACAGGCCGACGATGGCGTAGCCGACGAAGTTGAGGTCCAGCTCGCCGATCCAGGCGATCGGCCCGCTGGTGATGTCCAGCTTCTCGCCGAGCAGCCCGAGCAGTTCGATCGAGCCGATCACCAGCGCGACCAGCACGGACAGGCCGGTGACGGTCAGGTTGTAGTAGATCTTGCGGACGGGCTTGGAGAACGCCCACTCGTAGGCGAAGTTCATGAACGAACCGTCGATGGTGTCCAGCAGGCTCATCCCGGCCGCGAACAGCACCGGCAGCACCAGCAGGGCGTACCAGGGCAGTTGGAACGCGGCCGCGCCGCCGGCCAGGACCAGCAGGGACACCTCGGTGGCGGTGTCGAAGCCCAGGCCGAACAGCAGACCGACCGGGTACATGTGCCAGGGCTTGGTGACGGCCCTGGTGACCCGGCCCAGGATGCGGTTCATGAAGCCGCGCTTGTCGAGCTGCGCCTCCAGCTCGGCCTCGTCGAACTCGCCCTGACGCATCTTGCGGAACACCTTGAGGATGCCGTTGAAGGCACCCAGGTTGATCAGACCGATGAGCAGCAGGAACGTCCCGGAGACGGAGACGCCGATCAGGCCGGTGGTCTCGTGCAGGGTGGAGTCGTCCGACTCCACCTGCCCGGCGAGGGACTGGATGCCGAAGGCGAGCAGCGCGCAGAGGCCGAAGACGATCGAGGAGTGGCCCAGCGAGAACCAGAAGCCGACCGAGAGCGGCCGCTTGCCCTGGCCCATCAGCTTGCGGGTGGTGTTGTCGATGGCGGCGATGTGGTCCGCGTCGAAGGCGTGCCGCATGCCGAGGGTGTAGGCGGTGAGGCCCATACCGGCGCCGAAGACCTGGCCGCCGACGTCGTAGTGCTCGGGCGCGATGACCGCGAGCAGGGTGAACCAGCCGATCACGTGCAGCGCGAGGATGAAGCCGCCCATGCCGGCCAGGCGGACCCACTCATCGCGGGTGAGCCGGTCGCGCCATCTGACGGCGGTGGCACCTGCGGCGGGGCTGGACATCGTGTCGTCCTTTCGGGGGGGTGACGACGGAGCTGGGCCATCTTTCCCCCGGCAGGGAAGTACTTGCAAGTCATGTGCAATTACGGATTGGCGGCGATCGGGCACGGAGCGTGTGAAGGGCCGTCCCGGCGATCGTCATGCACCATACAAATCCTTGTAACCTCCGGAGGCTTTCGGCGGCCCCGCTACGCACGGATACTCACGTTCTACGCGCGAATACTTCGGGCGCCGACACCTCAACTCCCCATGGAGGAACGGCATATGATCCGCATTCGAACCGCTGCGGCACTGGCCGCCGCGGCGCTGCTCGCGGCCGGCCTCACCGGTATCGCCCCCACCGCCTCGGCCACTCCCGCTCCCCAGGCTGCCGCTCCCCGGGCTGCCGGGACCCAGCACCGGGTGCTGTTCGACAACAGCAAGGCCGAGACCGCCGGCAACGCCGACTGGATCATCAGCACCAGCCAGCCCGACCCGCTGGCCCAGAACGCCGGCCCCACCTCCGAGAAGAGCTGGACCGGCGCCCTCTCCGCCTGGGGCGTCGCCCTCCAGAAGACCGGCCAGTACAGCCTCAAGACCCTCCCCGCCGGCTCCACCATCAGCTACGGCACCGGCGCCGCGCTCGACCTCGCCAACTTCGACACCTTCGTCGTCCCCGAGCCCAACATCCGGTTCAGCGCCGCCGAGAAGACCGCCCTGCTGCGCTTCGTCCAGAACGGCGGCGGGCTCTTCCTCATCTCCGACCACACCCAGAGCGACCGCAACAACGACGGCTGGGACTCCCCCGCGATCATCAACGACCTGCTGACCGACAACGGGGTGAACAACAACGACCCCTTCGGGTTCTCGGTCGACCTCAAGAACATCACCACCGACAACCCGCGCGCGGTCAACGACGCCACCGACCCGGTGCTGCACGGCGGCTTCGGCACCGTCACCGGCTCGATCCTGCGCAACGGCACCACGTTCACGCTCAAGCCCGCCGACAACCCGTCGGTCAAGGGCCTGCTCTACCGCACCGGCTACAGCGGCACCACCGGCGCGTTCTTCGTCACCAGCACCTTCGGCAGCGGCCGGGTCGCGATCTGGGGCGACAGCTCCCCCGTCGACGACGGCACCGGCCAGCCGGGCAATACCCTCTTCAACGGCTGGGACGACCCGGCGGGCACCGACGCCGCCCTCGCCCTCAACGCCACGGCCTGGCTCGCCAAGGCGTAGCGCTTGTCTGACAATTCCCGCCGCAGGCCCGCTCCCGGCGCCCGCCGGGAAGGCTCACCAGGAAATCGGCGGCCCCGTCGCCTACTGTCGGAATGCTGACGCCCGCGGTGCGGGCGGGCCCACCACCCGCCCGCACCACGGGGCGCCGACCGGGAGCCGCCGGGAGCCGCCGCGACGCACCGGGAAGCCCTGGGAATCGCTGGGAGCCGCCATGCCTTCGCCCCTTCCCCCCGCCGTCGGCCGGTCGCACCCCCGGCCCATCACCCGCGAGGACCTGCGCATCCCGCTGTCCGACGGCACCGAGCTGTACGCCCGGGTCTGGCGCCCACTGGACGACGCACCCGTCCCCGTGCTGCTGGAATACTCCGCCGGCCGCCTCACCGACTGGACGGCCGCCGAGGACTCCCGCCGCCACCCCTGGTACGCGGGCCACGGCTACGCCTCCGTCCGCGTCGACCTCCGCGGCCACGGCAACTCCGGCGGCCTGCCCGGCGACGAACACTCCGAGGCGGCGCTCGCCGACGGCGTCGAGGTGATCCGCCGGCTCGCCGCCCGGCCGTGGTGCAGCGGCCGCGTCGGCCTGTTCGGCCACGGCCCGGCCGGCACCACCGCGCTGCGGCTGGCCGCCCTCGCCCCGGACACCGTGCGGGCCGTCGTCACCGCCTGCCCCGACGGCGGACACCACCTCGGCGGCGCCGTCCTCGCCGCCGGCCTGCACGCCCGCCTCACCGCCCTGCTCGCGGGCGCGGCCCGGCCGCCCGACCCGCGCTACGTCGGCGACAGCTGGCGGGCGATGTGGCTCGCGCGGCTGAACGCCCTGGAGCCGCCCGTCGAGGCCTGGCTCGCCCCGCGGGGGCCGGACGAACCGGCCCGCCTCACCGCCGCCGTCCCCACCCTCGCCGTCGCGGGCTGGGACGACCCGTCCTGCTCCCTGGTGCTGCGCCTGCTCGACGAGTCCGCCGCCCCGGTCCCCGTCCGGGCCCTGGTCGGCCCCTGGCCGCACGGGCTGCCCGACGACGCCCTCCCGGACACGCTGCGCTGGTGGGACCACTGGCTGAAGGACATCGACACCGGCATCCTCGCGGGCCCCGCCCTGCGCAGCTGGATCAGCACCCGCTGGGCCGGCGACGACCTCTGGCCCTCCCCCGACGTCCGCGACATCCACTACGGCCTCGACGGACCGCTGCGCTCCGCCGGCACGGCGTCCGACGACCGCTTCGTCCGGGTCCGGTCGCCCCAGCACACCGGCCTCAACGCCGGGGCGTACGTCCCGCTCGGGCGCCCCGCCGACCGGCCGTCCGACCAGCGCGAGGAGGACGGGCGCTCGGTCTGCTTCGACTCCCAGCCGCTGCCGGAGCCGCTGGAACTCCTCGGCCTGCCGTCCCTGCGGCTGCGGCTGCGCCCGGGCGGGACGGGGTCGGGCGAGGCCAGGTCGGCCGGCGGCCTGATCGTCGCCCGGCTCTGCGACGTGACCCCGGACGGCACCTCCACCCTGCTCAGCCGGGGCGTCCTGGCGCTCCCCCCGTCCGCCGGCGTGCCGGCCGGTGCTCCCGCGGACGCCACCGTGGAACTCTCCGCCGCCGGCCACACCGTCCCGGCCGGCCACCGCCTCCGGCTCGCCCTCTCCTCCGCCTACTGGCCGTGGATCTGGCCCACCCCCGGGGCGACGGGCTTCGGCCTCGACCCCTCCCGCAGCACCCTCACCCTCCCCGCCCGTCACCTCGCCGCCGACGCGGGCGCCGTCCCCCTCACCGTCGAGCGCCCCGCCCTCCCCGAGCCGATCCACCTCCACGTCACCGAGCCGCTCACCGCCCGCCCCGAACGCCTCGCCCTCCACGACATCGGCCGCCACGAATGGCGCGTCGAACTCTCCCCCGCCACCGACGGCACCCGCACCCACCCCGACGGCCTGGTCCGCGACGAGCACAGCGTCACCGCCTACCGCGTCCTCACCGCCGCCCCCCTGAGCGCCCAGGCCCGCACCGACCACAGCGTCCGCCTGGAACGCCCCGACATCGGCTGGGACACCACCGTCCAGACCCGCACCGAACTCCGCTGCGACGCCACCCACTTCATCGTCCACTGCCATGTCAGCGCCTTCGAAGCCGGCAGCCTGCTCTTCACCCGCGACTGGCACCACCGCATCCCCCGCGAGGGCTGAAGGACGACGGAAGATCCCGGTCCGACGACTGCCGCAGCCATGCTGCCTGCCTTGCCGCTTACCATGCAGCACAGACTGCCGCACGATATGAGGCATGGTGACCAAGGTGAGGATCCGCAAGAGCGTCCCGCTGACCGACGAGGACCAGGTCCACCTCCAGCAGCTGCGCACGCCCGGCACGCCCGAACACCAGGCACTCGGCCAAGTGACCGGGATACTGCTGCCCGACGACGCCTCCGAGGCGGAGACTCTGCACGCCCTCCTCCTGGCCGGGCGGGCTGCCGTCACCGAGCAGGTCATGATCGGCGGATATACCGCCCTGGCCGCGGCCGAGGACGATGAGGACCGCGCCGACCGCCGGGCCATGCGCGCCCGCGCGGCCCACCGGGG
Organism: Kitasatospora sp. NPDC088351; assembly: GCF_040685575.1. Lineage (NCBI taxonomy): Bacteria > Bacillati > Actinomycetota > Actinomycetes > Kitasatosporales > Streptomycetaceae > Kitasatospora > Kitasatospora sp. NPDC088351. The sequence goes on along the minus strand of NZ_JBFBIL010000101.1, from coordinate 9,019 downwards.
GGACTGAGTCACTGTGGGTTCAGAGATCGCGCCCCCGTGCCGGACCGGGTCTACATGGCCGACACCGGCACAGGCCGGAAGCCCTGGCTCGTCGTTTCCGACAACGCCCGCAACCGTGCGCTGTCGGACTGCCTCGCCGTTCGGCTGACCACGAGCGTCAAGCCCGACCTGCCCAGCATCATCCGGCTCACAGCGGCCGACCCGCTGGTCGGCCGCGTCCTGTGCGACGACATCGCATTGCTCTACCGCAGCGACCTCGAAGAGGACCGAGGCGCCCTCTCACCCTCGACGATGATGAAGGTGGCCGCCGGCCTCCACGCCGCTCCCGCCCTTCAGCGGGCCGCCTGATCCCGCACAGCACGTCCCCGCGAGGGCCGGCCGTCGACCCCAGGCCGCTCCGGGCTGTGGCCCGGAGCGGCCGGGCGGGCTCCGTGTGAAGCTTTCGGTCCCCTCGCGGCAAAACCTTCACCGCGGTCATAAGGCGCACACCGTGGCCGTATTGCTTGAGGCCGCACGTGCACGATCGCAATGGGCCGCGGGCCGATGAGTCGAGAGCGAACCCAACCCCTGCGGACTGTCGGACCGGTCGCAATCGACGCGGTGCCCCGGCCGGTCGGCAACTGGCCGAAAAAGATCATTCACCCAGGCTGCACCGCCCGCCCGTGCTGGCCGAAAGCTTTCCCTTCCAGGCGCCGCACGGCCGTGATATCAATTGGGCCGCCAGTCCGACTGTGCAGAGGTCGATCCGCCGCCGGGCCGGGAATCGGATTCCGGGGCGTCGTCTCTCCAGCTTCCGCAGCGGACGGCCGCGCCGGCACGCCTGGGCCAACTCGACGATGAAGCAGCTCGCCAGCATGCCCAGGGGCCTCTCCAGCGACTCCGACCTGGTTGTCCTCCCCTACCTGGGGGAGATCGTGGAATTCGCCGACCGGCTTTCCGCCAATCCCGGAGACAAGAGGACAGAAGCCCTCCTGAGAGACCGGGTGAGCACACTTCGCGACTGTTTCGAAGGATACCGTGCGCAGGCGTCCGCAATGGTGGGGAGTCTGCAGGGCCAGGCCGGGATCTTCGCAGCCGATGCGGGCACACTGACGGGTATCGCGGACAAAGCCGTCAGGACCCAGGGGGCGGACCGGGCCAAGGTTACGTCCCTGAACAGCAATATCACCGCACTTGAGGGTGAAATTTCAGGCCAGGTGGCGCCCATCGTCGGCGGATCACTCGGCACGCTCGGCGGCATCCTCATGGGCGTGCTGGCAATCGCCCTCGCCCCGGCCACCGGCGGTATGAGCCTTTTCCTTCTGATACCCGCTGTTGCCGCGGTCGGGGGCTCAGTGACGATCGTCACGCTCGCCTCGATAAAGATCACCGAGCTCAAAGGCCAGATCGAGGCCCTGCGCGGGCAGATCAACGAGTTCAACGACGACATCGTCACCCTTCAGAAAGCGGCCCAGAACGCCAATCAGTTTGTGGCCGAACTCGGCTCGCTGACGAGCCCGCTCGACGTGGTGACCAAGCCTTGGCTGTCCGCACGCGAATACTTCACGCACGTGGAGGGAGATCTCGACGCGGCGAGGACATCACAGGACTGGGCCCAGCTCCACCGGGAATTCACCCAGACCAGGCAGGAATGGCAGACCTGGGTCCAGACCTTCAGGAGCATGGAGTTCGACGTGAAGGTGGCCCCTGACGCGCACCTCACTCTCGGAATGAGCGAGGCGCAGATCGGATCCGCGGTGTCCGCCTCCCGACAAATCAGCTCCATCGAATACCTGGAGCGGATGGGATCGTTCTAGCCCCGATCGTGCATGACGGCTCGCCGGCTTTGTTGGCGAGCCGCTCCTGCGACCCCGCGCCACCGCAGCTTTGCCCTCAGTGCATTTCGCGGGTTATACATGACCCCATGAGGACACTGGGCCTGATCGGTGGCATGAGCTGGGAGTCCACCGCCGAGTACTACCGGCGGCTGAACGAGCTGACCCGCGAGCGCCTCGGCGGTCTGCACTCCGCCCAACTGGTGCTGTACTCGGTGGACTTCGCCGCCATCGAGCAGCTCCAGGCCGAGGGCCGCTGGACGGAGGCGGGCGAGATCCTCGCCGGGGCCGCCCGGTCCCTGGAGGCGGCCGGCGCCGAGTTGCTGCTGATCTGCACCAACACCATGCACCGGGTGGCCGACCAGGTGGCGGCGGCGGTGTCGGTCCCCCTGCTGCACCTGGCCGACGCGACCGCCGGCGCCGTCCGGTCGGCGGGGCTGCGCCGGATCGGCCTGCTGGGCACGGCGTTCACCATGGAGCAGGACTTCTACCGGGGCCGCCTCGAAGCGAACGGCCTCGACGTCGTCGTCCCCGACGCGGCCGGCCGCGCCCTGGTGCACCGGGTCATCTACGAGGAGCTGTGCCTCGGCATCGTCCGGGAGGAGTCCCGCGCGGCCTACCGCCGGGTGATCGAAGAACTGGTCGCCGCCGGCGCCGAGGGCGTGATCCTGGGGTGCACCGAGATCGAGCTGCTGATCGGTCCGCAGGACAGCCCCGTCCCGGTCTTCCCGACGGCCCGCCTCCACGCCGAGGCCGCCATCGACGCGGCCCTGGCGGACGAGGACTGACGCACCCCGCCGGACCGTCCCGCTGCCCTTGACCCTCCGGAGGCAGTGCCGCGGCCGGGCCCCGATCGCCGGGTGGCGCCACCGCGGTCGCCCTGCTGGCCGGTTCGGCGCTGAGCCACGCACGTCCTCGTCGACCTGCGGACGACGGGTACGTCGATGCCGCCCGAGCAGGTGGGCGTGCTGCTGGACGGCCACGCGGCGCTGCGCCGATTCGCCGCGGGGGGCGTCTGCGGATGGAGGCGCGCTCGCACGAGAACACCCACGCCGCGGCCTCGGCCGTGGTGGAGGCTCTGGCCCAGTCCCACCTGCGGCTGCTGGACCCGGCGTAGGCGCCGTCGCCCGTTCCGGCTCAGTCCGTGTTCGTGTCCGTGGCCGTCTCCGTGTCCGTGTCCGGGCTCCGGGCGATGGTCAGCACCGGGATGCGACGCCCAGTGCTGGCCCTGAACTCGGCGAACCTGGACCGGCGGGCCTCCGCCAGCGCGTAGAGCCGGTCGTGCTCGGCGTCGTCCATGACCGGTGCGGCCGTCGCCCGGTAGGTCTCGTGGCCGGTCTCGACGATGAGTTCGGGCTGGGCGACCAGGTTGTGGTACCAGTCCGGGTGCCGGTCGGACCCTCCGTTGGAGGCGATGACGAAGAGCCGGTCGCCATCGGTGAAGCAGGCGAGCGGAGTGGTGTGCGACGCGCCGGTCCGCGCACCGGTGGTGGTGAGCAGGACCATGTCCAGCCCCGTGAAGCGGCCGCCGACCTTCCCCCCGTTGGCCCTGAACTCTTCGATGACAGCGGCGTTCTCGTACCTCATGGCGTGAGCGTCTCCCTGAGTCGGTACATGTCGAGGGAGCAGCAGAGTAGTACGCCGCCGGCAGCGGGGGCCGGGGGGAAGGAGCGTGTCGTCGGGCTACCGCCGGATGGAGGGACACCACGCCGCGGCTCCGGCCGCCCCGCCCCCTGCCGCTACTCCGCCGCCGTGGTCAGCGTCAGGGCCGCCTCCCGCACCTCGGGGTGGGGGTGGCGGCGGAGGACGCGGAGGAGGGTGCGCCACTCCGGCAGCCGGAGCGAGGACTTCAGCGCATGGCCGCGGACGGCACCATCGGGGTCCGCGAGCCGCGCCTCCAGGAAGGGGACGTTCCCTCCGATGGCCGCGGCGAAGGCGGCGAGCCTGCGTCCGTACAGTCCGCGGGTCTCCAACTCGCCGAGCAGCGGCCGGAGTCGGCCCATGTCACCGTCATTCCGGGCCAGGCCCTGCACCCACGTGGCGAGCGCGCGCATCCGGGCGGGGTGGGCGAGCGGGTCGAGGGCGGTGAAGAGGTGGTCGACGGCTTCACGAGGGTCTTGGGACTCGACGGGCCGGCAGTCAGCCGGGTCGGCGGGCTCACCGGCCGATGAGATCCGGACGACGGAGACCGGGAGCATTCCCCCTGCGAGCCGCTTCGGCCTTGTCCGGGTGCGGATGGCACGCCAGTCGATCCTCACCCGCCCCCCAAGGTGCCGGCCGGTGTGCCGCTACGAACCGTGACCCGCCCGCCGCCGGGCCGTTAGGCAGGTCATGAACGTTCGACGTCTGATCAGTGTCCTCGGTGCCCTCGTCGCCTCCGCCCTGCTGTCGGCGGCCGTACCGGCGTCGTCCCACGCCGCCGCGGCCGGGCCGGTTTCGCCGGCCACCCCCGCCGTCGCCGGCACCGGGAACGCCGTGGCGGCGCCCGGTGCGCGTGCACTGGCGGAGCACCGAAACCCCAAGACGATCAAGCCGGCCGCCTACAACCAGGCCCGGAGCATCCTGGCCAACGCCGGAAGCCAGACGGCGGCCAAGTCGCACCCCGTCCACGGGAAGGACGACGTGCCGGTCAGCTACGGGACCAGCCTGCTCGCCGCGGCGCGCGACGAGTTCCGGCAGACCGACCGGAACCTTCCCCCGAAGGACAAGAAGTCCGACATGTCGATCCCGCACTACAACGCGATCCACTCCGCGGCGAACACGATGGGCATCGACCGCTGGTGACCCGGCGGGCGTGACCACGTGAAGCGGTGCGTGGGGCCGCTGCCCCACGCACGACTTCACCAACTCCGTGATTCCCGGGCCGGCCCGTCCCGCACCGGTGTCACCGGCGTCACCGGCCGGGAACTGTCGGAGCGCCCTGCCCAGTTGTGACACAGCCCTCAGCCAGCTGCGAGAACCCGGGCGAGCGCCGCCCGGCCGGCGCGCCCCCACGTCGGCTGGCCGCCCGGGAGCCCGCGCTCCCAGGCTCGGCCGATGCCGATGAGGGAGACGGCGCGCAGGACGGCCCACCCCCGTGCGCGCCGGATCATCGTCTCGTCCACGTCGGCGTACGCGTCGAAGAACCGTGGAGCCGCGCCTGCGGGAAGGAGCAACCAAGCGGCCGCGAGATCCGTGGCCGGATCGCCGACGCAGAGGTCACCGAAGTCGATCACACCGGAGAGCGTCCCGTCCGAGATGACGACGTTCGCGGGGTGCAGGTCTCCGTGGAGCCACACCGGCCGGTCTTCCCACGCGGGCGCCGAGACGGCCTCGTCCCAGACCTCCCGGACGTCAGTGGCGACGTCACTGGAGGCAATGACGTGGACTTTCTCGTCGAATTCGCGCGTGCGCGTCCTGAGCGGGACGCCACGGGTCGAACCGGCCGGCGCCCCGGCGGGCGCATTCCGGTGGAGCGCCCTGAGGAAACGCGCCAACGTGGCGGCTGCATGGTCGTCGCGGGTGATCGGGGCGCGGTCACCCGGTTCGCCGGGGACCCAGGTCGCGATGGTCCACGGCCTCGGGAAGCGCGAGGACGGTTCACCGGTCCGTACCGGGGTCGGCACCGGGAGCGGAAGGCGCGGGGCCAGGACGGGCAGCCACCGCCACTCCTTGCGCAGGAGATCGGGGGCGCGTGGCGTGCGCGGCATACGTACAGCCAACTCTCCACCGATGCGCCACAGTTGGTTGTCCCATCCGGCGGCCGCCGGCCGGAGGTCCAGCCCGGCGAGATCCGGATGCTGCTCACGCAGCAGGGAGCGCACCAACGCCTCGTCGATCTCGAAGTTGCCCATGAACGGAGCCCCCACTCCCTGCGGTGCCGGTACCGGCCATCACGATCTCACCGCGCCGCCCGGTTGCGGGACGGCTTTCGGCTCGACCTTTCGACACAGGCCGGCCCCCTACCTCGGCCGAGCCGTACGGAACGACGAAAGGGCTCGCCCTGGCGGGGCCTTCACGCCGGGGCCGCGGCGACGCAGAACTCGTTGCCCTCCGGGTCGGCCATCACCAGGTGGTGTCCGTCGAACTTCTCCAGGACGCTCCCGCCCGCCTTCACCAGCCGTTCGGACTCCGCCGTGATCCGCGCCCACCGCTCGTCGGGAGTGCCGTGTCCGGGCACCCGGACGTCGAGGTGGAGCCGGTTCTTGGCCGCCTTGGGCTCGGGAACCTTGAGGATGGAGAGCCGGGGGCCGACACCGTCGGGGTCGCAGAGCCACGCGCCGTCGTCCTCGGAGTCGTCGTCCGGCAGATCGAACTGTGCGAGCCACTCCTCGCGCGTTGTGAAGGGAGCGGGCGGTGGCTCGTCGATGTAGCCGAGCGCCGTCTTCCAGAACGCGGCGAGGAGCTGCGCGTCCGCGCAGTCGAGTGTCAGATCGATCCGGGCTGCCATGGCCGCACCGTACTGCGCACCTCTGACAGCCGGGCCCATGGCCGGCAGCACGTGCGTCGCGAACCCCTGTCACCCCTCCGGCGTAGGCCGACGGTCCTGGGCGGGCACCCGTCGGCCGGTGGATGCGAGAGTGGCGCCAGAACGGGGAGGAGATGGGCAGGTATTCCGGATGGATCACAACGGCGCGACGCCGAACGGTCTCGACTTCCTCTGGCTCGAACTGACCAACCGCTGCAATCTGCAGTGCGTGCACTGCTACGCGGACTCGCATCCGAACAGCGGATACCGCGACCTCCTGTCCACAGAGCACTACGAGAGAGTCATCGAAGAGGCCTACCGGCTGGGCTGTCGAAAGATCCAGTTCATCGGCGGCGAGCCTCAGTTGAACTCCGACTTCGACCATCTCCTGAGGTTGGCCAAGAAGACCGGGTACGACTTCATCGAGGTCTTTTCCAACCTGACCCGCCTGACCGACGAAACGCTCGACTACGCCGCCGAGAACGACATCCTCTTCGCGACGTCCGTCTACTCCTGCGACCCCGCGGTCCATGACGCCGTGACCAAGGTGAGGACGAGCCACACGCGCACGATCGGCAACCTGAAGAAGCTCATCGGCCACGGCGTCGGGGCCCGGGCCTCGGTCATCGCCATCGATCAGGACGAGGACGATCTCAACCGCACCACGCGGTTCCTCGAGGGGCTGGGTGTCCGCTACGTCAAGGTCGGGCGCATCAGGGAGTTCGGGCGGGCGCAAGAGGTCATGTCGCGGGAATCGCGGCTCTCCGGCCTGTGCGGGCACTGCTGGAAGGGCAAGCTCTGTGTCACTCCCGACGGCACGGTGTACCCGTGCGTCATGGCCAGGCAGTGGCCGGTCGGCAACGTCCTGCACGACACGCTGTCGCAGATCGTGAACGGCGAGCCGCTCGGCCGTATGCGGCAGAGCATTTACGAGCAGGTGTGGCTCGGCCCGTCGCAGTGCTCACCGAACTGTCCGCAGAGCTGCGAGCCGGAGAACTGCCCGGAGGCCCCGTGCGAGCCCGAGATCTGCCCGATGAGCTGCGAGCCCAATGAGCCGTGCGTCCCGGAGGTGGCGCGGCCGCCGGAGGTGCGGTAGACCCCGCGCCGGAAGCCCGGGAAGCACCGCTGCGCCGGAAGTCGGACCGGCCGACTTCCGGCGCGGTCACCGAAGATCTCGACTCCATTCACGTCTACCGAAGAACGATCGAGTCGGTTCCCGGTCAAGCGGCGATCACATGAGCGGCCGGGAGGTCCTGTCCGGTCGGGCCACCGGGCGGGCGGGGCCGTTTCCGCGGCGCGTCACGGAGCCACGATGCGGTCCACCGCGGCCGTGACGAGCTGTTCGCGCTCGGCCTCCGAGAAGACTCCGGGCAGGGTGAGCTGTTCGACGATCAGCCAGTTGAACGCCAGGTAGAGCAGCCGGACGGCGGTCGCGTCGCCGGGCAGGCCGGCGGCCACGTGGTAGGCCACGTTGGCTTCGAGGTCGGCGCGGACCCGTTCGGTCAGCACGGTGCGGAGACCGGGGCGCCGGGTGGCCTCCAGGCGCAGTTCGAGCAGCGCCAGGTAACCCGTGCGGAAGGCGCTGACCCGCTCGACCAGTTCGCGCATCAGCGTCGCGTACAGCTCCCGGTCCGACGCGCCCGTCCGCTGCCGGTCGATCGTCGCCTGGTCGGGCTGGAGACGTTCGTAGACCCGGGCGCCCGCCTGGGTGAGCAGGTCGTCGCGGTTGGAGAAATAGTTGGACGCGGTGCCGGCCGGCACGGCGGCCTCGGTGTCGACCGCCCGGAAGGTCAGTCCGCGCGCGCCCTCCCTGGCCAGCACCTCGATCGCGGCGTCGACGAGGGCGGCCCGCCGCTGGTCGTTCCTGCGCGCCATTGACACCACTCCAGTCGTAGTACTACGTTCAAACCACTTCAGACAGAGTACTACCGATGAGGTTGCTGTTGCGAAAGCTCGTGTACTACGTCGCCGTCTCCATCGATGGCTACATCGCCGGCCCCGGCGGAGAGTTCGACTTCTACCCGCTCGGTGACGAGAAGCAGGCCGCCGCCTACACCGAGTGGACCATCGCCCGCCACCCCGAGACCGTCCCCACCTTCATGCGCGCCGCCCACGGCCTCGCCGACGCCCCGAACCGGCGCTTCGACACCGTGCTGATGGGGCTCGGCAGCTACCGCCCCGGCCTCCAGGCGGGCTTCACCAGCCCCTACGCCCACCTGCGCCAGTACGTCGTGTCGAGTACGCTCGCGCCCGACACCGACCCGGACGTCACCGTGGTCGCCGGCGATCCGCTCGCCCTGGTCCGCGGCCTCAAGCAGGAGGAGGGCCAGGACATCTGGCTCTGCGGCGGCGGCCTCCTCGCCGGCGCGCTGCTGCCCGAGATCGACGAACTGATCATCAAGAGCTACCCCGTGGTCGCCGGATCGGGGATCCCCGTATTCAACGGGGAGTTCAGCCCCACCCTCTTCGAGGTCATCGACCGCACCTCGTTCGACAACGACGTCACGATCACGCGGTTCGCCCGACGTTAGCGACAGGCGCAGCACCGGCCGGAGGAACCGCGCCGCCCCCACGATCGCCCCCGGGAGGGGACAGCACACGCAGGCCGCCCGGAGCGAGCCCGGGCGGCCTGCGGTCAGTCACTCACAGCCTTGTGACGAACCGTCAGCTGGTGGTGATCGCGGTGTCGTCGATCACGAAGCTGGTCTGCAGCGAGACGTCCTCGGTGCCGGCGAACTTCAGGGTGACCGTCTGGCCC
>NZ_JBFBIL010000100.1:0-14291 GCF_040685575.1 Kitasatospora sp. NPDC088351 | reverse complement strand
AGTTGCGCTCGCGTCACACACCACGGTCTACCGGATCAGGACCCGCCGCGAAGGTGAATCACACAGATTGATCACGACCGAATACGCGCCCTAGTCGGCGTTCGCCGGGGCGGCGGCGGCCATGGCCAGCAGCGGGGCCAGCACGGCCACGGCGGCGGCCGCGGTGGCCGGTCGACGGATTCGCATGGTGGTGGACTCTCCTTCGAAGGTGGCCGACGCGTCCCGGAGCCGTCGGCGCATCACGGGAAGGCCGGCTCGGTCGGGACGAGGACGGGCTCGGACGGGACGAAGTTCACGTCACCGGGGAAGAAGATCTGCGCGCCGCGCACGAGGGCGGCCGGCGCGCTGAGACAGACCTTCAGCTGGGTCAGCGCGAACGGCATGCCGCCGACCCAGTAGTTGACGTTGTACGAAGCCATGCACTGGTCGCGCCGGGTGAGCTGCAGCATCGAGGGGTTCGGGGGAAGGACGTCGAACCCGGGGGCGGGCGCCTGCGCGACGTTGATGGGCCCCGGCTGGGTGGCGGGCCCCTGCGCGGCGTGAGCGGTTCCGGCGGCCAGGGCCAGCAGCGGGGCCAGCACGGCGACGGTGGCCGCCGCGGCGACCGGTCGGCGAAGACTCATGGGAAGAACCCTCCTCGGGGGGAACGGAATCGCCGGCGCGCGGCACCTGCCTTCGGTGGCCGACGCCGTGGTCCGAATCCTCGCGGCAGTGGCCGGTGCGGCAACATCCCATGTTTCTGGTCCGTTTCCCGGCGCGACGCGTCGGGAAACGGGGCCTCGGTGATCCGCAGTCATTTGACTGATGCCGCCGCCCGCCCCGCCCGGGCAGTCTCGTGCTGCGGCGGGCCGGACCGGGCCCGCCGCGCACGAGCACTGTCCCCGCCTGGAAAGCGAGTTCCACCGTGGCCCTGAAGTCCTTCAAGCCGGCGACCGCCATCGCGGGCGCGCTCGCCGGGGCGGCGCTGTTCCTCACGGCGGCGCCGGCGTCCGCCGCGGACCCGCCCGACGACGGCTGCCCGGCCTGGGCGCTCTGCCCCTACCAGGACGGCGGCGGCGCGGGGTCGAAGGCGATCGTCGTCCCGCCAGCGGCCGGCGGCAACGGCGAGATCGTGCGCCTCACCAAGGTCCACTTCCCGAACGGGACCCTGGCCAACGACCAGGTGTCGTCCTGGCTGAACAACTCCCAGTGCCAGGTGGAGTTCTGGGACGACCCCTACGGCGAGCTGCACCCGTCCCAGCTCGACTTCACCCCGACCTGGAACTGGGGTGCGAAGGGCGACTACGGCTTCAACACCCCCGACCACCACCTCAACGACCGCCTGTCGGCCGTGCGCTTCTGGTGCCCGTAGCACCCGCCCGCGTCCCGACGCCCCCGGCCCCCGTCCCCGCGAGGTACCGGGGGCGTTCCCGTGCGCCCTCCCGGTGCGCCCTCCCCGGCCCGGGAGCACCACGACGACACCGAAACGCGATCCCATGAAACGCCTACGCCCGGCGGCCGCGCTGCTCGCCGGCCTGCTGCTCCCGCTCGCCCTCCCCGCGCCCTCCACCGCCGCCCTCCCCGCGCTCTCCACCGCCGCCCCCGCCGCGGACGCCCCGGCCGCCGCCGTGACGGCCGGTCCCGGCGCGGAAAAGCCGGACCTGACCTCCGCCAACCGCACGAGCCCGCCCGCCGGCATGCCCGACTGGTCGCGCGTGGGATTCCGCGGCGGCCGACCGCTGCCCGGTGGCGGCGACCTGACCGGAAACGCCGCCTGCCGCATCACCCCGGACCGGCTCGCCTCGCAGTACGGCGTGCGGGCGGACGACGGCGCCGACGACACCACCGGCCTGCAGAAGGCCGTCGACGACATCAAGGCCGCCTGCTCGCCGGACGCCAACTTCGACAGCCTCTCGCTGATCTCCCTCCCGGCCGGCCGGATCGACGTCTCCCGGCAGATCTACGTCGACGCCGACTACCTCGTCCTGCGCGGCCAGGGTTCGGGCACCGGCGGCACCCGGCTGGTGTTCCGCCCCGACGCCGACACCCGCTACGACACCCTGGTCAACGGCCGCTGGGACCAGGACAGCATGAAGGCCGGCAGCGGCAGCGACGTCGGCACCGGCGGCTGGATCCGGCCCGGGCGCGGCATGTTCCGCGTCCAGACCCGGGACATCGCCGAGCGCTACCAGGACGACTGGGCGACCGCCCCCGCCAACCGCAAGGACATCTTCGAGCGCAGCGTCAACCAGCACTGGGCCTCCGGCATCAAGGTCGCCGCCAAGGCGGCCGACGGCCGGATCGTGCTGGCCGTCGACGTGAGCAACTGGCTCCGCCCCGACGCCCCCACCAGCGATGACCGGCTCTTCTGTCACGTCCACGGACGCGGCGACCGCAAAACGGACGAGCTCGTTCCCGGCTGGCCGTACTCCTTCGTCGCCGCCCTGGAGACAGGCCGCACCTCCTGGGTCGCGCTGCTGGACGCCGTGCGCCTCGGGCCGGCCGACGACGCAACCGCCGTCACCGCCGCCCAACTGCGCGATGTCGTCGAGCGGTTGAAACAGGCCGAACAGTGGCAGCCGGGCGACCCGGAGATCCTGATCATGACGGACTCGGGCTACGACGTCGCCTACCTCTCGCACGCTCTCGTGGACCTTCCGATCATGCTGGTCGGGCGCCTGCGCTCGGACCGCGTCATGCTCCGCGACGCGGGCCCCGCACGCTCCACCCCGAAAGGCGGGCGCCCACGTCGGCACGGTGGCGTCCTCACCTTCACGAAGCCCGAGAGCACGAAGCCCGAGAGCTGACATCGGCCCGAGGTCACCACGGTCACGGACACCACCCGCTACGGCACCGCGGAGGCAATCGCGTAGGACCGGATGCACCCCAGGCTCACCCACCGCGGCCCCTGGCTGAACAACACCGAGGAGGAACTGCCCATCTTCCACGGTGCGTTGGTGCGGTTGAAGGTCGAGCGCCTGCCGGGCGACCGGGACCCGAAACCGGTCTGGCTGTGGTGCTCGGCCACCGCTGCCACCGGCGCCGACGCGGACCGCTGGTGGCAGTCGTTCCTGCGCAGATTCGACCTGGAACACACCCTTCCGCCTGATGAAGCAGAGGCTCGGCTGGACCGCCCCGAAGATCCGCCACGCCGACAGCGCCGACCTGTGGACCTGGCTCATCATCGCCGCCCACACCCAACTCCGTCCTGCCCGACCGCTGGCCGAGGACCTCCGCCGCCCCTGGGAGCGGCCCGCCGAGCCCCGCCGCCTCACCCCCGCCCGGGTGCGGCGGGGGTTTCGCAACATCCGCCCGACCACCGCTCGCCCAGCAGCGGCACCGAAACCGTCCCGGCCAGGCCCGGGACGGCCTCCCGGCTCGAAGAACAAGCAACGGGCCACACGTCACGACGTCGGAAAGACGGTCAAACGCGCCGAGTCGATCAAGGAACACCAAACCCGACGAGGATAGATTCCAAGCTGCGGCCGCGCCCCTCCCGGGCCCCTGCTTCCCGCCCTCGTCGAGCGTGTGCTTGACGAGGGCGTTCGCGTGCCCGTGGCCGATCCCGTGCTCCGCCTTCAGCCAGGCGACCAGCTCCATGTGCCGGGTCAGCGGGGAGGAGCGGATCAGCTCCTTCCAGTGCGCGACCGGCTGCCCGCACTTCTGCTCGATGGACGGGAAGTAGCTGGCGGGACCCTTGGCGGCGGGGGTGGCGGTCATGGTGGGGCTCTCCTTCGTTCGTTGTTCACAGGACCGGACGCGGCGCGGAAACTCATCGGCCGCCGAATGTGATCCCGGTCACAATTCAGAGCCCCGGGGGTCGGCCCGGCCGGGGGTGCGGATCGGCCAGTCCGTCCGGTTCGCCGGCCTGCGCGGCAGTGGGCGGACCTCCCGGCCCGCGGTGCGGCGGAGTGGCTGGAAATCGCGTGTCATATGAACTGTGACATTGTTCTGACCCGCGGTCGGTGACAGGATCCACGCCAATCTCCTTCCTTCAGCCCGATCCCACGTCGGGCTGCCCCCACTCGACGAAGGATTCGGCGTGCTCCTGCGCACCAGACTCTCCATGCTCGCGGCAGGCGTCGTCGCCTGTTGCGCCACGGCCACCGCCGCGCTGCCGGCCCAGGCCTTCGCGGCACCCCCTGCCGCCGTCGCCGGGCCGGCCCCCGCCGCCTCCGCAGGCCCGGCCGGCCTGACGGCCCCGGCCGCCACGACGGGGTCCGAGGCCCCCGCCGCGCCCACCGCCCCGCTGCCCCCGGCGCTGATCGGCGCGACGCGCCTGGACGAACCGGCCGCCGCGGCCGGGGCGGGCGCCCCCGCCCTGTCGAAGTCCCTCGCCGCACAGAGCTGCACCCCGGCCGACTTCGCGGCCCGCACCGGTGCCGACCTGGTCACGTTCGTCAAGAACTCGACCACGGACTGCATCAAGTCGCTGTACACCAACGGCAGCGCCGACCCGGGCATCTTCCGGCAGGCCCGGATGCTGTCCGTCGCGGACGCCCTCAAGAGCCTGGCGGCCGGCTACACCGGCGACAACTCGACCGGTATCGCGCAGCTGGTGAAGTACCTGCAGGTGGGCTACTACATCCAGTTCTACTACCCGGATGCGGCCGGCCCGTACACCGGCGAGCTCGCCACCGCCGTCAGCTCCGCCCTGGACACGCTCTTCGCCGGCACCCGCTGGCGCGACGTCACCGAGGACAACGGCCGCATCCTCAAGGAGGTGGTGTGGCTCACCGACAGCGCCAACCTCCAGGCCCGTTACGCGGGCGTCTACAAGCGGATACTGGACGGGTACGACAACTCGTACAACGCGTTCCCGCAGATGATCAGCGCGGTCAACTCCGTGCTGTTCTAACCGCTCTGGGGCGGCTACCGGAACGCGGACTTCGTCCGGTCGCTGGCGGCCGATCCGGCCCTGATCACCTCGCTCGCCGACTTCGCGGTCAACCACCGGGACCTGCTCAACGGTCCCAACGCCGTCCTCGACACCAACGCGGGCAACGACCTGGCCCGGTTCGCCGGTGCGAGCCCCGCCGCCGAGGCCGTGGCCAAGCCGCTGGTGAAGAAGGTGCTGGACTCCGCGCCGCTCCTCACGCCCTACGCGCCGCTGTACGTGTACACGGCCGTCCAGGCGGCCTACTACAACAACGGCCAGTGCTCCTACTACGGCATCTGCGACCTGCGCGCCAAGCTCACCTCCGTGGTGCTGCCGAACCAGCTGGTCTGCGACAACCGCACCCTCCAGGCCCAGGCCCTGTCGGCCGCCGAACTGGCCACCGTGTGCGAGAGCCTGCGCAAGCAGGACGGGTACTTCCAGAGCGTGGTCAAGCACAACGGGCCCATCCCGAACCAGTACGCCAAGACCGTCACCTTCGGGATCTTCGCCAACAAGACCGACTACACCACCTACTCGTGGGCGATCTTCGGCAACGGCACCGACAACGGCGGCCAGACCGTCATGGACGCGACCGACCCGAAAAAGCAGGCCGTGACCGTGATGTACCAGAAGGCCTGGAACGTCAACGACCCCGCGCGGGTGTGGAACCTCAACCACGAGTACACCCACTACCTCGACAGCATCTACGACATGAAGGGCAACTACGACCTCCAGATGTCCGTCCCGGACCTCTGGTGGGTCGAGGGCATCGCCGAGTACGTCTCGCACACCTACCGCGGCGCCACCGACACCGACGCCATGGCCCAGGCGGCCAAGCACACCTACAAGCTCAGCACCCTCTTCCAGAGCACCTACGGCAACTCGGACTCGACCCGCACCTACCCGTGCGGCTACCTGGCCGTCCGGTACATGCTGGAGAAGCACCCGGCCGACGTCCAGGCCATGCTGGCGCGGTTCCGCGCCGGTGACTACCCCGGCGGCTACGCGGTCTACAACAACGTCGGCACCTCGTACGACGCCGACTTCGACGCCTGGCTCGACGCCTGCGCCGCCGGCGCCTGCTACGCCGCCGGCCCGAACGCCCTGTTCGACACCACGGTGAACGGCGCGACCGTCAGCGCCAGCGAGCGGTCCGTGCAGACCGGCCCGGGCCGGATCACCTCCTGGCGCTGGAACCTCGGCGACGGCACCTACTCGGACGAGCGCAACCCGAGCCACACCTACGCGCAGGCCGGCAGCTACACCGTCGCCCTGACCGCCACCGACGACACCGGCCGGGCCGGCACCACCGCGGCCACGGTCACCGTGACCTCCGGCGGCCCGGTCACCCTGCCGAACTGCACCGAGCCGCGCAACGACGCGATGGGCAAGAACTGCTCGCGCAGCGGCCGCGCCGCGACCGCCGGCAACTCCGACTACCTGTACGTCTACCTGCCGGCCGGCACCACCACGCTGAAGGTCACCACCTCCGGCGGCACCGGTACCGCGCACCTCTACTACAACGCCGACACCTGGGCCTCGCCGAAGGCCTTCACCGCCTCCTCCACCGGCAGCGGCACCACCCAGTCCCTCACCGTCACCAACCCGACGGCCGGCTACCGCTACCTCAGCCTGTACGCCGTCACCGACTTCAGCGGCGTCACGGTCAGCACCCAGTACTGACCGCCCGACCAGCACTACTGGCGCCCGGCCGGGACTCCCCGGCCGGGCGCTCCGCACGCCCGGAACCGCCGGTCACGCCCTAGCATCGGCGGATGACCGACGAGAACCGCGACTGGAAGTCCGACCGCATCGGCAGCGCACTGCGGGGCCGGAACCCCACCGGCATCCGGCGCCTGGACGCCGGGTTCGCGGTGGCCGGGGACGGGCGGTTCCTGCCCGGGTACACGATCCTGCTCACCGACCGGCCGGGGGTGCAAGGGCTCTCCGACCTGCCCCGGCCCCGCCGGATCGCCTACCTGGAGGACCTCGACCGCCTCGGCGAGGCCGTCGAGCGGGCCTGCCGGGCGGCCGACCCGGCCCACGCCCTCACCGCCGCCCACGACCCGATCCGGACCGCCATCGGCGCGGAGCTGGATGCGCTGAGGTAAAGGCCGGTGGTGCAGACCACTCGTTCTCGTGAATCCGCTGACCGGGGCTGGGACGGGAGGCCAACTCGAGCCTACGCTGCGGGACATGGACATCGCCATCGTGCTCTTCGACGACTTCGAGCCGCTCGACGCGATCGGCCCCTACCAGGTGCTCGGCTACCTGCCGGGGGCCGCCGTGCGGTTCGTGGCGGCAGGGGAGACGGGGCCGGTGGCCGACAGCATCGGGGGGATGCGGCTGGACGTGCCCGCCCGGTACACGGACGTCGAGGCGTGCGACGTGCTGCTCGTCCCGGGCGGGCACGGCACCCGGCCGCTGATGGACGACCAGGCGTTCCTCGACTGGCTGCGCCGGACGCACGCGACCACCCGGTTCACCGCCTCCGTGTGCACCGGCGCGCTGCTGCTCGGGGCCGCCGGCCTGCTCGACGGCCTCGCCGCCACCACGCACTGGGCGGCCGCCGGCGAGCTGGCCGGGTTCGGTGCCGCCTACACCCCCGAACGGGTGGTGCGCCGGGACCGGATCGTCACCGCGGCCGGCATCTCCGCCGGGATCGACATGGCGCTCCACCTCGCCGCCCTCCTCACCGACGAGACCACCGCCCGGGCGATCCAGCTGCACGCCGAGTACGACCCCCGGCCGCCCTTCGACAGCGGCTCCTGGGCGAAGGCCTCGCCCGCCGTGCGGGAGCGGATCAAGGAGCTCGGGTAACCGCCGGCGGCCCCGGGCCGCTACGTGTGCAGGAAGGACTCCAGGGCGGCGGCCAGGGCGACCGGCGTCTCGTGCATCGGGTAGTGGCCGGAGGCGGGCAGCTGTTCCACCTCGGCGTTGGGGTAGTGGACGAGGAAGGTGCCGCGCATCGCGTCGGCGGTCAGCAGGAGGTCGTGCTCGCCCACGAACACCCGCACCGGCACGGGGTTGCCGGCGATCCGGTCCACCAGGTCGGCGGTGGTCCAGTCCCGCACGTAGCCGCCGAAGGCCTCCCGGGTGGACAGCTCCAGCGAGCTGTCCACCATCCGGTCCAGCCAGACCCGGCCGGCCCGCCGCCCGGTCACCCGGTCACCCGGTCACCCGGTCACCCGGTCCAGGATCTCGTACCGCTTCGCCCGGTCCTCGGCCGCGCCGTAGAACAGCGCCTCGCCCTCCGCGTCCATCGGGTACGGGCCGGCCGGGACGGGCGCCAGCCCGGCCAGCTTCCGCACCCGGTGCGGCGCCCGGGCGAGCACCTGCTGGACGGCCTTGCCGCCCATCGAGTGCCCGACCAGCGAGAACTCCGGCCAGCCGAGCTGGTCGGCCAGCGCGAGCGCGTCGTCCGCGATCTCGGCCAGCGTGTAGGCGCCGGGCACGTCCTTGCGCTCGCCGTAGCCCCGGTAGTCGAGGAACGCGTAACAGAAGGCGGAGCCGTCCAGGTAGTCCGGGAACGGGCCCCAGCCGGCGCTGGTGCCGAACCAGTCGTGCAGGACCAGCACCTTGTGGGCGCCGGTGCCGACCAAACGGTGAGGGATCGTCATGCGGGGCTTGATGCCCGTTGCGGGTGATCCCCGAACCCGGCGCACCCCCGGCAGCCCCACCTCGGCATCGACGTCCCCGATCTGGCCGCCGCCGATTCGGTCTGGGAGCCCCTCGCCCCGCTGGCACCCGTCGCCGTGGCCGGGCAGACGACCGCGGGCGAGCCGGGCGGCGCCGCCGTTTTGGGAACCCCGGCCGACGCCCTGGTGGAGACCCTCAGCCTGGCGGCCGTCGCCGAGGCGATCGAGGACACCGTCCAGCGTGGGCTCGGGGTGTCCCACGCGTGGGACACCGCTGACCTGGTCCTGCCGGTGCGCGCGGTCGTCGACCTGAAGGGCCGCGTTGCCGAGCTCACCGCCCTGGTCGCCGAGCGCCTCGCCGACGCCCACCAGGAGGCCGGCGACGCCGTGCTGTCCGCTTGGTGAAGTCGAAGTCCTCCAGCCGCTTGGGCCGCGGGAAGCGGGCCAGCCGCAGGAGCCGCTGCTGACGGCGTACGTCGCGGTCGGCGAGCTCAACCTGCAGAAGGTCGAGGAGGAACTGCTTGTAGGTGGCCTGCTCGCGGCGGGCCGTGCCCGCGAGTTCGATGAACCGCTCACGGAACGCGGGCAGCTTCAGGTCCCGGCATGCCTCGTCGATGAGCATGTCCTCCGGGCCGCCCGGCAGGGACACCCTCCTCTGCGGGATTCGGTCCTACGCTTGACCGGCATCCGCAACGAGGAGCTCCTGGAGCTGACCCACCACAGCATCACCGAATACCGGCTCCCCAGCACCGGCGAAGTCGTGCCCCTGCTGCAGGTCGCCCCGTCCAAGACCGACAGCGAACGGCTCCTGCTGGTCAGCCCGGAACTGGCGGACGTCCTTTCCACCATCGTCTGCCGCCTGTGAGGAAGAAGCCGCGCGATCCCACTGGTAGCCTCCTACGACGTCCACGAGCGGGTCTGGAACCCGCCCATGCCGCTGCTGTTCCAACGCGATATCGGCACCGAACACCGCGCTTTCACCCCGACTGCGCTGCGCAAGCTGCTGATCAACGCGCTGGCCGCCACGGGCCTGACCGATGCCGGCGGCGAACCCCTCGTCTTCTCCCCGCACGACTTCCGCAGGATCTTCGTGACCGACGCCATCATGAACGGCCTGCCACCGCACATCGCCCAAGTGCTCTGCGGACATAAGAGTCTTGATACGACGATGGGCTACAAGGCGATCTACCCCGCCGAGACCATCGAGGCCCATCGCGCCTTCATCGCCCGCCGCAGGGCAACCCGACCCAGCGAAGAGTATCGAACCCCACCGAAGAGGAATGGGACGCATTCCTTGCGCACTTCGAGAAACGCAAGGTCTCCATCGGCACCTGCGGTCGCGCCTTTTCAAGCCCTTGTATTCATGAACACGTCCCGTTGACCGAACTAGTTTGGGCTCCCTTCCAGGTCAACTCATAGTGACAACAAGGGGGTTGTGGCTACCGCTGGCGGGTCGCGGTGACTGCGCGTGTGGTGGTGGATCTGGTTTCATCGCGTGTCGTCGAGTAGGTCGACCCGTGGAGGAATGGATGCCAGAGCACAGCACGACGGTCCGGGACGTGGCGGCGCTGAAGGTGGCGCGGGTCGGCCGCGTAGAGAAGAGCGATGACCCGCTGCGGCCGTTCCGGCTCGTAGACGCTGATGGCACCGAGGTGGCTGCGGTCAGTGAATTCCTGCATCACATGCTCGCCGACGACGCGAGTCCGACGTCGCTGCGGTCCTACGCCTATGAGCTGTTGGCGTGGGTCCGGTTCTTACGCGCCGTGGACGTGCCCTGGTATCTCGCGAGCCGAGTCGAGGCCCGCGACTTCGCGCTGTGGCTGAAGACCACGAAGAAGCCGCCGCGCCAGCGCCGTCCCGATGCGCCCGCCCCGGGATCGGTGAACCCGGTCACGGGGAAGGCCGCGCCCGGCGAGAACTATGCCGCTCGGACCAGGCGGCACGCTCGCGCGGTGATCCGCTCGTTCTACGAGTACCACCGCGAGACCCACGGCCGACCGCTGATCAACCCGTTCCCACAGGGCGGGGCTGCCGACGAGGGGAGCCCGAATGCGCATCACAACCCGATGCAGCCATTCCGGCAACCCTCGCGCCGGGGCACCTATCAGCCCAAGGAGCCCAAGCCGACCCCGCGGATCATTCCTGACCAGGCGTTCAACGACCTGTTCGCCGCGCTGAAGTACAACCGGGACAGGGCTCTGATCGCGTTCTACATCTCCACCGGCGCCCGCGCCTCTGAACTGCTGGGTGTCCCGCAGGGCCTGGTCGCGCCCGGGGGCCAGACGATCGGCGTGGTCCGCAAGGGCAGCCAGGTCCTGCAGCACCTTCCCGCCTCCGCCGACGCATTCGTGTGGCTTCGGCTCTACCAGCAAGAACTGCGCGGCATGGTCCCCAAGCACCCGTCGGAGCCACTGTGGTGGACGCTGCGACGGCCCTTCCGCCCGCTGGAGTACGACGCGGCCCGGATGGTCTTCACCCGAGCCAACCAGCTACTCGGCGCGAACTGGACCCTGCACGACCTGCGGCACAGCGCGGCCAAGAGGATGGTCCGCGATCCGAACCTAACCCTCGCCGACGTGCAGTGGGTCATGGGACATGCCCACATCACCACCACGGAAATCTATATCGCTCCCACTCCCGACGAGGTCGTCGCCCACCTCCTGGCCCACCACGAGCGGCAGCGCACCGAGCAGGCCAAACCGCCAGCCCCGCCGGCGCCGGGCTACCGCCCCGAGGTGCTGGCAGCACTGTTCGGCACATCAACCGCGGGCGGGGAGAGCCGGTGAACCCGACCGCGAACGTCGACGTCGCCAGGCCCGTCGAACCACATGAGGTGGGAAACGCGCTGGAGTGGGAACCGCGAGTCGGCGAAGCGAGCTGGTGGCAGACCCGTCAGAGCCGAGAGAGCCTGGTCGAGCGGCTGCTTGGACTGTTCACCGACCCCAGTGCGGGCCTGACCCGAGACAAGACCCGGCGGCGGGGCCTGGGCAAGCTGCTGGACTGGCTCGAAGGCCAGCCCGGAGAGACCTGGCAGGATCGCTGGATGGCCAGCGGGGCTGACGACGCCGGCTTCGAGTGGACCGATCTGCCCCTGCAGGGACGCGGCACACCCAAGAGCCACTGGCGCGATGAACTGGCCACGGGACTGGTGCTCCTGGTCGCTGGGCAGGCCATCCGCCCCAGCTACCCATGGCTGCTGCGGCAGCGTGCGACGGTGATGCTCACCGAGTCCCGAGCCGCCAGCGACCCCGATACCTTCCAGCGACTCGAACGACTGGCCCAGCACGCGACACCCACAGCCAGGTCCGACGCCCTGAATAAGCTCACCTGGATCGTGATCCGAAAGGGCGGCCTGGTCAGCGACATCACCGTCGGCGACTGCATCGAGCTGACCACCGCGCTGGAGGAACACCACTTCCGGGGCAGCGCGGGCCGGCCACTGTTCTACGCCCTACTCAAAGAGACCAGCGTGCTCCCGGCCAGCGCACCGCTGCGGCTGCGGGCGCTTCGCATCGAAGGCCGCCGCAGCGTCGAGCAGATCGTCGACGCGTACGGCATCGAGTGCCGGGCCGTCCGTAACCTGCTGGTCGAGTACTTCACCGAGCGGGCACCCGAGCTCGACCACGTCTCGCTGCGTTCCATCGCCCGCAACCTGTGCCGGTTGTTCTGGCGCGACCTGGAGATCCACCATCCCGGCATCGAGTCACTGCGACTGACACCTGAGGTCGCGCAAGCGTGGAAAGAACGCCTGGCCTTCATCCGTGACGCCCAGGGCCACCCGGTGCGGCCGCGGGTGAACTTCCGCAGCGAGCTGGTGTTCATCCGAGCGTTCTACCAGGACATCGCCCGCTGGGCCGCCGACGATCCGGCACGGTGGGCGCCCTGGGTCGCGCCGTGCCCGATCAAGGCGAACGAGTGCGCGACGAAGAAGTCCAGGTCCGGGGTGAAGTCCCGGATGGACCAGCGGACCAGGACCCAGCTGCCGCTGCTGCCCGCCCTGCTTCGCGCCGTCGACCGGCAGCGCAAGGACGCCGATGCCCGCATCACCGCGGCTCGCGCGACGCCGGCCGGTGGACGGTTCCTCGTTGCTGAGGAGGAGTTCGAGCGCTGCGGGTCCGGGCAGGCCCGCCGCATCTACGTCACCGAGGTGGCCACCGGCAGGCGGCGGAATCTGACCCACGAGGAGGAGGCGGCGTTCTGGTCCTGGGCGACGGTGGAGGTGCTGCGGCACACCGGCATCCGGATCGAGGAGCTGCTGGAACTCACCCACCACAGCTTCATCGCCTACACCCTGCCCACCACCGGCGAGGTGGTTCCGATGCTGCAGGTCGCCCCGTCCAAGACCGATTCGGAGCGCCTGCTGCTGGTCTCCCCGGAGCTGGCGGAGGTGCTGACCGCGGTGATCTTCCGGGTCCGGGCCGGGAACGCCGCCCTGCCGCTGGTGTCGGCCTACGACGTGTTCGAGCAGACCTGGAGCCCGCCCATGCCGTTCCTCTTCCAACGCCGGTACGGCACCGAGGACCGGCCGCTGACCCGCAGCTACATCCGCGAGTGCCTGGTCGCGACCTCGCAGTCCGCCCAGATCACCGTGGCCGGCGACCCGCTCGAATGGCGCCCCCACGACTTCAGAAGGATCTTCGTGACCGACGCCATCCGCTCCGGACTGCCCCCGCACATCGCCGCGAAGATCTGCGGCCACACCGCTTTGGACACGACCATGGGGTATGCCGCGATCTACCCGGAGGACGTGATTTCCCATCACCGGGCCTTCATCGCCCGCCGCAGAACGGAGCGGCCGAGCGAGGAGTACCGCGAGCTCACCGCCACCGAGTGGGACGAGTTCCTGGCCCACTTCGAACTGCGCAAGGTCGCCCTGGGGACCTGCGGCCGCGACTACGCGACCCCGTGCCAGCATGAAAACGCCTGTGTCAGATGTCCCCTACTGCTCGTGGACCCGGCCCAGATGCCACGCCTCCAGGAGATCCACGCCAACCTCGTCGACCGCCTCCAAGAGGCCAGGGACCAGGGCTGGCTCGGCGAGGTCGCCGCCATCGAGACCACCATGGCCGCCGCCGCCCAGAAGCTGGAGGCCATGCGCGACCGTGCAGCCCAGCCGTCCACCGTCCACTTGGGCATGCCCGACACCCGCCGCATCGTTGCTCGCATCGACCTCGGGCAGTGAAATGAGGATGCGGAGCAGCAGCTCTGAGCACTACAACAAGGAGATGACCGTCTTCCTTTGTTCCAAGTGCGGCACAGCGATCACGTCGGAACTGATCGAGCTCATTACCATCCCCGACCTCCCGGACCGCGAGCAGAATCGGGACAAGAAGACCCGTCGGGCGCCGTCCACCCTCCAGCAGGGGTATTACGCGATCGACCCCGAGCCCTGGGGGGCTCCCTATGTCGTGCAGGACGATCAGGAGAACCCGAAGCCGGCTCACTCCCGCGGGTTCATGATCAGCCGTGAGGAGGGGTTCGTCATCTCGGCGGGCGCCACAGGCACAGTGCTCGCGCACCCCGAGGACGCGCCCGACCTCCAACCCCTGCCCGGCTGGGAGAACAGTTACGGGTGCTGCGGGCCGACTGGCGACTCAGGACTCAACCGAGCCTGTCCTTGCGGAGCTCCGGTCGCCACGCTCGCAGCCGACTGCTTCGGGCCCTACGAACTGCACCTCGACCCCGTCCGGACATACGCGCTCTCAGAGGGCGTTTGATGTGAACGGATTGCCCTTTATACCCTAGTAAGTCCCTCGCCAGGTTGGTGTGGTCTCGTCCGTTATGCGCTTGGCGAG
>NZ_JBFBIL010000099.1:0-14314 GCF_040685575.1 Kitasatospora sp. NPDC088351 | reverse complement strand
TCAGAGACGAGGACGTGGCCTACGCCAACGCGATCTGGCAGGCCGGTGGCCAGGCCGAACTGCACGTATGGCCCGGAGCCTTCCACGGCTTCGACTCCTGTGCGCCACAGGCGGCCCTCACCCAGGACGCCCGCAACGCCCGTTACCGCTGGCTTCGGCGCATCCTCACCCGGCCCGATGCGAGTAACGGACCTGCCTGCTGAGCGCGTTACGGTGGCCGGGCGATTGAAGTCCACGCCGACTTCACCACTCGTGAACAGGACCAAGCGGCAGGTCACTGCACGCCGGTGTCGACTGCGCGAACTGCCGCACCACGCACCTCAGCACCACATATACCCGTGCCCCCGCCTGGCTTTGGCCCTGGCGGGGGACTTTGTCGTCGGTGCTCAGTAGGTCGGGCAGATGTACTTGCGCACTGCTTCCAGGATCTTCGTTGACTTCTCTGCGCCGAATCCGGTCGGGTGGTTCGGCCCGATGAAGCGCTGGGCCGTCAGTTCGACGAGCTTCGCCTGGTCCTTGGGGTGCTGTGCTACCGACGAGCACTGGTCCCGTCCGCGGCTGATGGCCTTGTCCGGCTTGCCGTTGACGATTTCCGCGTCGATCGACGTCAGCGCCGCGATGTACTTGGCGGCCGTGCCTTCGTCCGGCTTCGGCGGGAGACCGCCGGCCGTGACGGCACCAGGTGCTGTCGGTTCCGGAGTGGTGGCAGGCGGCGCTGATGGGGTTGCCGAACCGGTGGCCGACGTCGGGACTGCCGACGCTGAGGCGGGCGCAGGCGACTCCGCCTTCGGGCTGTTGGACGTGCTGCTGGAGCATGCTGTCAAGGTGACGAGCAGACTTGCCGTGAGGCCGATCATGATGGTGCGGACGCGCAAGGTTTCCCCTGGGGTGCGGTTCGTGTGGTGAGGTGACCGTATCGGCTGCTTTGGTGATTCGTGTGCGCTCGTGTCCGAGCTGTGATCAAAGGCGAAACAGGTAGGCGACTCCAGGTTGGTGGTCAGCCGGGTCGTGGCCCAGCTCGGCACGCCGATTGGTGAGGCCTCCGACAGGACGTCCTCACCTCGCTGGGCTCGCCACGTGATCCGATCTGTGGTGCTCGACATCGGCGAGGCCCTGACCAGCGATACCCGCTACTTGGCGGCCTGGGCGCGGTGCTTCGGGGTCCCCGCGCACGCGATGCCGACGCTGGTCGGTGATTCCAGCCCCGCACGCGCGGGGAGCAGCGATTCGCAACGTTGCGAATTTCTCGGAACGTGGGACCAACCCCGCACGCGCGGGGAGCAGGCGGCTCTCGGCTCCCTGACGGCGGGCCGGGAGGGACCAACCCCGCACGCGCGGGGAGCAGGGACGGCCGGTCAACCCCAGGCTGGGAACCGGGGGACCAACCCCGCACGCGCGGGGAGCAGACCGCCTACCTCGAACTGAGCGCCGGCCCCGAGGGACCAACCCCGCACGCGCGGGGAGCAGGCCGCTCCGCTCGGAGTTTCGGCGCTTTTTTCGGGACCAACCCCGCACGCGCGGGGAGCAGGACTCCCCCGCCAGCCACGCCGTGGGCGTGGATGGACCAACCCCGCACGCGCGGGGAGCAGTCTTGCTGACCTGGGACTTTAGCTGGCCGACTGCCCGGGCCGTGCAACTTTCAGCGAAACGGACATACCGCCCATTCCTTTACGCGAGCCAGCGGCAACATTAACTTCGGTGCCCGAGCCGGATTGTGCCAGCAGGCCCGGGCCGTGCGGCAGCTTACCCCGCGTGCCACCGGTTCCGGCCGCTCGCAGCGCCGGGCGGACACCTTGGCGGCGAATCCCGGGCGGCGACGCGTCAGGCCGTCCGTTCGACCGCCTCGAAGATGTCGGCGTCGGTCTCCTTCTGCCACTCCGGCAGTGCGTCCCAGTCCGCCACGTATCCCGGCTTCGGGTCCTCGATGTCCTTGTGGATCCGGGCGAACCGCAGAGCGCGACGAAGCGCTCCTTCTGCTCGCGTGTGAGTCTGGCCGTCGTGCCACCGCTCACGTGCACGAAGTCCCGTACCTGGCCGAACACCGCCGCCGCAGAACGGCGTTCCCAGTCCGGCGTCTCCTCCCATGGGGCGATGTACTCCGGCTTCGGTTCCCCGGGGAAGTGCCGCTTCGCCCCGGCGATCCACGCTTCGCGGAAGATCCGGCTGTTGTTGGTCATTGCCGTTGTTCTCGTCGTCAGGCGGCGCGGGACAGCGCCGAGATCTGGTGGTGCAGTTCGGAGTGGCTATGGCGGTGTAGCTGGCCCCACCCTGTGCGGTTGCGGGTGGCCTGGTTGAATCGGCGCATGGCGGATTGGTCGACGCTCAGCGACGCGTGCGGTTCCGCGGGACATGTCCCGGCTCTGCTGGACCAGTTCGACGCCGATCCGAGGGGCGTCTGGTCGGAACTGATGGATCATCTGTGCCCGCAGCTGGACACTGCCTTCTCGGCGAGCTTCGCGGCGCTTCCCCGGTTGGCCGCACTCGCATCGAGCTGCGGTCCGCAGGACCGCCGGTGGGTGCTTCTGGCGGCAGGAGCGATCATGGCCTGCGCCCCCAGCGGCGATGACGTGTTCAAGGTCTTCTCGGCGCCGATCGCACATCTGCACCGGGTCACGGACCAGTTCTTGCGTGAAATCGGGGACGCGGAGAACTACGTCTATCTGCTGCAGTCGTTGCTGTCGTTCGAGGGCGTCGAGATCTGGGACCGATGCCTGGAAGGTCTGCGGACCGGGGAGTACGAAGTCGAATGCCCCCACTGCGGCGTCAATATGTTCATCGTGATCGGCGAGGACGAGTGCTTCTCCGCCAGTGACGACTATTCGTTGCGGGAGGTGGAGAAAGTGCCTCTTCAGCCGACGGCGTCGGAGGATCTGGAGGGTCTGGCGAAGCGCCTGCATGACCGGACCCTCGCTGACGGGCAGCAGTTGGTGGCGCGTCGCCTGCCGTATCTGTTCGGCCGGGCGGCCTGCCCGGACTGCGGGACCGTCTTCCCGGTGGCGGACCGGGTTACCGCGAACTGGACGCCATAGCGGCGCTTGGCTATTTCACCGGCTTGGTGTTCTGCCTGGCTTTGGTGTGGGCCAGGCGGTAGGAGTCGGTGCCGGTCTCGATGATCGAGCCGTTGAAGGTGAGCCGGTCGATGATGACCGAGCACAGACGCGGGTCGGTGAACGTCTTCGTCCAGCCGGAACGGACACCGCCTGTTGACCTGGGTCTACGGGGCATCACCCTTCCCACCCAGCCTCCCGCGCATGGCCTGCATGGCAGATTTCGGACGCCCTCTCCAGATGTTGCTGGAAATCACCTATGCCGGTAGTGGGAGGAGACCAGCCCCGGTCGGGCAGCACCGCGGGACCGGCGAGGACCGCCGGTGCCGCTGCAAGTGCTGTGCTCAGCCCGTGGTAGCCGTCCTCACCGTAGGCATCGCCACCGGCTCCAGAACGATCCGGGGCGAGGGACCGGAGCCGGAGACAGCGCCGAAGTCGTAGCGCACCTGCTCGTGTGCGAGGGCGACCATGGAGAGCGACACGGAGCCCCAGGCGCGTCCGCTCGGTGACACCAGGCGGCGTATCAGGGCTGCCGGGTCGTCGGGTGGTAGCCCGTCGCCGCGCGCGATCGGCAGCCACTCGCCCCACGCGTATTCCGGCGACCTGGCTACCGGCTCGGGTCGCGCAACGGCTTGCAGCCGTGCCCGGAAGTGCGCCAGCCGGGCGGCCATTGTCGCGCGGATGTGCGGTGGGCAGGGCTGAGCGCCCGTCCGGCTCTCCACGCCGTCGTTGAGCACGACGCTCAGACCGGCGGGCAGCTCGTGGTCTTCCAGGCTGCTGCCGCTCCAACTGGCCACCCGCACCCCGGAGGGCCTGGCGACGATCAGGTGGAACGGGTCGAAGCGCTCCAGCTGGAGACCGGCGACTGGCTGGCCACTGACGGCGGTGAGCGGCAGCCCACCCCGGGAGAGCCGCTGCTGCGGGAGAGCGGTGTGGCCGAAGCCGTTGAGCAGGCAGGCCGCCACCGGCCCGGCGCCGGGTGCGACGGCGAGCCAGGTGCCGCCCGCGTCCAGGTCCAGGCCGCCGGTGACGTCGGGCTGGTTCGGCCAGTGGCGGCCGGGCGGCAGCCACCTGCGGTCGGTGTACTCGTCCCGGACGGCGAGCAGGAGAACCGGCACCACCGAGCCCGGGTTGAAGCTGACGAACGCCGTGCACACAGCGGTCCCCCTACTGCTGTCGGCCGTCGTCCAGATAGCGGGCTGCCATCAAGATCCCCAACGAGGCGCCGGACAGGGCCGGTCGACCGTCGCAGGCCGCCTCGACCGCCTCCGGCAGGTCCCACCACTCCAGGGTCATGCCGACCTCCGAGCTGGTCAGCTGCTGCTCGCCGAGGGTGAGGCCGCGTGCAAGGAAGAAGTGCAGCCGGGCGGTGTTGCGGGTCATCAGGGCGACGTTGCCCAGCGGCGTCCACTCCCGGGCGGTGATCCCGGCCTCTTCGCGGAGTTCCCGCCGCCCGGCGTCCTCGGGGCTCTCGCCGGGCTCGACGGTCCCTCCCGGTGGGGTGACGACCTCGCCGTGAACGTACGTGACGGAGCGCACCATGCCGACCCGGCCGCGGTCGTCCAGGGGGACGATCAGGGCGCCGTCCGGATGCTCGGTGACCCACACCTCTCCCGGCTGCCCGTCCGGCCGGGTGACCTGGTCCAGGTGGACGGCCAGGCGGGGCGCGGTGAACACCGTCTCGCGGCCGTGCTGCTTCCAGATCACATCGGCCTGCCGCAGTGCAGGACGACCTGGCGTTCGGTCGCGAAGACGGTGACCAGCGCGGTCAGGCGCGCGTGCATGGTGGCAGACACCTCGTCTTCCCAGTCGGCGAGTTGAAGGAACCGGTGCTCGTCGTGCGCCTCGGACAGCGTGACCGAGTCGGCCTGCTCCCAGGTGAGGGGACCGGTGGAGAAGAAGTAGGTGCTGACGGGCGGCCAGCCCTCGGCCGGCGGGAGGAAGTCCACGCCGACCGGGCAGAGCGGGCCGTCCAGCTTGAGGCCCGTCTCCTCCAGGACTTCCCGGCGCGCCGCCTGCTCGGGGGCCTCGCCGTCTTCGAGGAGGCCGCCCGGCGCCCACCAGCGCTGCGGCCAGCCCTTGGCGGCCCGGCCCGCGCTGTAGGAGTCGTGCAGGAGCAGCAGCTTCCCGTCCGGGTCGAAGAGCAGCACGCCGCAGCCGTGCAGGGCACAGGGCAGCGTCTTGACGAACTCCTCGCGGGGAATCCAGGTCTGCGCCATCGTGGTGCACCCGCCTCAGGTCGCGGGCGCGAAGAGCACGCGCAGATGGGCGGGGTTGGCGGTGCCGGGGATCGGTGCCACCAGCGGGCCGAGGTCCAGCAGCCACCGCAGGGCCGCCGCCGGATCGGGCAGCAGCCCGGCGTTCAGCGGCCGGTACGGCACGTACGGGATGTCGTTGGCCAGGCAGTACGCGAGCGCCGGATCGTCCGGCCCGGCGGCGTTCAGGCAGTTCTGCACGGCGGCGACCGTCACCAGGCCGGCGGCCTCGCGGATCTGCTCGGGGGTCACCTTGGACAGGCCGATGGCGCCGATCTTGCCTTCGGTCCTCAGGTCCTCAAGCTCGCCGACCTGATCGGCCAGCGGCACCGCGGGGTCCACCCGATGCAGGTAGCACAGGTCGATCCGCTCGATTCCCAGGCGGCGCAGGGACGCCTCGACGGCGGCGCGCAGGTACTCGGGGCGGCCCAGCGGGCGCCAGACGTTCGGCGCGGGCCGCACCATGCCGACCTTCGTGGCCAGCAGCAGCTGCTCGGGGTAGGGGT
Organism: Kitasatospora sp. NPDC088351; assembly: GCF_040685575.1. Classification (NCBI taxonomy): domain Bacteria; kingdom Bacillati; phylum Actinomycetota; class Actinomycetes; order Kitasatosporales; family Streptomycetaceae; genus Kitasatospora; species Kitasatospora sp. NPDC088351. Next base: position 8,506 of record NZ_JBFBIL010000099.1, on the reverse strand, counting down.
GCAGCGCGCGGCGGATCAGCTCTTCGACGGTATGCGGACCGTAGGCGTCGGCGGTGTCGATGTGCAGGATGCCGAGGTCGTGAACGGCCTCGCGCAGCAGCGCGGCGCCGCCGACCATGTCGGCCGGCTCGCCCCAGGTACCGGGGCCGGTCAGGCGCATGGTGCCCAGGCCCAGGCGGGGGACCTGCTTGCCCGCGATCGTGATCGTGTTCACGCGGCAGCCGCCCAGGCAGCGGTGATCGTCTCGACCGCTACTTCGACGGCGGCGGCGTGCCCGTCGCTGGGCACCGGGAGGTGAGGCACCGCGTAGGCGCCCAGGGCCCGGTGCAGCTGCGCGTCCACGGCCTCGCGGAACGCGGCGTCCGTCCAGTCGGGGTCCTTGCCCGGGTGCTCGGCCAGCGGCAGTGCGGTGTCGAGGAGGGTGGCGAGGAACACCGGCGGGCGGGGGCAGGCCAGCTGCGCCAGGCCGGTCAGGCGGGACAGCGCTTCGGGGTCGGGCTGCTCGTCCCGGTGCTGGACCGCGGCCAGGTAGTACGCGAGGGCGTCGTAGGGGGTGCGGTCCACGATCACGACGTCGGCGGTGAGTTCGGCTTCCAGGGTGGCGTTGGAGGTGGCGTTGATGATCCAGGCGGTGGACTGGGCGGTGTGGCGCGTCATCTTCCCGAAGCCGAGTTCGGCGGCCCGCCTGGCGAAGCCGCCGGTGCGGGCGACGGTGATGCCGGTGGCGCGCAACTCCATCTCGATGCGCCTGGCGAGGGTGGTCTTGCCGGTCGAGTGCGTTCCGGCGATGCAGAGGCGAAGCGGGGTCACCACAGTGTTTGTTCCTCTGAGCTGGGGGCGGCGGGCAGGGGGGCGCCGGGCATCCCGGGCGGGACGCCGGCGGTGAGCAGCGCGTCCCAGGTGTCGTAGTGCCCGGCGAGGGCGATCAGCAGCAGTGCGGTCGCGTGGGCGTCGTAGGCGGCCCGGTGGCGCTGGCCGGCAACGGACGCCAGGTCGATGGCGGTCAGCTCGATCAGCGCGTCGAGGCTGTACCCGCCGGCCTTCGGGTAGGTCGCGCGGGCGAGCCGCAGGGTGTCCAGCACCCCGGCGGGCTTCCAGTGGGGCATGTGCCGCAGCAGCACGCGGTAGTCCACGTGGGCGTTGTGCGCGGCGATCCATGCGCCCTCCAGGTCCGCGTGCACCTGGGGGCGGACCTGCTCCCAGGTCGGCGCTGCGGCCACGTCCTGGTTGGTGATGTGGTGCACCCGGGTGGCGAACCTGGTGATGGGGTTCGGCGGGCGGAGCAGGGTGGAGCGTGTGGACGACGGCACCGGGCTCCCGTTCACCACGGGGATCGCGGCTACCTCCACCAGGTCCGGTGGCTGTCCTCCGTTGCCTTCGACGTCCACGACGAAGACTCGGGGCCAGGTGCCGTAGTCCATCACGGTCTCCTTACTTCGGGTCGGTCCAGCCGATCTCGGCTCGGCCGTGCCGACGGTGGTGGTGCGGCTTGTCACGGTCGTGGACCTGGTAGCTGAAGCCGTGCTGCATGTAGTAGCGCGGCGGTTCGCTCAAGCCCTCGACGATGATGGCGCGTTCGTTCACCTCAACGTCACCGGTCGCCCCGAGAGCACGGGCCTGTTCGGTGGCCGCCTCCAGGCTGGGGGCCTGCCAGGCGTCGCGGCACAGGCCCAGCTGCGCCACCGGGCAGATGTCGCACAACTCCTGGATGCCGTAGTGCCCGTTGTAGTCGGGCACCTTGTGGGCGTAGGCGACCCCGCAGCTGGTCTTCCTGAAGAGGGGCCCGTACGGCTCGCCCCGGTCGTCGGGCCGGCGGAAGGCGGCGAGGATGCGCTGCTCGGACTCCTCCGGCATGATCTTGCGGCGGGCGATGTCCTCGTACGGCATCGGCAGGCCGTGGTCGGCGTAGTACGCGGCGATCTCCTTGCGGAAGAACAGCCCGGTGAACACCGTCGCGTCGGCGTGCCTCGACAGTTCCAGGGCCCGCTGGATGTGATCGTCGGAGTCGTTGAGGCCCGGCACGATCGGCCGCCAGTACAGCACCGTGCGGTAGTGCTCGGCGTGCCGGTGGAGCGTCTGGAGGCTGGCGGCGGCGATCGTCGAGTCAACGGGCTCGATGCCCGGGTGCTGGATGTCGGAGTGGGTGACCAGCATCGTCAGCCGGATGTTGCGGTAGCTGTTCAGCACCGCGCAGTCCTCGGGGTCGACACGCCAGCGGGTGATGACCAGAACGTGGTTGGTCAGGCCCTGCTCGTCCAGCAGCCGCAGCGTGTTGAACGTGTGCGGCTTGACGATCGGCAGCATCGGCTCCGTCGCCCGGTTGAAGATCTGGATCGGCGTGCGGTGGGGCCGGAAGTACTTGTGCCTGGTCAGCAGCTCCACCGCGGCCTCGTCGCTCATCAGGGCGCGGGGCGTCTTGAGCTCGAAGTTGTCGAACAGGTGCCGCACGCAGTAGCCGCAGTCCAGCGGGCAGCCGACGACGTGGTTGAGGGACAGGCCTGACTTGCGGTACTCGATGACCTCGGCGAGTTCCGGCTTGAGTCCCGCGATCTGCTCGGGGGTCAGCAGGGGCAGCGGGCGCTGGGCCCTCGGGGTGGCGGTCGTCATTGGTGATCCTCCTTGATCTCCAGTAACTGGTGCTGGCCGGTGCCGAACCACGTCCCGAAGTCCCGCCGCGCGGCGCGCCGGTCGTCGGAGGTGTGGATCAGGTTCTCCACCAGGCGGTGCTGCGCCCGGGCGGCCGTGAGGCTGTCGGTGCCCAGATCGGCGCGGATGGTGCCCGGCTCGGCCTGGCGGGGGTCGAAGTGCCCGAGCAGGTCGCGCAGCCTCTCGGGGGTGCCCGGCTCGCCGTAGGCGAGCGCCACTTCCACCGGCTGCCCCACGTAGGTGCTGCGCAGGCAGCGGGGCACGTCCACCTCGAAGCGGTCCCGCGTGACCAGCAGGTCCCAGTAGTGGACGAAGATCTGCCAGTCCTCCACGATGACCTGCCGCCGGTGGACGATCCGCGCGGCCGGCTCCAGCCGGGCCAGCACCTGGTCACCCAGACCTCGGCGCACGCAGTCCGGCTTGAGGAGCACCACGCTCCAGCGGGACCAGTCCATACCCCGCAGCGGGTTCTGCTGCTCGGCCTGCTGCGTCACGCGATCTCCCCGGCCGCAACGCGGGTCGGCCAGCGCCGTTCGAACTGCCAGCGGACACCCGGATCCAGCGCGTCGAGCAGGCCCTGATCGACTTGGTCCGTGGGGCAGTTGACCACCTGCCGGTGCGCCTCGAAGAGCAGCAGTACCCGCTGCCAGTACAGTGGCAGGTCCAGGCCGGCGACGTCCCCGGGGGTGTACTGGACCTGGTTGGTACGCAACAACTCCTCGTGCTCCAAGACGGTCCGGATGTGCTTCCACGTGGTGTCGGCGGGCATCACCGGGGCCGGGAAGCGGGGCATCGTGTCGGGGCTCGCTGCCGCCGTCTCGTCCAGCACCTTGCCCGCGCGCTCCAGGTCCCGGATGCCGACGTGCATCGAGCCCACGTGGTGCGTGTAGGAGCCCAGGCGCAGCCCGAGCAGGGCGGCGGCGAACTCCTGGATCAGGGTGAAGGAGTAGACGTCGCAGACCATGCCGCGGTTGGCGTCGTTGGCGCGCATGTAGGTGACCATGTGCAGGTAGCCCTCACGGGCCAGCAGGTGAAGGCCGACCAGGCAAGGCAGGTCAGGGTGGCCGATCCCGTCCAGGTCCCGGGCCTCGAAGATGGGCATGTAGGCCCGCTTGCTGTCCTTCTCGGCCTTCAGCAGCTCCAGCGCCTGGTCAAAGGCGGAAGACGCACCGTCCGGCCGGGGAGCGAAGATCCGCGCCCCGTAGGACGAGCCGTCGATGGTCACGCCGTCACGCGAGTCGGCCCGGCGACGGTTCGCGTAGTGCCCGATCAGGTCGAGGTTCCGCATGCCGCCCAGGTACCAGAGCGCTTCCGCGTAGTGGTACACGGGGTTGACGGGCCGGCTCGTCAGGTACAGGGCGCGCTGGCGGGGGTCGGTGAGCCGGAAGCTCGCACCGATGATCTCGTGGCTGTCGTTGCCCCGAGCCGAGTTGACGAACTCGTAGGTCCCGGTGACGTGCCGCAGGGCGGAGACGTAGGCATGCTGGAACGAGGGGAACACGGTGGGTGCGATCACACTGAACTCCACTTCTTTGGTGCGGCTTGGGAAGAGCGAGAAGCACGGACAGCCCCACGATCACGACACGGCCTAAGGGGGTCAGGAGGAGGGGCGGGGCGGGCCGGCAGGGCGCCGGCGACGCGCGCCGACCCGTCGACGATCAGCCGCAGCCGCGCACCCGACGGCAGCGGCACATAGTCCGCGTCGACGGCGGCGACGAGCAGCAGGAGGTGGCCGAACAGTTCCTCGGCGAGGTCGGTGAGCACGCTGAGGGTCTGCTCATCCGGCGGCCAGCACACCTGGGCGTCATCCATGATCGCGTCGGCCCGCTTCAGCGCGGCGCGGGCACCGTCACGACGAGGCGGCCCCCGTTCGACGACAGGTAAAGGGAGACGTGGTGCATGCCCGGCGGGCTGTGCCGCACCGCGTTGGCCACCAGCTCGACCGCCACGTACAGCACGTCATCGCGGTCGTCGTCTCCTACGCCCCAGCGCACCAGGGCGGCGCGCAGCATGCGGCGCACGACGGGGATGCTGCTCAGTCGCTTCTCCAGTTCGGAGGCGGTCGCGTCGATCGTCACCCGCTCGACGAGACCGCGGGCGGGCTTCATCACGGCCTCCCTGCGGCGAGGCGGCGGGTGAGGTCTTCGCTGGAACACAGGTAGATGACGGCGGGGGTGCGCATGGGGGTGCTCCTGTGGACGACAGTCGGACGCCGCGCCCGGCCCGTCGGGGGAATCAGGGCCGGCGGCAGCTCGGTAGAGCTCGGATGCGCCGCTGTGAAGTCCGGGCCGCGGTGACGCTCAAGCGGGCCGCCTGCCCGGAGCTGCCGGTCGATCACGTCGGGGGACGCGCGCCGGCGCTGTGGCGCTGACTCTTCCGCGAGGGAGGCAGGGCTCCCGGGCACCGGTGAAGGGGTTGTGTGCCCGGGAGCCCCTGTGTTCGGCTCGGCTACTCGTCGCCGCTGTTGTTCTCGTCGTGGTTGCCGCTGTCGTCGCCGTCGGTGGCGTGGTTGTTGTTGCCGTCGCTCATGGGCTGTCCCTCCTGGGTGGCTGCTGCCGGAGCCGGCAGCGTCGGTGTGTGGTCGCGCCGCCGCAGAGTCCGTCAGGACTCCGTGATGGGGCGCAGGCCCGCACCGCCGCATCGTCGCGGAGGCGCGGAGCAGCAGTCCGGTTCGCCGAGAGAGCCAAACTCCCGCGGTCCACCGGGTGCTGACATTCAGTGAACCGGTGGTCACACAAGCTGGGATAGGCCATTCTGTGGCTGCCGTCTTCATGCACCCCGGACATTTCCGAGGGGTTGACGGCCAGCGGGGGCGAGAAGGGTCGCCTCACCGGACCGAGGAGCGCCGATGGCAACCTTCCGACCGAACTACGTGCTCAAGGCCCTCATGAAGCAGACGGAGCTGTCGGCGGAAGACCTGGCGAAGGCCGTCAACGCCGCCGGGGAGAAGCGGTTCGGGCGACCGGGCAGCGCCACCGGTAGGCACGTCCGCCGGTGGCTGTCCGGCGAGACCACTCAGCCGCACACCCACTACCTTGTCGGCCTCATGGACGTCTTCAAGCTGGCCAGCGGTCAGCTCGGCTTCACTCTTTCGGATAAAAGATCACAGCAGCTTGCCGGGTTCGATTCAGGCTCTACGCTGCTGGTAGAGACCACCGTTGAGGAGGACCACGTGCTCCGTCGCTCCTTCATGATCGCCGCAACTGGCAACCTGCTCAGCTTCGCCTTCGCCCCGCTCCCAACGTCCGGGCGCATAGGAGCGAGCGACGTCGAACGCATCCGGGAGAGCATCGACCAGCTGCACGCCGTAGACGACCTCTACGGCGGTGAGCAACTGGCCGGCATCGCGGAGTCGTTCGTCAAGCAGATCGAAGACGCCATGGGCAACTGCCTGTACGGGCCCCGCGTCGAGAAATCCCTGTATCAAGTCATCGGCCAACTCCGGGCCTCGGCCGGATGGTTCGCCTTCGACAGCGGCGACCAGGACCGCGCCGGCAAGAACTTCGACAGCGGCCTTCGCGCCGCTCTCCTCGCCGACGACAAGCAGCTCCAGGCCCGCATCTGGGCGTACATGTCCCGGCAGTCATGGGCGCTCGGCAGGGTGACCGAGACCATCACCATCGCACGCCTCGCCCTCGACGCCACCCGCAACGCGCGGGACCACCGCCTCAGCGCCCTCCTGCACGGCCGCCTGGCGCTCGGCTACGCCGCCTCCGGGCAAGGTGCCCAGTGCGGCACCGCCCTTGCCCGCGCCGAGACCGCCCTCGACCGGATCGGCACCGCGCCGGCCGACGCCTGGCTCGCCTTCGTCGGCCCGGGGGAAGTGATGGCCGCGGCAGCGATGTCGTATATGGACCTGAAACAGCCGGACCGCGCAGCGCACCAGGAGGAGCAGGCAATGAAGCTCCTCGACCCCGGGTTCCGGAGGAACAAATTCGCGACCGCGGTCCACCTCTCGGAGTGCTACCTCGCCGACGGCCAGGTCGAGCAGGCCGTCAGCATGGCGGGCGAGGCACTGGACCTCTACCCGTCGGTGAACTGCCCGCGCTGGGCCGTCCACCTCGGCCAGGTCAAGGAGAAGATGGCCGAGGTTGACCTTCCCGACGTCGCCGCTTTCGTGGAACGCTACGACACCGTCACCGCCGCCTCATAAGGAACAGGAGCAGCACTGTGACCGCCGAGCCCAAGACCCTGACCGTCAGCTACCACACCGCCGAGAGCCTGCCGGCCATCGAGTCGCTGCTGCTCGACCTCTACGCCGAGATCTACGCCGCCGAGGCCGCCACCGATCCGTTCTTCTCCGTCGAGCGGTTCACCGACCGCCTCCACCGCCACGCCGACGCCCCACGCTGGGGCTGCGCGCTCGGGGAAGTCGACGGCGCCCCCATCGGCTACGCCTACGGCTTCGCCCGGACCGCCGAATACCGGTGGGCCGGACTCGTCAGCACGGTCCCGGGCGTCGACCTCACAGAGCACGACACCCGCACCTTCGCGCTGTGCGAGGTGATGGTTCGTGCGGACTTCCGCGGCACCGGCACCGCCCGCACGCTGCACGGGGAACTGCTCTCCCACCGGGTCGAGGAGCGCTCGAACCTCCTGGTCGATGAGGAACACCCGAAGGTCCGGGCCCTCTACGAGCGGTGGGGCTACACCGAGATGGGGATCATGCAGCCGTACCCGGACTCTCCCCGCTACGTCTCCATGTGGCGCCCGATCACTCCCTGAGCGGGCGGGCGCTGCCCGCTGGGACGTTCGGCGCCCGCAACAGCGAAGCACGACCGTCTTGGTTCGCGTTCTATGGGCCGGCCGAGCTCCATGCGCTCACCGCGATCGTCCGCGACCGTCTCGGTGATGGTCCGCCCGAACTGGCGCAAGGCCGGAGTCTCCGAGCAGCTCCAGTCGGCACTGATCGACGACCGGCCCGAGGCCCTGGCGGTGCTCCTCGTCGACCCCGACCACCCCAAGGTGCAGAAGCTGTACGAGTTCTGGGGCTACAAGCCGGTCGGCTTCCGGCAGCCCTTCGCGGACTCGCCCCGGTACGCCGTCATGGTGCGCACGCTCCGCTGACTGCACGCAGCGCGGCCCGGACCTTCCGCAGGAAGGTCCGGGCCGCCGAGCCAGCCGAGGCACCGTTTCACCTGGTAGCCGGTGATCTCGCAGGCCCGGTTCTTTCCTTGGGTGAACGCTCGCCATGACGGGACGCGCGTGTTCCCGCCGTGTTCCCGCGGCGGGAACACGTCCCGCGAACCTCAGGCCGTTCCAGCAGGTCAGGACCTATATGAAGATTGGTGCCCGGAACCGGACCCGAACCGGTGAGGCCAACCCCGCACGCGCGGGGAGCAGGATCAGCCGGTCCATGTCTTGATCTCGGCCGGGGGACCAACCCCGCACGCGCGGGGAGCAGTCTTGCTGACCTGGGACTTTAGCTGGCCGACTGCCCGATCTGTGCAACTTTCAGTGAAACGGACATACCACCCATTCCTTTCCGTGGGTCGGCAGCAACGCCAACTTTGCTGCCCGAGCCGGGTTGTGCCAGCAGGCACGGGCCGCGCGGCAGCCTACCCCGTGCGGCACCGGTTCCGGCCGCTCGCAGCGTCGGACGGAAACCTGGCCGTCGCATCCCGGGCGGTGAGGCGTCAGGCCATCCGTTCGACCGCCTCGAAGATGTCGGCGCCGCTTTCCTTCTGCGACTTTGGCAGTGCGTCCCAGTCCGCCACGTAGCTCGGCTTCGGGTCCTCGATGTACTTGTGGACCTGCGCGAGCCGGCAGAGCGCGACGAAGCGTCCCTTCTGCTCGCGTGTGAGCCCGGCCGTCGTGTCGCCACGCACCTTCGCGAAGTCCCGCACCTTCCCGAACACCG
>NZ_JBFBIL010000098.1:0-14720 GCF_040685575.1 Kitasatospora sp. NPDC088351 | reverse complement strand
ACCCGGTGGAGACCGCGTTCTGGGAAGCCGTCGAACGCGAGGACCTGAACTCACTCGTGACAGCCCTCGAACTCGACGGACCCGACCCACTGACGCCACTGCTACCGTCCCTGGCCTCCTGGCGACGCCGCAGCCGCGAACAGGCACTCACCGACTCCTGGCGCTACCGAATCACCTGGAAACCACTGCCGGAGATCAAGTCCACCGCCCCCTCGGGGGTTTGGCTGCTGGTGACACCCGCCGACCGGCCCGATACACGCCCGGTGGTCGATGCCCTCACCCGGCAGGGCATGACCCTGCTGCCCCTGGAGGTCGGCGCGGCCGACGCCGACCGCGAGGCACTCGCCTCCCGCATCCGGCAGACGCTGGACGGCACGGCCCCCGCCGGAGTGCTCTCCCTCCTGGCACTGGCCGAAGGCCCGCACCCGGGCTGCCTTGGCCTTCCCGCCGGATTCGCCCACACGCTGGCGCTGATCCAGGCCCTCGGCGACGCGGGCACCGACGCGCCGCTCTGGCTCGCCACCCGGAGCGCAGTCACCACCGGCAGGCCGGAATCCGTCGCGGACCCGCTCCAGTCCATGGTCTGGGGCCTGGGACGGATCGCCGCGCTGGAGTACCCCCAGCGCTGGGGCGGCATGATCGACCTCCCCCCGGCCCTCGACCCCGCCTCCGCGGCACGGCTGGCCGTGGTACTGGCAGGCGGGGCCGACGCGGAGAACGAGGTGGCGGTCCGCCCCTCCGCGGCCTTCGGCCGGCGACTCGTCCGAGCCACGCCGAGCGGGACCGAGCACGGAACCTGGCAACCCCAGGGCACCGCGCTGATCACCGGCGGCACCGGCGGCCTCGGCGGTCACGTCGCCCGGTGGCTGGCCCGCGGCGGCGCCGAGCACCTGGTACTCGCCAGCCGCAGCGGACCGGCGGCCCCCGGCGCGCAGCAGCTGAAGGCCGAACTCACCGAACTCGGCGCCCGGGTCACCCTCGCCGCCTGCGACGTGACCGACCGCGACGCCCTCACCGCACTGCTCGACCGCCTGGACGCCGCGGGCTCCCCCGTACGGTCGGTCTTCCACACGGCCGGTGTCCTGGACGACGGGGTCATCGACACCGTCACCGCGGACCGGGCCCGCACCGTACTGCGTCCCAAGGTGGATGCCGCGCTGAACCTGCACGAGCTGACCAAGGACCGGGACCTGACCGCCTTCGTGCTGTTCTCCTCGTTCGCGGGCACGCTGGGCGGCCCGGGCCAGGGCAGCTATTCGGCGGCGAACGCCTTCCTGGACGCCCTGGCGCAGCAGCGCCACGCCGCCGGCCTGGCGGCGACGGCCGTCGCCTGGGGCCCCTGGGCCGGCGGCGGTCTGGTCGACGACGCCACCGAGGCGCGGCTGCGCAGGAACGGCATGCCGGCGATGGAGCCCGAGTCGGCGATCGCCGCACTCCAGCAGGCCCTCGACCTGGGCGACCCGTTCGTGGCCGTGGCCGACATCGACTGGGAGCGGCTGACGGCGTCCTCGCCCACCGGCCCCACGGCGCCCGTGCTCAGCGAGCTGCCCGAGGTGCGCGGCGTCCTCGGCGCCGCCACCGGATCCGCCGCGGCGACCGGCACCAGCGGCGACGACTCCCCGCTGGCACAGCAGCTGGCGGGCCTGTCGGACGGCGACGCCGAACAGGCCCTGGTGGCGCTGGTCAGTGCCCAGGTGGCCGCCGTACTCGGCTACACCGACCCGGAATCCGTCGAGGTGGGCCGGGCGTTCCGCGAGCTGGGCTTCGACTCGCTCACCGCCGTCGACCTGCGTAACCGGCTGTCGGCCGCGACCGGCATGCGGCTGCCGGTCACCCTGGTCTTCGACTACCCGTCGGTCACCGCGCTGGCCCAGCACCTGCGTTCCGAGCTGATCGGCACCCGGCCCGCCGCGCCCGAGCCGGTATCCGGCGCCGCGCCCGTCGACGACGACCCGATCGCGATCATCGCGATGAGCTGCCGGTTCCCCGGAGGCGTGACCACCCCCGAGGAGCTGTGGGAGCTGATCGACGAGGGCCGCGACGCGGTCTCCGACTTCCCCACCGGCCGGGGCTGGGACATCGAGGGCCGCTACGACCCGGACCCCGACAAGCCGGGCACCTTCTACGCGCGCGGCGGCGGATTCCTCTACGACGCCGACCACTTCGACCCGACGTTCTTCGGAATCTCGCCGCGTGAGGCGCTGGCGATCGACCCGCAGCACCGGCTGCTGCTGGAGACCTCCTGGGAGGCCTTCGAACGGGCCGGCATCGCACCGGCGTCGATGAAGGGCACCGAGGCGGGCGTGTTCATCGGCGCCAGCTACAACGACTACGGGTCCCGCTTCCAGCAGGCACCCGAGGAGTTCGAGGGCTACCTCGCGACGGGCAGCGCCAGCAGCGTCGCCTCCGGGCGGGTGTCCTACACCTTCGGTCTGCAGGGACCCTCGCTGACCGTGGACACGGCCTGCTCGTCCTCGCTGCTCGCGCTGCACCTGGCCGCGCAGTCCCTGCGGCAGGGTGAGTGCTCGATGGCGCTGGCCGGCGGTGTGGTCGTGATGTCCACCATGGACAGCTTCATCGAGTTCAGCCGTCAGCGGGCCATGGCCCCCGACGGCCGGTGCAAGGCGTTCTCCGCGCAGGCGGACGGCGCCGGGTGGGCCGAGGGCACCGGGATGGTCCTGCTGGAACGGCTGTCCGACGCCCGGCGCAACGGGCACCGGGTACTCGGCGTGATCCGTGGCTCCGCCGTCAACCAGGACGGCGCCAGCAACGGCCTCACCGCCCCGAACGGGCCCGCGCAGCAGCGCGTCATCCAAACGGCGCTCGCCTCCGCCGGGCTCTCACCGGCGGATGTGGACGCGGTGGAGGCACACGGCACCGGCACCCCGCTCGGTGACCCGATCGAGGCGGGCGCGCTGCTGGCGACGTACGGTCAGGGGCGTTCCGTGGAGCGGCCGTTGTGGCTGGGGGCGCTGAAGTCCAACCTCGGTCACACGCAGGCCGCTTCCGGTGTGGCCGGCGTCATCAAGATGGTGATGGCGATGCGGCACGGCGTGCTGCCCCGCACCCTGCACGCCGACGAGCCCTCCGGGAAGATCGACTGGTCGGCGGGCGCGGTCGAGCTGCTGACCGAGGCCCGGCCCTGGCCCCAGACCGGCGCGCCGCGCCGAGCGGGCGTGTCGGCGTTCGGCGTCAGCGGCACGAATGTCCATCTGATCCTGGAGCAGGCGCCGGAAACCGACGACGAGCCCCAGAGCGCGGCCCCTGCGGCACCGGACAGCGCTTCCGTGGTGCCGTGGGTGGTGTCGGGCAAGTCCCCGGCGGCACTGCGCGCCCAGGCCGCGCGGCTGCGTGAGCAGGTGGCGGCGTCGCCGGAACTGTCGCCGGTGGACGTGGGCTTCTCGCTCGCGACCGCCCGGACGGCGTTCGAGTACCGCGCCGCCGTGACCGGACGCGACGTCGCGGAACTGCTGCGCGGCCTGGAGGGCCTGGCCGACGACCACAGCGACGGCACGCGGCCCGTGCCTGGCCGGACGGCGTTCATGTTCACCGGTCAGGGTGCGCAGCGTCTGGGGATGGGTCGGGAGTTGTATGGGGTGTTCCCGGTGTTCGCGGCGGCGTTCGACGAGGTGTGTGGGGTGGTGGACGGGTTTGTGGACCGTCCGCTGCGTGAGGTCGTCTTCGCGGATCCGTCGGATTCTGCGGCGGCGTTGCTGGAGGGCACCGGGTATGCGCAGGTGGCGTTGTTCGCCGTCGAGGTGGCGCTGTTCCGTCTGGTCGAGTCCTGGGGTGTGCGGGCGGACTTCCTGGTCGGGCACTCCGTGGGCGAACTCGCGGCAGCCCACGTCGCCGGGGTGTGGTCCCTCGCGGACGCCTGTGCTTTGGTGGCGGCTCGCGGTCGCCTGATGCAGGCCCTCCCCACAGGCGGGGCCATGGTCTCGGTCATCGCCCCGGAAGAGGACGTTCTGCCGTTCCTGACCGGCTATGAGGACCGCGTCGCGGTCGCCGCCGTCAACGGCCCCACCTCCACCGTCCTCTCCGGGGACGAGGACACCGTCCTCGATGTCGTGGCCGCCGGCGGCTGGAAGTCCACCCGGCTGCGCGTCAGCCACGCCTTCCACTCCCCCCGCATGGAACCGATGCTGGAAGAGTTCCGGCACATCGCAAACGGACTTGAGTACCACGAGCCGCGCATCCCCCTGGTGTCGAACGTGACCGGCGACATCGCCGCACCGGAACTGCTCTGCTCGCCCGAGTACTGGGTACGTCACGTCCGTGAATCGGTGCGGTTCCACGACGGCATGACGGCCCTGAGCACCCGCGGAGTGACCCGCTTCGTCGAGCTCGGCCCCGCCGGAGTCCTCACCGCCATGGGCCAGTCCTGCGTCCAGGACGGACAGTTCATCCCCCTCCTGCGCAAGGACCGCCCCGAAGAGGAAACCGCCGTCACCGCCCTGGCCCGCATGCACACCCTCGGCCTCACCATCGACTGGAACGCCTACTTCACCGGACACAACCCCCACCAGGTCGACCTGCCCACCTACGCCTTCCAACGCGACCGCTACTGGCTCGACGCACCGACCGCCACCGGCGACCTCACCTCGGCGGGCCTGGGAACCGCCGGACACCCACTGCTCGGCGCGGCCCTCCCCCTCGCGGACAGCGACCGCCTCGTCCTGACCGGACGACTGTCCGTCCAGTCACAGCCATGGCTCGCGGACCACGCCGTCTCCGGAGCGATCCTCTTCCCCGGCACCGCGTTCCTGGAACTCGCCGTCCAGGCCGCCGACCGCGTGGGCTGCGACCGGGTGGAAGAACTCACCCTGGAAGCACCCCTGGTACTCCCCGAACACGGCGGCATCGTCCTCCAGATCACCGCGGAAGCCCCCCAGAACAACGGCACCCGCCCGATCACCATCCACTCCCGACCCGAGAACACCGACCCCGACCAGCCCTGGACCCGCCACGCCAGCGGCGAAGTCGGTGTGGGCGCGCAGGAGGGCTCGTACGACCTGCAAGGCGTCTGGCCGCCGGAAGGCGCCACCTCGATCGAGGTCGGCGATCTGTACGAGCGCTTCGCCGAGGGCGGCTTCGGCTACGGCCCCGCCTTCCAGGGCATCCGGGCGGCCTGGCTGGCCGGCGACGCCGTGTACGCCGAGGTGCGGCTCCCCGAGGAACAGCAGGCGCCCGCCAGTGCGTACGGACTGCACCCGGCCCTGCTCGACGCCGCGCTGCACAGCATCGCCCTCAGCCCGTCGCTGCAACTCGGCGGAGGAAAGCTGCCGTTCTCCTGGGCGGGAGTCACGCTGCACGGTTCGGGCGCCGGCGAGATGCGGGTACGGCTGACTCCCGTCGGCTCCGACACGGTGTCGCTGACCCTGTCGGACCCGATCGGCCGGCCGGTGGCGACCATCGACTCGCTCGCCCTGCGGGCGCGGCCCGAACAGCTGGGCACTCCCGCCACGGACAACTCCCTGTACGTGCTGGACTGGACCGAGCTCCAGCCGAACACCGACGCACCCACCGCCACGACGGGCTGGGCCCTGATCGGTGACGACGGCCTCGGCGTGGCGGCCGGACCGGGGCTGCGGGCCTACCCGGACCTGGACGCCCTGGCAGCCGCCACGGACCTGGCGGCACCGCCCGAGGTCGTACTCGTGACCTGCCCGCCGCAGTCCGCGCACCCCTCGGAGTCCGCCGGGGCCGGGGGTCTCGCCGCATCGGTGCGCGCGGCCCTCGACCGGGCGCTGGGGCTGGTCCAGGGGTGGCTGGCCGACGAGCGGTTCGCCGCGTCGCGGATGGTCTTCCTCACGCGCGGCGCCGTTGCCGCAGGGCCCGGCGAGCAGGTGACCGACCTGTCGCACGCCGCGGTCTGGGGACTGGTCCGCTCCGCACAGTCCGAGAACCCGGACCGGTTCGTCCTGGTCGACCTCGACGCCGAAGGCACCGAAGGCACCGAAGACGTCGAAGGCACCGACCACGCGACGGCCCCGGACAGCCTGCCCGCGCTGCTGCGGGCACTCGCCGGTGACGAGCCGCAGCTGGCACTGCGCGGCGGCTCGGTACGGGCCGCCAGGCTGGCACGCGTACCCGCGCAGCCCGGCCCCGCCGAGCCGTCGGCCGCTGGCTGGGGCGCCGGCACGGTGCTGGTCACCGGTGCCACCGGTGTCATCGGCGGCGTGATGGCACGCCATCTGGTCGCCGAGTGCGGCGTGCGCCATCTGCTGCTGACCAGCCGGCGCGGCGCGGAGGCCGACGGCGCGAAGGAGCTGTGCGCCGAACTCACGGCGCTCGGCGCCGACGTCACCCTGACCGCCTGTGACGTCGCGGACCGCGCGGACCTGGCCCGGCTGCTGGCCGGCGTCGGCGCCGCGCACCCGCTCACCGCGGTCGTGCACACCGCCGGCGTGCTGGACGACGGCGTCGTCGGCTCGCTCACCTCCGAACGGGTCGACCGGGTGCTGCGTCCCAAGGTGGACGCGGCGGTCAACCTGCATGAACTGACCCGCGGCCTCGGGCTCTCCGCCCTGGTGCTGTTCTCCTCCATCGCCGGCACGTTCGGCGGCATGGGCCAGGGCAACTACGCGGCGGCGAACGCGTTCCTCGACGCCTACGCCACCCACTGCCGCGCCCAGGGCTTCCCCGTCCAGTCGATGGCGTGGGGGCTGTGGGAGCAGCGCAGCGACATGACCGGAAAGCTGGCCGACGCGGACCTCTCGCGGCTGGCCCGCGGCGGCATCGTCGCGTTCTCCTCCGCCGAGGGCGCCGCGCTGTTCGACGCGGCACGGACGCTGGACGCGCCGGTGGTGCTGCCGATGCGGCTGGACACCGCGGCCCGGGCCAACGGCCCCGGCCCCGTGCCGCCGTTGCTCCGCGGTCTGGTCCGGCCCCCCGTCCGGCCGGCGGCCCGCCGCACCACGGCCGGCGGCGGCACGGCCGCCGATGCCGCCGCCGGGCTGATGCGACGGCTGGCGGGACTGCCCGAGGCCGAGCGTGGCCGGCTGCTGCTGGACCTGGTCAGGTCCCAGGCGGCGACCGTCCTCGGGTTCACCGACCCGACCGCGATCGACGTCGACCGCGGGCTGCTGGAGCTGGGCTTCGACTCGCTCACCGCGGTCGAACTGCGCAACCAGCTGAACAGGGTGACCGGACTGCGGCTGCCCGCCACCCTGCTCTTCGACTACCCGACGACGAGCGCGATCGCGGAACACCTCGCGGACTCGGTCACTCCGGCCGAGCCGGCGGCCGCCCCGCTGGTCTTCCCCGAACTCGACCGACTGGAGCAGGACCTGCCGCGGGTGGCCGCGGACGAGGCCGCCCGGACCAGACTCACCACCCGCCTGCAGGACCTCTTGTCGAAGCTGGGCCACGCCCAGGACGCGGTGGGCGAACTCGCGACAGCCGAACTCGATTCGGCGTCCGACGACGAGATCTTCGACTTCATCGAAAACGAACTCGGCCTTTCCTGAAGAAAGCGGCGGTTGAACGGTGAGCACCGTGAGCGAAGACAAGCTTCGCGACTACCTCAAGCGTGTGACGACGGATCTGCACCGCACGCGCCAGCGTCTGCAGAAGATCGAGGAAAGGGACCACGAGCCCATCGCGATCGTCGGCATGAGCTGCCGCTACGCCGGGGGCGTCCGAACCCCGGAGGACATGTGGCGGCTCCTGATCGAGGGGCGTGACGCGGTCGGCCCGATGCCCGGGGACCGGGCCTGGGACATCAAGGCCCTGTACGACCCCGACCCGGACGCCCGGGGCAAGAGCTACGTGGAGGAGGGGGCCTTCCTCGACGGGGCATACGACTTCGACCCCGGATTCTTCGGCATCTCCCCGCGTGAGGCACTGGCCATGGACCCCCAGCAGCGGCTGCTGCTGGAGACCGCGTGGGAGACCTTCGAGCGGGCCGGCATCGACCCGACCTCGCTCAAGGGCAGCCGGACCGGTGTGTACGCGGGCGTGATGTACCAGGACTACGGCTCCCGGCTGACCACGGTGCCCGAGGACGTCGAGGGCTACCTCGGCGCCGGCGGTTCCGGCAGCATCGCCTCGGGCCGGATCTCCTACACCTTCGGTCTCGAAGGGCCCGCCGTCAGCGTGGACACGGCCTGCTCGTCCTCGCTGGTGGCACTGCACCTGGCCACGCAGGCGCTGCGCCGCGGCGACTGCTCGCTGGCCCTGGTCGGCGGCTCCATGGTGATGTCCACCCCGGTCGCGTTCGTCGAGTACGCCCGGCAGCGGGCGCTCTCCTCCGACGGCCGCTGCAAGGCGTTCTCCGCGCGGGCGGACGGCACCGGCTGGGGCGAGGGCGTCGGCATGCTCCTGGTGGAGCGGCTGTCCGACGCCCGGCGCAACGGGCACCGGGTGCTCGCCGTGATCCGGGGCTCGGCCGTCAACCAGGACGGCGCCAGCAGCGGACTGACGGCACCGAACGGGCCCTCCCAGCAACGGGTGATCCGCGCCGCGCTGGCCGACGCGGGGCTGTCCGCCGCCGAGGTCGAGGCGGTGGAGGCGCACGGCACCGGCACCAGGCTCGGCGACCCGATCGAGGCCGGCGCGCTGCTGGCCACCTACGGCGCGGAACGCCCCGAGGGCCGGCCGCTGTGGCTGGGCTCCCTGAAGTCCAACCTCGCGCACACCCAGGCCGCGTCCGGGGTCGGCGGTGTCATCAAAATGGTGCTCGCGCTCCAGCACGGGATCCTGCCGAAGACGCTGCACGCCGAGGACCGCAGCCCCATGGTCGACTGGGAGTCCGGCGGCGTCGAGCTGCTGACGGAGTCCCGGGAGTGGCCGGAGACCGGCGCCCCGCGCCGGGCCGCCGTGTCCGGGTTCGGCTTCAGCGGCACCAACGCCCACGTGGTCCTGGAGCAGGCGCCCGAGACGCCGGCGGACGACGAGGACGCCACCGCCGGCCCGGCCCCGCACGCAACCCTCCCGGCGCTGCCCTTCCTCGTCTCCGGCAGGACCGCGGAGGCGCTCCGGGCCCAGGCCGGGCGGCTCCTCGACCACCTGGGCGCCCACCCGGACCTGGCCGCCGCCGACCTGGGGCGCTCGCTGGCCCTGGAGCGGGCCTCCCTCGAACACCGCGCCGCGGTCATCGCCCAGGACCTGGACGGGCTCCTGAGCGGTCTGCGGGCCCTCGCCGACGGCGAACCGGCGGCGCGGCTCGTCCAGGGCCTGGCGGACAGCCGCCGCAAGACGGTGTTCGTCTTCCCGGGCCAGGGCTCGCAATGGGTCGGCATGGCCCGCCCGCTACTGGCCTCCTCGCCGGTCTTCGCCGAGCAACTGCGCGCCTGTGACGAGGCGTTGGCCCCGTATCTGAACTGGTCCGTCATCGACGTCCTCGGCGAGGGCGCGGGCGCGCCACCGGCCGACCGCATCGACGTCGTCCAGCCGGTGCTGTTCTCCGTGATGGTGTCGCTGGCCGCGCTGTGGCGCGCGCACGGTGTCGAGCCCGCCGCGGTCGTCGGGCACTCCCAGGGCGAGGTGGCCGCCGCCTACGTGGCGGGCGCCCTGTCGCTGCCGGACGCCGCCCGGGTGGTCGCGCTGCGCAGCAGGGCGGCGCTGGAGATCGAGGGCAAGGGCGGCATGCTCTCGGTGCTGGCCCCCGCCGGGCGGATCGCGCCCCTGCTGGAGGGCCGGGCCGACCGGATCTCCCTCGCCGCGGGCAACAGCCCCGTCTCCGTGACGGTCGCCGGCGATCCCGACGCCCTCGACGAGCTGATGGCCCGGCTCACCGCCGACGGCATCAAGGCCCGCCGGGTCCCCGGGGTGCTGGTGGCCAGCCACTCCCCGCACGTCGACGCGCTGCGCGAACGGCTGCTCGCCGACCTGGCACCCGTCGAGCCGCGCGCCGCGCGGATCCCCTTCTACTCCACGGTGACCGGCGCCGTGCAGGACACCGGCGCGCTCGACGCCGACTACTGGTACCGGAACATGCGCCGGCCGGTCGAGTTCGAGCGGGCGGTCCGCGCGCTGCTCGCCGACGGCCACACCGCGTTCATCGAGACCAGCCCCCACCCCGTCCTCGCGATGGCGATGCAGGAGACCTTCGAGGACGCCGCCGCGGGCGCCGTCGCCGTCGGCACGCTGCGGCGCGAGGAGGGCGGCTACGACCGCTTCCTCGCCTCCCTCGGCGAACTGCACGTCGCCGGCGGTTCCGTGGACTGGAACACGGTGTTCGCCGGCACCGGGGCGCGCAGCGTCCAGCTGCCCACCTACGCGTTCCAGCGGCAGCGCTACTGGCTGGAGTCCCCGGTGGCAACCGGGGATGTGGCGTCGGCCGGGCTCGGCGCCGCCGACCACCCGCTGCTCGGTGCCGCCGTGCACCTGGCGGACTCCGACCGGCTGCTGCTGACCGGCCGGCTGTCCCTGGAGACCTCCCCGTGGCTCGCCGACCACGCCCTCACCGGCAGCGTCCTGCTGCCCGGCACGGCGTTCCTCGAACTCGCGGTGCAGGCCGCCGACCGGGTCGGCTGCGCACAGGTCGAGGAACTCACGCTTCAGGCGCCGCTCCTGCTGCCCGGAACCGGCGGCGTGGCGGTGCAGGTCACCGTCAGCGAGCCGGACGTCACCGGACGCCGGACGGTGGGCGTCTACTCGCGCGCGGAGAACACGGCGGAGGACGCCTGGGTCGCCCACGCCTCCGGCACGGTCGTCCCCGCCGCCGAACCGGCCTCCTTCGACCTCGCCGTGTGGCCTCCCGCCGGCGCCGAACCCGTGGCCGTCCAGGACCTCTACGAGCGGTACGCCGAGAACGGGTTCGGCTACGGGCCCGCCTTCCGCGGCCTGCGCGCGGCCTGGCGGCTCGGTGACGACGTCTTCGCCGAGGTACGGCTGCCGGAGGAGCACCAGGAGGGCGCCCGCGCCTACGGACTCCACCCCGCGCTGCTCGACGCGGCACTGCACGGCATCGCGCTCGGGCCGCTGTTCGAGTCCGGGGAGGACGGAAGCAGCGGCAACGGGCGACTGCCGTTCTCGTGGACGGGCGTCACCCTGCACGCCTCCGGCGCCGGCGAGGTGCGGGTACGGCTGTCCCCGGCGGGCCCCGAAGCGGTCGCCATCCGGGTCACCGACACGGCCGGCCGGCCGGTGGCGTCCGTCGACGCGCTGCTGCTGCGCGAGATCCGCCCCGAGCAGCTCTCCGGCGCGCGGGCCGCGCTCACCGACGCGCTGTTCCGGGTCGACTGGAACCCGCTGACGCTCGCCGACCCCGGGCCCGCCACCCCCTGGGGCGTGTGGGGCGCGGACCGGCTGGGGCTCGGCGCCCTGCCGGGACTGGCGCCGCTGGACCTGCCGGCCCTGGACGCGGCCGGCGGCCCGGCACCGGAGGTCGTGCTCGTCCCGTGCGCCCCCGAACCGGACACGCACGGGACCGGAGCCGGCGCGTGCGACGCCGGGGCGGCCCGGGCCGCCGCCGAACGGGCCCTCGACCTGGTGCAGGCCTGGCTGCGCGACGAACGCCTCGCCGATTCCCGGCTGGTGTTCGTCACCCGCGGCGCCGCCCTGCCGGGCGAGGACGTCCACGACCTGGCACACGCCACCGTGTGGGGCCTGGTGCGCTCCGCCCAGACGGAGAACCCCGGCCGCTTCACCCTGGTCGACATCGACGGGCACCAGGACTCCGTACGGGCCCTCCGCGCCGCGGTGGCCACCGGCGAGCCCCAACTGGCGATCCGCGAGGGCGCCGTACGGGCCGCCAGGCTGGCCCGCGTACCCGCCCCGGCCGCCGGGAACACCCTCGGCTGGGACGGCGACGGCACCGTGCTGATCAGCGGCACGGGCACGCTCGGCGGACTGCTGGCCCGCCACCTGGTCACCCGGCACGGCATCCGCCATCTGCTGCTGACCAGCCGCCGCGGCCCCGGGGCCGACGGCGCGGACGAACTGCGGGCGGAGCTCACGGCGCTCGGCGCCCAGGTCACCCTGGCCGCCTGCGACGCCGCGGACCGCGACGCCCTGGCCGCGCTGCTGGCCGGCATCGACCAGGCGCACCCGCTCACCGCGGTCGTGCACACCGCCGGTGTGCTGGACGACGGCGTCGTGAACGGGCTGACCCCCGAACAGCTGCACCGGGTGCTGCGCCCCAAGGTCGACGCGGCCGTCAACCTGCACGAGCTGACCGCCGGCCTGGACCTGTCCGGCTTCGTGCTGTACTCCTCCGCGGCGGGCGTCCTCGGCGGTCCCGGCCAGGCGAACTACGCCGCGGCCAACGCGTTCCTGGACGCCCTGGCCCGCCACCGCCGGGCGCGCGGCCTGGCCGGCCAGTCGCTGGCCTGGGGCCTGTGGGCCGACCGCAGCGGCATGACCGGCCACCTCGACGCCGAGGACACCGCGCGCTCCACCCGCTCGGGTGTCGCCCCGCTCTCCGCCGACCAGGGCATGGTGCTGTTCGACGCCGCCGCGGCAGTGGACGAGCCGCTGCTGGTGCCCATGCTGCTGGACACCGCCGCGCTGCGGGCGGGCGCCGCCACCGGCTCCGTCCCGGCCCTGCTCCAGGGACTGGTACGGACCCCGGCCCGCCGCACGGTCGAGGCCGGGACGCCGGCGGACAGCGCGGACTCGCTCGCGCGGCGTCTCGCCGGGCAGACCGGGACCGAGCAGCAGCGCTTCCTGCTGGACCTGGTGCGCTCCCTGGTCGCGGCCGTGCTGGGGCACGCCTCGTCCGACTCGATCGCCGCGGACCGGGCCTTCCGGGAGCTCGGCTTCGACTCGCTGACGTCGGTGCAGCTCCGGAACCGGCTGAACACGGCCACCGGGCTGCGGCTGCCGACCACGCTGGTCTTCGACTACCCGAACCCCACGGCGCTCGCCGAATACCTGCGGACCGAAGCGCTGGGCGACCGGCTGCGTACGGCCGTCGGGAAGACGGTTGCCTCACCGGCCGGCGACGGCTCCGGTTCTGGTTCCGGCTCCGACGACGCGATCGCCGTCGTCGGCATGAGCTGCCGGTTCCCCGGCGGCGTGCGGAGCCCGGAGGACCTGTGGCGGCTGGTGTCCCAGGGCACGGACGCGATGGCCGCGATGCCGACCGACCGCGGCTGGGACGTCGACGACCTGTACGACCCGACGGGCCGCCTGCCCGGCAAGTCCTACGCGAACGAGGGCGCGTTCCTCTACGACGCCTACGACTTCGACCCCGCCTTCTTCGGCATCTCGCCACGCGAGGCGCTGGCGATGGACCCGGTACAGCGGCTGCTTCTGGAGACCTCCTGGGAGGCCTTCGAACGGGCCGGCATCGACCCCGTCTCGCTGAAGGGCAGCCCGACCGGCGTGTTCGCGGGCCTGATGTACCAGGACTACAGCATGCGGCTGCCGCAGGTGCCGGAGGACCTGGAGGCGTACATCGGCAGCGGCAGCTCCGGCAGCATCGCCTCCGGTCGCATCGCGTACACCATGGGCCTGGAGGGCCCGGCGGTGACGGTCGACACGGCCTGCTCGTCGTCGCTGGTGGCGCTGCACCTGGCGGCGGAGTCGCTGCGCCGGGGCGAGTGCTCGATGGCGCTGGCCGGCGGTGCCACCGTGATGTCGACTCCCAACCTCTTCGTCGACTTCAGCCGCCAGGGCGGCCAGGCCCGCGACGGCCGGTGCAAGGCGTTCTCCGCGCAGGCGGACGGCACCGGCTGGGGCGAGGGGGCCGGAATGCTGCTCCTGGAGCGGCTGTCCGACGCGCGGCGCAACGGGCACCGGGTGCTCGCCGTGATCCGGGGCAGCGCGATCAACCAGGACGGCGCCAGCAACGGGCTGAGTGCGCCGAACGGCCCTTCGCAGCAGCGGGTGATCCGGGCCGCGCTGGCATCCGCCGGCCTGGGCACGGCCGATGTGGACGCGGTGGAGGCGCACGGCACCGGGACGACGCTGGGTGACCCGATCGAGGCCGGTGCGCTGCTGGCGACCTATGGCCAGGGGCGTTCCGTGGAGCGGCCGTTGTGGCTGGGGGCGCTGAAGTCCAACCTCGGTCACACGCAGGCCGCTTCCGGTGTGGCCGGCGTGATCAAGATGGTGATGGCGATGCGGCACGGCGTGCTGCCCGCGACCCTGCACGTGGACGAGCCGTCCCCGCACGTCGACTGGTCGGCGGGCGCGGTCGAGCTGCTGACCGAGGCCCGGCCCTGGCCCCAGACCGGCGCCCCGCGCCGGGCCGGTGTGTCCGCGTTCGGGATCAGCGGCACCAACGCACACACCATCCTGGAACAGGCACCGGAAACCGACGACGAACCCTCGGCCACATCGCCGGCTGCGCCCGAGGGCACTGGTTCCGTGGTGCCGTGGGTGGTCTCGGGGAAGTCCCCGGCCGCACTGCGCGCCCAGGCCGCACGGCTGCGCGAGCAGGTGGCGGCGTCGCCGGAGCTGTCACCCGTGGACGTGGGCTTCTCGCTCGCGACCGCCCGGACGGCGTTCGAGTACCGCGCCGCCGTGACCGGGCGCGACCGCGAAGAACTGCTGTGTGCCCTGGAAGAAGTCGCGAACGACGACACCACCGGTACGCAGGCGACCGACGGCCCGACCGCGTTCATGTTCACCGGTCAGGGTGCGCAGCGTCTGGGGATGGGTCGGGAGTTGTATGGGGTGTTCCCGGTGTTCGCGGCGGCGTTCGACGAGGTGTGTGGGGTGGTGGACGGGTTTGTGGACCGTCCGCTGCGTGAGGTCGTCTTCGCCGATCCGTCCGACCCTGCGGCGGCGTTGCTGGAGGGCACCGCGTATGCGCAGGTGGCGCTGTT
>NZ_JBFBIL010000097.1:0-14999 GCF_040685575.1 Kitasatospora sp. NPDC088351 | reverse complement strand
GCGAGCTGCGCCTCGGGCCTGCCGGTGAGGAGGGACTCGGCGGGAAGGAGGCCGACCATCGGGTCGATCCCCTTCACCGTGAATTCGTCGTACCCCGTGCCGAACGGCTCGTCGTCGTCGCGCAGGAAGGTGGCGGCGTGGTCGGTGGTCCACTCGATGCGGTCGGCGCGGCGCGGTCGGCGGATGACCAGGGGCGTCCGACGTTGTGGTGCAGGCGGCCGGCCGGGACCGCGTCGCCGAGTGCGCTGGAGAGTGTGCACGGCATGCGGTGGACGGTGACCCTTCCGCGGCCGTGGGTGAGCTGGTGGTCGGCGAAGGTGCGGATGTGGGGCCGGCGGAAGTCGTCGAGGCTGATGGTGCGGAAGGCGGGGATGAGGTCGTCGTACACGTGCCTGCGGTAGTGGGAGGCGGTGGTGGGAGGCGGTGGTGGGCTTCAGTTCGGCCTGTTTGGCGTGGAACCAGTCGTCGAGGTAGTCGGCGACGCTCTGGTCGGGGTTGTGGGGGATGCCGGTGCGTTCGCCTTCGAGGTGGCGGTGCAGGGCCTTTTTCGCGGCCTTCTTCTTGAGGTAGCCGCCGCGGCGGATGGTGCGGCGTGGCCGTCGACGGTGAAGGTCCAGGTGCCGTGGTGGGGGTCGGTGGCGAGGAGGGGGCAGCGGGCGCCGAGCTGTTTGCGGTGCTGGTCGCGGCAGTCGCACCGGCGGTAGACGCGGCCGCGTTTGGCGGAGGAGCGCATGGTGATCACTTCACGGCGGGTCGTGGTCGTGCGGGCTCTTCCAGTCTCGTCCCGTGCGGGCGCACTGCGGCGGACGACGGGACCACCGTGCGACCACCGAAGGCATTTGGTGCCTCTGACCTGGTGTGATCCCTTGACCTGCGTTCAGATTGCCTGTGGCTTCCTTGAGCAGCTCGCGGCCTTGTGGATCACGTCCGGCGCCCCGGCATCCGGGCTGCGAGAGGTATCTGGGATGCTCTGAGTCTATCGAATTCCTCCGAATGTCGGAGGGGGCGGGAATCCTCATTCCCCGCCCGCAGGGCTGCTCGGCCCGTTCCGGTGGGTGGTGGAATTCCGGCCCCTTTCCGGGGTTGCGGAATTCCCGAACCTGATTGAACGCCAGACGTGCACGCTGGGGCGGTTACGCTGAGTAGTATCGGCCGGGGTTCGGGCGCGCGCGTCGACGGCCTGGGTGAACGTGCGGTTGCCGACAGGTCGGCGCGTGTCACGCGGAGTCGCCGAGGGGAGCGGGTGGCCAGCCCCCCGTCGTCACCCTGGGTGATTGTCGAGGGGGTGCGTCGGGTTCGGGTGGTCGGTCACGTGAGCCGGTCGCGGTGGCGGGTTGCGGTTTCGCGGACGAGGTGGGCGAAGCGTTCGCGGCCGTGGCCCTGGTGCTGTTCGGCCTGTTCGTCGTTCCGGTCCTCCGCCTCGTCGGCATCGGCGTCCTCTTCATCGGGGTCGTCGTATTCCTCGTGGAGGAGCTGGCAGGCGTGGATGCCGGTGAGGAGGTCTTCGAGGAGGTCGCGGGCGGGGCGCCTGGGGTCGAGGGGGGTGAGGCGCAGGCCGGTGTCCTCGGGGTCGGTGTCCGGGCCGGTGTGTTCGGCGAGGTCGTCGTCGAGGTCTTCGAGTTGTTCGCGCAGGCCCGCCGGGTCGGGGAGGAGGCCGTCGGCGATGTGGAGGGCGTGGCGTACGAGGCCGGTGACGGCGTCGTAGGGGGAGATGCCTGCTTCGAGGAGTTCGAGGACGAGGGTGGGGGTTTCGTGGGGGAGGGCTTCGCTGTTGTCGGCTTCGAGGAGCAGGGTGGTGGGGGAGTGGCCGGTGGCTTCGGCGGTGACCTCGGCGGCGGCCGCGAGCCAGTGGGCGGCGGCGACGGCGGCGGCGGTGGGGTCGATCTCGGTGAGGAGGGCCGCGGGGCCGAAGGGGTTCTGTTCGAGGAGGCGGTCGGCGGCGGCGACCTGGACGGGGGAGGCGCCTTCGCGGCTGAGGAGGACGGCCTGGCGGGCGCGGCCGGTGAGGTCGCCGAGTTCGGCGTTCTCCACGGCGGCGAGTTCGGTGGCGGTTTCGGCGAGGACGGCGTCGGTGAGCTCGCGGTCGTCCAGGGTGTGGAGGGCGCGGCCGGCGCGGTGGGCGGATTCGACGAGGGGGCTGTAGGAGACGTCGAGCATGCCGTTCTGGGGGAGGTTGGGCCGGGTGATGGCGAGGGGGACCTCGTCGAAGGCCTTTCGCTCCTCCGAGCGGCGCCAGCCCTCGGAGTTGGGGTCCTGGGAGGAGGCGGCGCTGGCGGGGTGGGTGTAGGTGCGCCACGCGGCCTCGGACAGCTGGGTGAGCGCACGGGCCAGGCCCAGGAGCACGGAGGTGCCGGTCCCAGCGGGGAGGACGCCGATGCGGGTGGCGAGACCACCCTCGCCGGTTCCCCAGGTGGCGATCAGCTCGTGTCGTTCGGGGTCGATGCTGTACCGGGTCATGAAGCCCTACCTCCGGTTCGTGATTCTGCCAGCACATCGCCAGGCCACAAGCCATTCTGACGTGCCGACAGGTTCGGCGGCCCCGGGGACGTCGAAGAGCGGGGCAGCAGCGGTCTTCGGACAGGAGACGGGTGGAGCCGCGGAGGGGCCGCCGCCGGCGGTAGGACGAGGTGGCGCACCTCGCGGCGTCGGCTGTCGTACAGGCGCAGGAGCTGGAGCAGCGTGCGGTGTCGGACTGCCCGCTGGAGGGAAGAGCCGGATACACCGCTACGGTGCAACCGCTCTGGGCGGGTTGACTCCGAGCGAACGACTCTTGGGCCGACGCGCGGGCCGACGCTCCTCGGCCCGCGGGCAGGGGAACGCTCATGTCGCTGTCGTATCCACAGGACCGTACGTGTCCCTACCAGCCGCCGTCCGGCTACCTGTCGACCGACGGGCCGGTGAGTCGGGTGACGCTGTACGACGGCCGCGCGGCCTGGCTGGTCACCGGGCGCGCGGAGATCCGCACGCTGCTGGCCGACCCGCGGGTGTCGGCCGACCGCACCAACCTGGACTTCCCGATCGTCTCCGAGCGCATGGAGTCCATCCGCCGGCAGCCACGCTTCGCGTTCCCCGCGATGGACTCTGTAGGGTTCCAAAAGTCCCGCATATGAGCCGAACTGTGTTTTCGTCAGCTGCTCTGGTCTTCGTCAGGCGGTGTTGCGGTACTCGTGGATGAGTCCGTCGAGGACGTCGTGGCGCTGGATCCGCTGGGCTGGGAACGGGATGACGTCGGGGTTGTCGGCAGGAGCGCGAAGTTGCAGCGCTCGGTGCGGCCGGGGGTCGTCCCGTGCGCACGGGTTTCTGCTTCCATTTCCAGCGGAGCAGTCGGCGGTGTCAGGTGAGCAGGGTGCCGGGGGTGACCAGGCGGTGCCGACGGAGCCTGCCCGGCAGGTGCCGGGCGAGAGCGGAGAGCACCGCGCGGTCCGGCCAGGAAAGGCGTGGCCGGACGCCGAGCCGACGGCGCAGCACCGTGTTCTCGTGGCGTAACGCGAGGATCTCGGCGTCCTTCGCCCCCCCCGAGCGGGAGAGCAGCAGGGGCAGTCCCAGGAGCCGGAGAAAGACCGGGTAGAGCATGCGCAGCGCCATACAGACCGAGCCTGCCATGATCACCTGGAGCTGCAGAGTACCTGTTCAGGGGCATTGCGTCACTCATGGCACCCCACAGGGCGGGCCCGGTGGATCCTGGGGGTTCCGTCCCGCCGGGCACGCCCCCGTGCCCCGTTTCTCCCGCCTGTCCTGCGGGTCCAGCCCGTCCCGCCCGTTCCGGGCTCTCCGGCGGTTCCGGAGGAACGGGGGTCACCCCGGAAGGCGGAAGAAGGAGCGGTAGAGCGGCAGTTGCTCGGCGAGCATGTGGATGCCGGGGTGGGTGGCGAGGCCGAGGGCGGCGGCGGTGCGCAGCAGCGGGGTCTCGGCGGGCGTCATGATGATGTCGGCGACCAGCGCGCCGGGCGCCAGTGCTGCCGGGTCGAAGGGGAGCGGGTCGGCCGGGTCCAGGCCCAGCGGGGTGGCGTTGACCGCGAGGTCGACGCCGGAGGGCGGGCGCGGGGCGGCGGCCACGCGGCCGGGCCAGCGGGTGCCGAGCCGCTCCAGCAGGGCGTCCACCCGGCCCCGGTCGGGATCGGTGACGGTGAGTGCGGCGGCTCCTTCGGTGAGCAGGGCGGCGGCGATGGCGAGCCCCGCGCCTCCGGCGCCGGCCAGCGCCACCCGCAGCCCGGCCGGGTGGTGCCCCGCGGCGGCCAGGCCCCTGACGAACCCCGCGCCGTCGAAGTTGTCGCCGTACCAGCGGCCGTCCGGCTCGCGGCGCAGCGCGTTGGTGCTGCCCAGCAGGGCGGCGGCGTCGCTGAGTTCGTCGGCGTGCCCGCACATCGCCAGCTTGTGCGGGACGGTGACCAGCAGCCCGTCCAGGTTGGCGACGGCCTTCAGCCCTCGCACGACCTCGTCCAGCCGGTCCGCCGGGGCGTGCGCGGGGACGAGCACGGCGTCCACGCCGCTCGCCGCGAACAGCGGGTTGAGCAGAGCGGGCGCCTTGGCCTGCGCGACCGGGTCGCCGAGCACCGCGAACAGCCGGGTGCGGCCGGAGATCGGCGGCCCGGCGGCCGGCGCGTCGGGGGTCGGCAGGTCGGGGGCCGGCAGGTCGGGGGGAAGGGACACCTCAGGCCTCCCCGGCGGCGCGCGGCATGGCGTCCAGCGTGCGGGCGACCAGTGACTCGGGGACGTCGCTGACGAGTTCGGCGCCGCGCGGGCCGTCCAGGACGAAGGAGAGCCCGTCGACGGCCTTCTTGTCCAGCCGCATGAGGGCGATCAGCGCCCCGGTGTCGACCTCCGGCGGCAGCGCGGTCGACAGCCCGTAGTGGGCGACCACCTCGTGGTGCTCGGCGACCCGCTCGGGGCCGATCCGGCCGAGCGCGCCCGCCAGCCGGCCGGCGAAGACCGTGCCGACGCCGACCGCCTCGCCGTGGCGCAGCCGGAAGTCGGTGGCGCGTTCCAGCGCGTGGCCCAGGGTGTGGCCGTAGTTGAGGATGTGCCGCAGCCCGGCGTCGCGCTCGTCGGCGGCCACCACGGCGGCCTTGCGGGCGACGCTCGCGGCGATCTGCTCGGGCAGCGGCAGGTGGCGGAGGTCCCCGGCGCCGATGAAGTGGCAGCGGGCGATCTCCCCGTAGCCGTTGACGCGTTCGCGCGGCGGGAGGGTGCTGAGGTAGTCGGTGTCGCAGAGCACGGCGGACGGCTGCCAGTACGCGCCCACCAGGTTCTTGCCCTCCGGGAGGTTCACCGCCGTCTTGCCGCCGACGCTCGCGTCGACCTGGGCCAGCAGCGAGGTGGGCAGGTGCACCACTGGCACTCCCCGGTGGTACAGCGCGGCGGCGAGCCCGACCGCGTCGGTGGTGGTGCCGCCGCCGCAGGAGACCACGGCGTCCGCCCGGCCCAGGCCGAACGCGGTGAAGCGGCTGCACAGTTCGGCCACCCCGGCGAGGGACTTGCCGTCCTCGCCGTCCTTCGCCTCCACCACCAGGGTGTCGAGGCCGGTGTCGGGCAGCCACTCGGCGGGCCGGGCGCTGACCACCGCGACCCGGCGGGCGCCGATCCTCGCGAGTACCCCGGCCAGCCGGTGGCGGGCGCCGGGGCCGATCAGCACCGGGTAGCCGCGCTCGCCCAGCTCCACGTCGATGCGCCGCAGCCCGCCGTCCGTGCGGACGAGGGTTTCTGTCGTGGTCAACTCGGCTCCCAGGGCTGGTCGGTGCGGTGGTGTGCGGTGGTGTGTGGTGCGATGTCGCTCGGTGGGGTGGGACTGGGGCGCGCGGGCGCGGGCACGGCTTCAGGACGCGGGCTGCAGCCGCGCCAGCGCGAGGGCGCCGTGCAGCGAGGACCGCCCGCCGAGCACGGCCGGCCGGATCGCGGGGGCCGGGCCGCCGGGGCGGGCCAGCGCGGCGGCGTGCGCCTCCACCCGCGCCGTGAAGCCGGGCAGCCCGTCGGCGAACCCGCCGCCCAGCACGGTCAGTTCGGGGTGGAACAGCTCGCCGAGCGAGACGGCCACCGCCGCCAGCGCGGCGCAGGTTTCCTCGACGGCCTCCACCGCCCACGGCGCGCCCTCGGCCAGCCCGGTCCGCAGCTCCGCGTATTCGACCGGCGCGCCGCGCAGCAGTTCCGCGCGCCGCAGGGTCGCCGGACCGGAGGCGGTGGCCTGCAGGCAGCCGCGCCGCCCGCAGTCGCAGACCGGGCCCCGGCGGTCGACGATCAGGTGCCCCGCCTCGCAGGAGCCGCGCCCCGGGCCCGGCAGCGGCGTGCCCTCGTGCACGACACCGCCGCCGACGCCCGTCCCGACACCCAGGTAGACCACGTGCCCGGACCCGGCGTGCACCGCCTCGGCGAGCGCGGCGAGATCACCGTCGTCCGCCCAGGCCAGCGCCGCGGTGGGGAAGAGCCGCCGCAGCGCCGGGACGAGGTCGAAGCCGCGCCAGCCGGGGCGGCCCGGCCAGGCGAGCACCCGGCCGTCCGGGCCGATGGTCGCGGGCACGGCCACCCCGACCGCCGTGAAGTCGCCCTCCCAGCGCTCCCGCAGGTCGGCGACCGTGCCGGCCAGCGCCGTCCAGTCGGCGTAGACGCCGGCCACCCGGGCGCCGGGCCAGCGCAGCACGGCTTCCTCGGTGCGGACCGGCCCGCCGGGCGGGCCGTCCTCGGCGCGCAGCGCCACCTTGGTGCCGCCGATGTCGATGCCGAGCACGCCCCGGGCGGCCGTCGGGGCCTGAGCCGTCGGGGCCTGAGCCGTGGGGCCCTGCGCCGCCGCGGCCCGCGTCGTCGTGGTGTCCCCTGCCGGGGTTCCCGTCGCGAAGCCCATCAGGACGCCGGGACCTTCGCCAGCAGCGCCTGCGCGGCGAGCCGGTAGCCGAGCGCGCCGAGCCCGACGATCACGCCCGAGGCGAGCGGCGCCAGTACCGACTCGTGCCGGAAGGACTCGCGCGCCCAGACGTTGGACAGGTGCACCTCGACGAACGGCCGCGGGTAGGCGGCGAGCGCGTCGCGCAGGCCCCAGCCGGCGATCATCAGCGCGCCCGGGTTCACGATCGCCCCGACGGAGCCGTCCCAGGCGTCCTGCACCGCCTCGATCAGCTGACCCTCGGACTCGCGCTGGACGGAGACCACCTTCCAGCCCCGGCCGGCCACCTCGGCGGCGACCGCGGCCTCGATGTCGGCCAGGGTGTCGGTGCCGTAGACCTCCGGTTCGCGGCGGCCGAGAATCCCGAGATTGGGGCCATTCAGCAATAGCAGTTCGCTCATATTCCGGTTATAGCAGCGAGTTCCCCGGGCGAACCCCGAAGAGGGCTACCGGACTGCAGGACAAGGGCTTTCTAGGGGGGTGTGTAGGGGAAGTGACGGGCCGCATTTCCTGGGTTAGCGTGCCGTTCCACGGTCCCCCCTACAGGAAAGGCTGCGCGGAATCATGAGTGCCCAAGGACGTCCGGCCCCGGAGTTCCCGGTCTGGCCGCAGTACGACGATGCCGAGCGCGAAGGACTGCTCAGGGCCCTGGAGCAGGGCCAGTGGTGGCGGATGGGCGGCAAGGAGGTCGAGACCTTCGAGCAGGAGTTCGCCGACTACCACGGCGCCGCCAAGGCGCTCGCCGTCACCAACGGTACCCACGCGCTGGAGATCGCCCTCCAGTTGCTCGGTGTCGGCCCGGGCACCGAGGTCATCGTGCCCGCGTTCACGTTCATCTCCTCCTCCCAGGCCGCCCAGCGGCTCGGCGCCACCGCGGTGCCGGTCGACATCGACCTCGACACCTACAACCTGAGCCCCGAGGCGGCCGCCGCCGCGATAACCCCGCGGACCCGCGCGATCATGCCTGTCCACATCGCCGGCCAGATCGCCGACCTGGACGCCCTCGACAAGCTCGCCGCCGACTCGGGCGTCTCGATCGTGCAGGACGCCGCGCACGCCCACGGCGCCCGCTGGCGCGGCCGCCGGGTCGGCGAGCTGGGCTCGATCGCCGCGTTCAGCTTCCAGAACGGCAAGCTGATGACGGCCGGCGAGGGCGGCGCCGTCACCTTCCCGGAGACCGCCCAGTACGACGAGGCGTTCCTGCGGCACAGCTGCGGCCGCCCGCCGACGGACCGGAAGTACTACCACCAGACCTCCGGCTCCAACTTCCGGCTCAACGAGTTCTCCGCGAGCGTGCTGCGCGCCCAGCTCGCCCGCCTGGACAGCCAGATCAGCGTCCGTGAGGAGCGCGCCAAGCTGCTCAAGAGCCTGCTGACGGAGATCCCCGGCGTGGTGCCGCAGGGCCACGACGAGCGAGCCGACCGCGTCCCGCACTACATGGCGATGTTCCGGGTGCCCGGCCTCGGCGAGGACAGGCGCAACGCCCTGGTCGACGACCTGATCGCGCGCGGCCTGCCCGCCTTCGTGGTCTTCCGCGCCATCTACCGCTCGGACGGCTTCTGGGAGTCGGCCGCGCCCGACACCACCGTCGACGAGCTGGCCAAGGCCTGCCCCAACAGCGAGGCGCTCACCGCCGACGGCATCTGGCTGCACCACCGCACCCTCCTCGCGAGCGAGCGGGCGATCGAGGACACCGCCCAGATCATCGCCGACGCCCTGGCCGCGGTGTGAACGCGCGGGTGAGCACCGCCGGACGGGGGCCGGCCGCCCCGGTACGGGTGGCCGTCGTCGGCCTCGGCTGGGCGGGCCGCACCATCTGGCTGCCCCGCCTGACGGCCCACCCGGCCTACCGGGTCACCGCCGTCGTCGAGCCCGGCCCCGGCGGCGCGGAGCACGTGCCGTCCGGCGCCGCGCTCCTCGCCGGCGCCGACCTGCTCGGCCCCGATGTCGACCTCGCGGTCGTCGCGGTGCCCAACCACCTGCACACCCCCGTAGCCGAGCGCCTGCTCACCCGCGGCATCCCGGTGTTCCTGGAGAAGCCGGTCTGCCTCAGCGCCGCCGAGGCGGACCGGCTGGCCGCCGCCGAACGCGCCGGCGGGACCGTCCTGCTGGCGGGCAGCGCCGCCCGCTACCGGCCGGACGTCGCCGCCCTCACCGAACTGGCGGCGGACCTCGGCCCGATCCGCCACGTCGACCTCGCCTGGGTCCGTGCCAGCGGTGTCCCCGACGCCGGCGGGTGGTTCACCAGCCGGCGGCTCTCCGGCGGCGGCGCCCTGGTCGACCTCGGCTGGCACCTGCTGGACACGGCCCAGGCCGTGCTCGGCGGCGGCGTCCGGTTCCCGTCGGTGCTCGGCTCGCTCTCCGCCGACTTCGTCAACGACGGCAGGCGCGGCGCCGGCTGGCGCGGCACCGAGGGGCCGGACGGCGCGGGCGACGTCGAGGACACCGCCCGCGGCTTCCTGCTCACCGACACCGGCGTCTCGGTGGCGGTGCGGGCGAGCTGGGCCTCCCACGAGCCCGTCGACACCACCCGGATCACCGTGGAGGGCGCCACCGGTTCCGCGACCCTGGAGTGCACCTTCGGCTTCAGCCCGAACCGGCGGGTCCCGCGCCTCACCCGGACCCGCGACGGCGTCACCACCGAGGTCCCGCTGCCCGGGGAGAGCGTCGGCACCGAGTACGTGCGCCAGCTCGACGAGCTGCCCGCCCTGCTCGCCGACCCGGCCTCGCGCGGCGCGGCCGTGAACCGCGCCCACCACACCATCTCGGTCATCGAGCGGCTCTACGCGGCGGCCCGCGCCCCGCGGCCGCGGCTCGCCGACGAGGCCGCGGCCCTCGCCGTCTGACCGTCGTCGGCGTCCGACCGCCGTCCCCGCCGTTCCCCGCCGAGCCGCGGCTCCACCCGAGCAGCCCCGTGTCCCGGCCCCGGAGGCCGTGCCCATCTCGTCGGCCCCGGGGCGTCAGGCCCGGTCACCCGTCCGGGCAGCCCCTCGTCCCATGGAGATCCCATGCCGATCGACCAGCCCGCAGCCACCGCCCCGACCACCAGGCCCGACGGCCACGCGCTCGCCGCCTCCTCCCCGCTGCGCGCCGTGGTCTTCGACCTCGACGGCGTCATCGTCGACAGCTTCGACGTGATGCGCCGGGCGTTCCTCACCGCCTACGAGGAGGTGGTCGGCGACGGCAACCCGCCGTTCGAGGAGTACTGCCGCCACCTGGGCCGCTACTTCCCGGACATCATGCGGATCATGGGGCTGCCGCTCGCCCTGGAGGAGCCCTTCGTCCGGGAGAGCTACCGGCTCGCCCCCCAGGTCACCGTGCACGCCGGGGTGCGGGAACTGCTCATCGACCTCAACCGGCGCGGCATCCGGCTGGCCGTGGCCACCGGCAAGAGCGGCCCCCGGGCCCGCTCGCTGCTCGACCAGCTCGGCCTGCTGCACCACTTCGACCACGTGCTCGGCTCCGACGAGGTCCCCCGGGCCAAGCCCGCGCCCGACATCGTGCTGCGCGCCCTGGAACTGCTCGACGTGCCGGCCGAACGGACCGTCATGGTCGGCGACGCCGTCACCGACCTGGCGAGCGCCCGGGGCGCCGGGGTCGGCGCGATCGCCGTGCTGTGGGGCGAGACCGACGAGGCGGCGCTGCTCGCCGAACGGCCCGACGCGGTGCTGCGCCGGCCCGACGACCTGCTCGCCCTGCTGCCCGAACCCGTCCCGGCCCACTGACCGGCCGCGAGCCCGGACCACCCGGCCGCCCGACCGGCCGGGCCGGTCCGCCCTCCCCTCCCCGCCCCGCCCCGCCGCGCCCGGCGGGGCGGCGCCGTTCCCGCCCACCGTGAATAGGGCCCGTATAGGGGGTCGGATAGGGGCGGCCCGGAGCCCCCGCCGCACGAGACTGTGACCGGCGGGAATTCGCGCACGGCCGCCCCGGAAAGTCCGCCCGGCAATGCGCCGGCCCCGTACCGCGAAAATCCGGCCCGGAAATGGAATCCCATTCCGCCGCCGCCCACCCCTGGTGCCAGGCGGAAATCTAATGCCCCCCGCCCGAGGCCCGAACCGAGTCGACCCGAACCGAACCGACCCAAGGAAGTGACGGCATGTTGCGCACCGAGCTGATCCGGCCGCTGCCCGAACTGCTGGCCGAGCACGCCCGCGACAGCTCGGACAAGACCGCGTTCCGCGACGCCGTCCGCGGCGTGACCTACGCCGAGCTCCACGCCCGCACCGGCCGGATCGCCGGCCACCTCGCCGACCTGCGCCTCCAGCCCGGCGACCGGGCCGCGATCCTGCTCGGCAACAGCGTCGAGGTGGTGGAGGCCTACTTCGGCATCCTGCGCGCCGGCGCCATCGGCGTCCCGCTCAACCCGCACGCCACCGAGGCCGAACTCACCCACCTGCTGGACGACAGCGGCGCCCGCGTCGTCATCACCGACGCCGCCCGCGCCGCCGGCCTGGACGCCCTCGCCCGCGGCCGGGCCGACCTGCGGGTGATCGTCACCGGCGAGGGCCCCGTCCCGGCCGGCACCCTCTCCTTCGAGACCCTGGCCGGCACCGACCCCGCCACCCCCGCGCGCGACGACCTCGGCCTCGACGACCCCGCCTGGATGCTCTACACCTCCGGCACCACCGGCCGGCCCAAGGGCGTGCTGTCCACCCAGCGCAACTGCCTCTGGTCGGTCGCCGCCTGCTACGTGCCGGTGCCCGGCCTGAGCGCCGAGGACCGGGTGGTCTGGCCGCTGCCGCTGTTCCACAGCCTTTCCCACATCGCCTGCGTGCTGAGCGTCACCGCCGTCGGCGCCACCGCCCGCATCCTCGACGGCTTCGCCGCGCGGGACGTCCTGGAGGCCGTCCGCGAGGAGTCCGCGACCTTCCTGGCCGGCGTGCCCACCATGTACCAGCAGCTGGTGCGCGCCGCCCGAGAGGACGGCTTCACCGCGCCGGCCCTGCGGATGTGCCTGGTCGGCGGCGCCATGACCACCGTCACGCTGCGGCGCTCCTTCGAGGAGGCGTTCGGCGCGCCGCTCATCGACGCCTACGGCTCCACCGAGACCTGCGGCTCGATCACCGTCAACTGGCCCACCGGCGCCCGCGTCGAGGGCTCCTGCGGCCTGCCCGTCCCCGGCCTGGGTGTGCGCCTGGTCGACGTCGAGACCGGCCTGGACGTCGCCGACGGCGAGGAGGGCGAGGTCTGGGTGCGCGGCCCGAGCGTGATGCTCGGCTACCACAACCAGCCCGAGGCCACCGAGCAGGCGCTGCGCGGCGGCTGGTACCACACCGGCGACCTCGCCCGGCGCGACGGCTCCGGCTACTTCACCATCACCGGCCGGATCAAGGAACTCATCATCCGCGGCGGCGAGAACATCCACCCGGCCGAGGTCGAGGAGGTGCTGCGCGGAGTGCCCGGCGTCGCGGACGTCGCCGTCGTCGGCAAGCCCCACGAGGTGCTCGGCGAGGTGCCGGTGGCCTTCCTGGTGCCCGGCCCCGGCGGCCTCGACCCGGAGGCCCTGCTGGCCGCCTGCCGGGAACGGCTCTCCTACTTCAAGGTCCCCGAGGAGCTGTACGAGACGGAGCGCATCCCGCGCACCGCCTCCGGCAAGATCACCCGGCACGTGCTGCTCGACGCGCCCGCCCGGCTGCGGGCCGCCGGCGGCAGCCACTACGAGCACCTGTTCCGCGTCGACTGGCTGCCGCTCTCCTCCGTCCCCGGCGCCCGCCCCGCCGCCGGCACCTGGGCGGTGCTCGGCGCGGACGCCTTCGGCCTCGCCGACGCCCTCGGCGCCGCCGCCCACCCCGACCCGGCCGCGCTGGCCGCGGCCGGCCCGCTGCCCGATGTCGCCGTGCTCGGCGTCGGCGCCGGCCTGCGCACCCCCGGACCGCTCGCCGCCGATGTCGAGGACGCCGTGCGCGCCCTCGACGGGCAGCTCACCGCCTGGCTCGCCGAGGAACGGCTCGCCGACACCGCGCTGGTCGTCGTCACCCGGGGCGCCGCCGGACCCGGCGGCGCCACTGACCTCGTCCAGGCCGCGCTGCGCGGCGTGGTCCGCGCCGCCCGGGTGGCGAACCCCGGCCGGTTCCTGCTGGTCGACCTCGACGCGGAGGAGAACGCCGCCGACGCCCTGGCCACCGCCGTCGCCTCCGGCGAACCCGAACTCGTCGTCCGCTCCGGCGTGGCGCTGCGCCCGCGCGCCGCCCGGGTGTCCGCCGCGCTCGCCCACGGCGAGCCCGGCGCCCGCTTCGACCCGCGCCGCGCCGTCCTGGTCACCGGCGCCGACGGGCCGGCCGCCGCCGCCGTCGCCCACCACCTGGTGGCCGGCCGCGGCGTGCGCCGGATCCTGCTCACCAGCCCCCACGGCCCCGCCGACCGGGCCGCCGCCGAACTCGCCGAACGGCTCACCGCCGCCGGCGCCGAGACCACCCTCAGCGCCCTCGACCTCGCCGACCGCGACGCCCTCGCCGACTGGCTGGCCGGCCCGGGCACGCGCTTCAACGCCGTCGTCCACACCCCCGGCGCGGCCTTTCCCGGCCTCGGCGCCGCCCTCGCCGCCGCCGTCAACCTGCACGAACTGACCGCCGGCACCGAGCTGTCCGCCTTCGTCGTGCACACCCCCACCGTCGGACCGCTCGGCACCCCCGGCGCCCCCGGGGAGGCCGCCGCCGCGGCGTTCCTCGACGCCCTCGCCCACTACCGCAGCCGCCACGGCCTGCCCGGCCTCGCCCTCATCACCGGCCCCGCCGACGGGGACGGACGCCCCGTGCCGCCCGGCCTCGGCCGGCTCACCGCCCAGGAGAGCGCCGCCGCGTTCGACGCCGCCCACCTGGCCGACCACACCTCCCTGCTGCTGCTCCGGCTCGACCCCGAAGGGCTGGACGCCCTCGCCCCGCGGGACGTCCCGGCCCTGCTGCGCGACCTCATCGACACCCCGGCCGGCCCGAGCGCCCCGGACACCGCGACCGCCGCCGCGCTGCGCCGCCGCCTGGCTGGCCGCCCGGCCGCTGACCGGCAGCGCGAACTGCTCGACCTCGTCCTCGCGGAGACCGCCGGGCTGGCCGGCGACGGCCCCGACCCGATCCGCCCCGACGGCCCGTTCAAGGACCTCGGCTTCACCTCCGCCACGGCCGTCGAACTGCGCGGCCGCCTCACCGCGGCCACCGGCCTGCGGCTGCCCGCCACCCTCGCCTTCGACCACCCCAACCCGACCGCCGTCGCGGCCTTCCTGGTGAACACGCTGACCGGCCGTCCGGCCACCGCCGCCCGGCCCGCGCCCGTACCGCGCACCGTGCCGCCCGCCGAGGACCCCGTCGTCATCGTCGGCGCCGCCTGCCGCCTGCCCGGCGGCGTCGCCTCCCCGGCCGACCTGTGGCGGCTGGTCGCCGAGGGCACCGACGCGATCACCCCCTTCCCCGCCGACCGCGGCTGGGACCTCGACGCCCTCTACGACCCGGACCCGGCCGTCCCCGGCACCTCCTACGCCCGTCATGGCGGATTCCTGCACGACGCGGGCGAGTTCGACGCCGGCTTCTTCGGGATCTCGCCGCGCGAGGCGCTGGCGACGGACCCGCAGCAGCGGCTGCTGCTGGAGACCTCCTGGGAACTGCTGGAGCGCGCGGGCATCGACCCGACCTCGCTCAAGGGGCAGCCGGTCGGCGTCTACGCGGGCCTGATGTACCACGACTACGCCACCGACCTCGCCGAGGTCCCGGACGGCCTGGAGGGCTACCTCGGCACCGGCAACGCCGGCTCGGTCGCCTCCGGCCGCATCTCCTACACCCTCGGCCTCGAAGGCCCTTCGGTGACGGTGGACACCGCCTGCTCCTCCTCCCTGGTGGCCCTGCACCTGGCCGCCCAGGCGCTGCGCGAGGGCGAGTGCACGCTCGCCCTGGCCGGCGGCGCCGCGATCATGGCCCGGCCCACCTCCTTCGTCGAGTTCTCCCGCCAGCGCGCGCTCTCCGCCGACGGCCGGGCCCGCGCCTACGCGGACGGCGCCGACGGCACCGCCTGGGCCGAGGGCGTGGGTCTGGTGCTGCTGGAGCGGCTGTCGGACGCCCGGCGCCTGGGGCACGAGGTGCTGGCCGTGGTCCGGGGTTCGGCCGTCAACCAGGACGGTGCGTCCAACGGTCTGACCGCCCCG